>NZ_CP097267.1:1162500-1537500 GCF_028473605.1 Acidovorax sp. NCPPB 3576 | reverse complement strand
TGCGCTCGCAGACGGGCTACGGCCGCAGGCCTGGACTGCGAGGTGGCAAGCCCGCGGTGGTCGCGCCAAACCACCTGCAGCGTCAGTTCAAGGTGGCTGGGCCCAATCAGTCCTGGGTCACGGACATCACCTACATCCGAACCCACGAAGGCTGGCTGTACCTGGCGGTTGTGGTCGATCTGTTCTCGCGCCAAGTAGTGGGCTGGTCCATGGGTAGCCGCATTGACACGAGCCTGGTCCTCGATGCACTGCTGATGGCACTATGGCGCCGCCAGCCGCATGCGCCTGTCATGGTTCATTCCGATCAGGGCTGTCAGTTCACCGGCCACGAGTGGCAGACCTTCCTGCTCGACCACAACCTGGTCAACAGCATGAGCCGCCGTGGCAACTGCCACGACAACGCAGTGGCCGAGAGCTTCTTCCAACTGCTCAAGCGCGAGCGCATCCGCAGGCGGGTCTACGACACCCGTGACGATGCGCGAGCTGATGTCTTCAACTACATTGAAATGTTCTACAACTCAAAGCGCCGACATTCATCGGCGGCGGGACTATCACCTGTAGAGTTCGAACAGCAACATTCCCAACGGCTCAAAAGTGTCTAGAAATGCCGGGGCGATTCAGTAGTCGCGCTTGAAGGTGTTGACGAAGCTCTTGGCCATGCCATTACTCTGCGGGCTGTACACCGGCGTTTTGATCGGCTTCAGCCCCAGCGATCTGGCAATGCCGCGCGTCTCATGCGCGATATAGGTGATGCCGTTCTCCGTGAGCAACTCCAGTTCTTACTCCTGGGGCATAGCCTCAACCGCGCCGAAGCGCCGCTCCACGGCTTCCACCAGCATGTCGCGCACCGGTTCACCCTGCAGCCCCTTGCCCTCCCAGGCCCGCCACGCCAAGATCTCCCGGTCGCAGTAGTGCTTGGCGAAGGTGGCCGTCACTATCTCGCCCGAATCGCACTTGATCTCGAAGCCGTCGGAGCACCAGCGCATATTGCTCATCGGCACGCTGACCTGGCCATCGTGAACGCGGCTCGAATGCCGCCGCTTGGGCGCCTTGGGTAGTAGCTGATGCCAAGCCATGACCCGATAGATGCGCTTGTGGTTCAGCACCCATCGGCCCTGCGAACGCCGATCTCGATTGAGCAGCGCACCAGCCCTGCGATAGCCATAGCTGGGCAACCCGGCAATGTGGCATCGGATGTCGGCCAGAAATGCCTCATCCTGGGCCGGCGTGCGGCTACTGCGGCCATCTCGCCAGTCACCGGTCCGGTGATACCGCACATGCAGCTTCGAGCGCACCACGACCAGCGCCGAGCAGACTAACTTCATTGGTCGTCCCTGGGCAACAAGGGCGAGCGCGCAATCCATTTTTTTGGCGCGGCGATCTCCACGGCTTCCTTGAGGATTTCGTTCTCCAAGGTCTTCTTGACCAGCATGCGTTGCAGCTTGGCGATCTCGGCGCGGACTGCGGCCAGCTCCGATGCCGGCACAACCGCTTCTCCTGCGCTCACGGCCACCAGCGCGCCTTCGCGATCCAGGCGGCGCCAAGTGAACAGCAGAACAGCAGGCTAGCCGATACGCCCTCCTGGCGGGCCACGAGTGACACGCTCATGCCCGGTTCATACGTCTTGAGAACCAACGTCGCCTTCTCGGCAGCCGACCAGCGTCGCCTGCGCTGATCTCGGGCAATGACTTCAATCGTCTCTGTATCCCTAGGCTGAATCGACATTCAGCTTATAGGCTAAAGGGATGAATGAACGATCAACTTCATCGCGTCCCAGCCGCTACGAATTAAGCCATGCGCAGTGGGCGCGCATAGAGCAGATGCTGCCAGGGAAGGTCAGCGACCCAGGCCGTACTGCCACAGATAACCGCGTGTTCGTCAATGCCGTGCTGTGGGTGCTTAGCTCCGGCGCGCGCTGGAGCGATCTGCCGCCACGCTATGGGGCCTACAAGAGCGTGCACAAGCGTTTCACCCGCTGGGCCGAGAAGGGAGTGTGGCAGCGTCTGTTCGACACGCTCAGCCGTGACCGGGACAACGAGTACGTGATGATCGACAGTTTGATCGTAAGAGCCCATGCGCAGGCGGCCACGGGAAAAGGGGGGCGCCGGATTCGGCTCTGGGGCGCTCCCGAGGAGGTCTGAGCACGAAGATCCACTTGGCCGTCGATGCCCTGGGGCGACCCGTGCGCATTTTGCTGACGGGCGGGCAACGCAACGACATCACCCAAGCCCATGCGTTGCTGGCAGGGCTGGCACCTGGGCATGTGCTCGCCGACAAGGGCTATGACAGCCGTGCCTTGGTGGAGGCAATCCAGGCGTAAGGGGGCGAGGCGGTTATTCCGTCACGCAGTTGCCAGCAGCCGCGCATCCACGACAAGGTCAAGTACCGCTTGCGTAATCGCATTGAGCGGTGTTTCGCACGCCTGAAGCAATGGCGCCGCGTGGCTACGCGCTATGACCGCAAGTGTGCCAACTTTCTCGCCGGCATCTTGCTGGTCCAGCTTTATTTGGCTGAATGTCGATCCAGCCTATTCATACTCACAGTCCTATGCCTATCTGGAAGATAAGCGATGGACTGTGTCCGGAGATTCAGAGGGCTATCTCACTTGCTGGACCAGGCAGCGCAGTTCCGCGGCTACCCGTTAGCGATCCAAACCGACCAGGGCCCGGAGTTCACCAGCTGGGCCTTCATGGCGGGGGCGGCGGCGCGCGGTGTTCGGCATCTGCTCAATGATGCAGGCTGTCCGACCCAGAACGCCTATATCAAGAGCTTCAACGGCAAGTTCCGCGACGAGTGCCTGAATGAGCAGTGATTCGAGTCGCTTTCGCAAGCCAGAGGGGAAATCGCCCGTTGGCGACGCGACTATAACAAGGTGCGGCCCCACAGCTTATTGGGGCGTATCCCGCCGGTCAGCTTCGCCGCCCTGCATCGCCAGCGTGCTGCCGATGCAGGGCAATCACCGGAGATTAAGTAGTCCGTCCTGAACAATTCCCAAGCTGTTGATCTGGCTTGCAGTTCTTCGGTTTGATGGACGCAGGATTTGCAAGGTATGGTTGTTCCAGTACCTGTTTTCTTGCAAATCGCCCCGAGGAGTTCGATGGGTCCGAAGCCTTCACAGCCGCAGAGCGGCGAGTTGTTCATCTCCCGGCTCGACGAGTTGATCAACATGCAGCACCCGCTGGTCCGACTGGCGGCGCTGATCGACTGGGCCGAGATCGAGCGCACGTTCGCGGTGTCGTTCACTTCTGTGCGTGGCCGGCCGGCCTTGCCGCCGCGCTTGGTCGCCGGCCTGCTGTACCTGCAGCACACGTTCGACGCCTCCGACGAAGCCGTGGTCAATACGTGGGTGGAGAACCCGTACTGGCAGTTCTTCTGCGGCGAGACCTACCTGCAGACCGAGGCGCCCATCGATCCGTCGAGCCTGACGCGCTGGAGAAAGCGCATCGGCGAAGAAGGCGTGGAGACGCTGCTGGCCGCCAGCATCGACGCTGCCCGCCAGGGCGGCGTGATCCAGAAGGCCAGTACGCAGCAGGTGATCGTGGACACCACGGTGATGCCCAAGGCCATTGCGCACCCCACCGACAGCCGCTTGCTGGACAAGAGTCGCCAGCACTTGGTCAAGGCGGCCGAGGACAACGGACTGCGGCTGCGCCAGAACTACAACCGGGTGGCCCCTCGGTTGGCCGTGCAGATCGGGCGCTACGCGCACGCCAGGCAATTCAAGCGCATGAAGAAGGCCGTGCGCACGCTGCGCACTCGTGTCGGGCGGGTGCACCGCGAGGTGCAGCGCCAACTGCACGTGCTGCCCGAAGCGGCCAAAGCCAAGGTCCTGGACCTGCTGCAGCGCACAGGTCGCATCCTGACCCAGGCACCCAAGGACAAGAGCAAGCTGTACGCCCTGCACGCGCCCGAGGTGGAGTGCATCAGCAAGGGCAAAGCCAGGACACCCTACGAGTTCGGCGTGAAGGTCAGCATCGCCACCACGCTCAAGGAAGGCCTGGTGGTGGGCATGCGCTCCATGCCGGGCAACCCCTACGACGGCCACACGTTGGCCCAGACGCTGGAGCAGGTGGGCATCCTCACAGGCACGGACAGGCCGCCCGCCACGGCCATCGTGGACAAGGGCTACCGGGGTGTGGAGATCGAAGGCGTGCGCATCCTGCGCTCGGGCCAGAAGCGGGGCATCACGAGGACGCTCAAGGCCATGATCAAGCGAAGAAGCGCCATCGAGCCAGCGATAGGCCACATGAAGATGGACGGCAGGCTGGGTCGCAATCCGCTCAAGGGTGCGCTGGGCGATGCGCTGCATGCGGTGATGTGCGGCGCCGGGCACAACCTGCGCCTGATCCTGGCCGCGCTGCGGCTTTATTGCGTCCGATTCGGGCTGTCCATGCAGGCAGTCATCTCTGCACTGGTCGCAGCACCTGATGACCGCCGACCCGTCTGATGCTGAAAGCAGAATTGTTCAGGGCGGACTAAGTAGTCTCCACAACCTTGGACTCGCTAATTCAACATTGGCACGTCTAAAGGGGGCAGGTCACACATGCTGGCGGTGCATGTCACGCCGGCTGACGAACAGGAGTGTGTCCAGGTGCAGCGCCTGTGCGAGGACGTGCAGCGGGCCACGGGCCACACGGTGCAGCTGGCCTTGGCGGACCAGGGCTACACGGATGAGGCTGCATCCAAGGCAGCGCAGGACAGCGGGATCGACCTGCAGATCGTGAAGTTGCCGGAGGCGAAGAAGGGCTTCGTGCTGCTGCCCCGGCGCTGGGTACTGGAGCGCAGCTTCGGCTGGCTGGCGAGATTCCGCAGGCTCTCGCGGGACGACGAGCGACTGCCCGAAGTGCTCGGCGGGCTGCATTTCCTTGTCTTTGCGGTGCTCATGTTGCCCGCCGCCGCACGGGTGCTGGCTGGGGCAGGAAGTTCATAACACGCTCTAAGGTTCAGGCATTGAACTTCAGGTTTGAGATCGTCGTCTGTAAATACACGAAAACTCAGCAACTTCCTTCGAATGAAAATCACAGACGCCATTTATCCATCAATTTTTCAGGACTCAAATTATCATAGCCTTCAAATGGCTGATGAATCCAAGGATTGGTCGTCAAGAACTCCACAGAATAATCAGGAATAAAACTAGAAATCGCTTTCGTCCAGATCACTGCGCTACGCAATTCTATGATCGGTGCATATTGCGTCTTCAACAAATCAATAACCGCACTCAAGGTATGCCCGGAATCAGCCAGGTCATCCACCAAAAGCACTTTCCCTGCGATTTCGCCTTTGGGCGTGGTGATGAATCTGGCGATATCAAGATGCCCTTGAATCGTTCCCGCCTCTGCACGATAAGAACTGGTTGACATAATGGCAAGGGGTTTGCCAAAAATTCGACTCAAAATGTCACCTGGCCGTAATCCGCCACGGGCAAGACACAGAATCGTATCAAATTCCCAGCCAGACTGATGCACCTTGAGTGCCAATTTTTCAATCAAGCTGTGATATTCATCATAGCTTACATATAAATGCTTACCATCTTCCGTCAGCATAAAACACTCCTGATTCGATCACTACAATTTCGCTTAACTTAACCAGGCACTTATTCACTTGCCAAGTATGGGTTATGCAATGTAATGGTGTGATCTCGGTCAGGACTTGTGGAAATCATGGCGATCGGAACACCCGTTACCTCTTCAATACGTTCCAAATAGCGCCTTGCATTGGGCGGTAATTTTTCATAGCTCGTCACACCAACGGTTGAATCAGACCATCCGGGAATTGATTCATAAATCGGAATACAACGCGAGATCTCCTCTGCCCCCATCGGAAGAATTTCGATTCGCACGCCATCCAATTCGTAGCCCGTACACAGCATGAGTTCTGACAGCCCATCCAATACATCGAGCTTGGTAATGCAAAGCCCTGTAAGTCCATTGACCTGAGCGCTGCGCTTCAAAAGTGCTGCATCAAACCAACCACAACGCCGGCTTCGACCAGTGGTAACACCTTTTTCCGCACCTACCGTACTCATGTGATATCCAGGAGTGCCAGCCACCTCCCAGTCCAACTCGGTGGGGAAAGGTCCTCCTCCCACACGGGTACAGTAGGCTTTAGTGATGCCCAAAATATAGTGAAGCAGGCCAGGCCCGACCCCGGATCCCGCTGCAGCATTACCTGCAACACAATTACTGGAGGTAACATAAGGGTAGGTGCCATGATCGACATCCAACAAGGTCCCCTGTGCCCCCTCAAACAGCAAATTAGCCCCTGCAAGATGGGCTGTATTCAATTCGCTGGATACGTCTGCAATCATGGGCCGGAGCAACTCTGCATGCCTCATTGCTTCATCGTACACCGCGTCAAATTGCACCTCTCCATCGATCAGATAAGGAGCCAGCGACGTACCGAACACAAAAGAGCCAGAGTTCAGAAAAGTCTTAAGCACATGGTTGTGCAGCTTCAGCAACTCACGCAGCTTTTCAGCGAAGCGCGTCGGGTACTTCAGATCTTGGACACGCAATGCGCGGCGCGCAATCTTGTCTTCGTACGCCGGTCCAATGCCACGACCCGTTGTGCCTATTTTTTCAGCCCCCTGATGTTCGCGTGCTGCTTCGCGAGCAACATCAATCGCTACATGAAAAGGCAAAATAAGAGGACAGGCTTCGCTGACGCGAAGACGTGAGCGCACCTCCACTCCAGCTTTTTCCAGTCCTTCGATCTCCTCGAACAACTTGGCAACTGACAGCACTACACCGTTGCCGATGTAGCACTTCACGCCCGGCCGCATGATGCCGCTAGGAATCAGGTGCAAGGCAGTCTTGACACCGTTGATGACCAACGTGTGGCCTGCATTGTGTCCGCCTTGAAAACGGACTACGCCTTGAGCGCTTTCCGTCAACCAGTCCACCAACTTGCCTTTGCCCTCGTCACCCCACTGAGTGCCCACGACGACCACATTCCGACCTTTGGTTGCTTTCATTTCAAACCCGATTCAATTAGCTAATGCTTCAAATAACTTGCACGACCCAACGGCCAGCAACCTTTGCCAACTCTCGGTCATAGCGAAACTCGTCGACTTCACTTTCGTGACCAGGCAAAACGCATACAACGGTCTCGCCTTGGCTTCGCAACTCGGCAACCGCCGCGTTGACTTCAGAGTCTTGCTTCCAAGGCGCTCTGATGGCGGCCTTCAAAGCCCGCGGGGAGACAACCCCCACCAGTTGCTTGATATCCAAGCTAAAGCCTGCAGCCGGACGATTGCGTCCAAAAACTGCTCCGACTTCATCGTACCGACCACCGCGGACAACGGCGTCGCTCGCGCCCTTTGCATAGATGGTGAATCGCGCCCCGCTGTAATAGGCGTAGCCTCTCAGGTCTGCCAAATCAAAGGTGACGTTGGCCCCGGTGAGATGGGCGGCCAGTGAGCGCAAGTTCTCTAATATTTCGTGTACACCAGGCACGTAGTGAAGTGCCCGCTGAGCTTCGTCCAAAACAGAAATGTCGCCATACAACTTCAAAAGCGTATTTAACCCATCACGTTGCGCGGCAGGAAAGGCTTTTGTCAGGCTAGCCAACTCGCTCGCATCTTTGGCTGCAAGTGCCAAGTGCACTCTGCGCATCGTCTGAACGTCCAGGGATAGACCCGACAGAAGACGACGAACAATACGCACATCAGCCAAATCCACGCTGGTTTCACGAACTTCTGCCACCCGCAAACACTGCAGCGCAAGTAAAACAGCCTCCAGATCGGCTTCCAAACCGGCATGGCCATAAATTTCGGCGCCAAACTGCAGCGGTTCCCTCGTGGCATGGGGCCGATCAGGCCGCGTATGGAGTACAGGGCCGCAGTAACACAACCGAGTGACACCTTCGCGATTGAGCAAGTGGGCATCAATGCGAGCGACCTGCTGCGTCATGTCAGCGCGA
The DNA here is from genome assembly GCF_028473605.1 of Acidovorax sp. NCPPB 3576. Lineage (NCBI taxonomy): Bacteria > Pseudomonadati > Pseudomonadota > Betaproteobacteria > Burkholderiales > Comamonadaceae > Acidovorax > Acidovorax sp. NCPPB 3576. The sequence goes on along the minus strand of NZ_CP097267.1, from coordinate 1,529,580 downwards.
ATCCCCAAGGAGCGCCCCGACAACTGATCAACCAGCTTGAAGGTTTGTAGATCGAGCGCCTCACCTGTGCCCGTCAACAGCGACTCGAGATGTTCCATCAAGGGGGGCATGACCAACTCATAGCCATAGCTCTGAGCGGTGTCTATCAGCCCGCGACGTAGTTCTTCGATGTGGCGAGCCTCGGAAGGCAAGACATCGGCAATGTGATCCGGAAGGACCCAGGCAGACATGGAAATGGGAGGCTGTTAAAAAGGCGATTCTACCGGCATGACAGCCGGCAAGGACTGCCCACTACCCGCTACGTTGGACCAACTCAGTGGCACCTGTCCCTGTCACGCACCATCGCTCGTCAACGCCTACAAAATTGCCAGCGAACTCGCTTGCGTGCCGAGACAGTAGCCCCTGCAGTCACAAAAAAGAAAGCGCGCGCCCTTCAGGGCGCGCGCCGATCTGTGTCACTTACTTGCGATTTCCAGAGGGAGACGCAGCACCAGGCGAAGTACCCCCGCCACGGAAAGCCTTGAAAAATTCACTGGAGGTGGGATCAACCACCATCACATCACTCTTCTTGTTGAAGCTTGACTTATAGGCTTCCAGGCTGCGATAAAACTGCGCAAATTGTGGATCACGTCCGAATGCCTCCGCATAAATGCGAGCAGCTTCCGCATCCCCTTCCCCCTTCAACTTTTGAGCATCACGGTAGGCATTGGCAATCGCGACCTCGCGCTGGCGATCTGCATCGGCACGGATTTTTTCGCCCTCAGCCGCCCCCGTGGAACGCAGTTCGTTCGCAACCCTCTTTCGCTCCGCCTCCATCCGCCGGTAAACGGATTCAGTGATGGCCTCGACATAGTCAACACGGGTGATTCGAACATCAACAACATCGACGCCCCAAGGCTTGGCACCTTGAACGACTTCCAATACTTCACGCTTCACATCTGACATCAAGGCATCACGCTTGAGAGACAAAAGCTCTTTGACCGTGCGCTTGTTGACCTCTTCCTGGAACGCGTTGCGGACCACTCGATTCAACTGCAGCGCTCCGGCATTTTCGTCAAGTCCCACATTGCGGATGTAGGCTGACGGATCAGAAATTCTCCAGCGCACATACCAATCAATGACGACCCGCTGCTTTTCTGCAGTCAGCATCGATTCGGTATCCGTGCTATCGAGCGTCAGCAATCGCTTGTCGATATACCGCACGTTCTGAAACGGCGGAGGCATCTTGAAGTTGAGACCTGGCTCGGTGATCACATCCTTGATCTGACCAAGTTGGTACACCACACCGAATTGGCGCTGGTCCACCACAAACAGGGTTGAGCTCAGTAAAGCCAGCAACACCAAGACAGTGGAAACGATAAATCCGACTCTGTTCACAATACGCTCCTAACGAGACTCGCGCTCACGCGTGCGGCTGGTGTCCCGAGCGCGGGGATCAGCAGGAAATGTAGAAGCGGTTCCTGCAGAAGGTACCGTCGACGATGCAGCCGGCGGCACGGAGTCATTCGGAGTTGCGGCCCCCGTCTGCGCGACACCCTGCATGATTTTGTCCAGCGGTAGATACAACAGGTTTGAACCTTGGCGCGACTCCACCAGCACTTTGGTGACGTTGGTGTAGATCTGCTGCATCGATTCGATGTAGAGGCGATCCCTTGTTACTTGAGGCGCCTTTTGGTACTCGGTGAGCAGCGAACTGAAACGTTGCGCATCGCCCTGGGACTGAGCAACGATCCGCGATTTGTAGGCGGCAGCTTCTTCTGCCAACCGAGAGGCCGAGCCAACCGCACGCGGAATGACGTCGTTGGCATAGGCTTGCGCTTCGTTCTTTGCCCGCTCGCGCTCCTGCCCCGCCTTCAGCACATCATCGAAGGCTGCCTGCACCTGCTCAGGCGGACGCACGCCACCCTGCTGCAAATTAATGCCGACCACTTCAACCCCGACCTTGTAGCGATCAAGGATCGTCTGCATGAGGGTCCGAACCCTCGGCGCAATTTGATCGCGCTCTTCGGCCAAAGCCGTATCCATCCGCATCTTGCCCACGATTTCCCGGACTGCGGTTTCCGCGGCCTGAACCACGGCATCTGAGGGGTTTCGGCTTTCGAACAACCAAGCTCTCGCATCATTCAACCGGTACTGCACAGCAAACTTGATTTCGACGATGTTTTCGTCTTCAGTCAGCATTGCCGATTCGCGCAAGCCGGTGCTCTTGATCACCACGTCACGACCCACATCGGCGGAGCGGATTTGCGTAACGAACACCAACTCGTGACGCTGTATCGGATAAGGCAGCCGCCAATTGAATCCGGCATTCACAGTGCTTTTGTATTTTCCGAACTGCGTGATGACAGCCTGCTGACCTTCTTGCACAATAAAAAAACCGGTTCCGAGCCAGATCAGAACAGCTATTGCAGCAATCAACCCGACGCCAAAACCCGCATTTTTCATGTCCGGTTGGAAACCACCGCCAGTAGGGCCGCGGCCGCCTCCCCCCTGCTTTCCACCAAAAAGCCCGCCCAGCTTTCGGTTGAGATCACGCCACAGCTCATCCAGATCAGGCGGCTGACCCGCCGTGTTTTTGTCACGCCCTCGATTGCCCGAAGGTGGCGTGGCCGATGGACGTTCCGGGTCGGAGTTTCCTGCTCCATCGCTCTTGTCATCGCCACGACCCCAGCGAGGATCATTCAGATTCAACATTCCCCGAATGCGCTCAGGCAATATGGCCCAGCACAGGGTACGGCTTTGAGGATTCATTCGCAAAATCTCTGTTTCTCTGAATACGTGAACAAAGAGGCATTGTGCACAATCAGGCAACGCCCGGAGGCAATTCAACATCGCCCCCTAGGGTCATGGATGCGGACTCAGCCTTGGGCACCCTCCCTGACAATCCATGCCTCAAAGCTGTCAGACCTTCACCAGACCGGGCACTCAAGAAAAATCGCTGAACCGGCGTACCGTCCATGTCATAGACGTCATTCAGCACTTCCGGCCGCTGCTCGGGCAACACCATGTCCAGCTTATTGAAGACCAATATCTGAGGCACGTCCGATGCCCCAATTTCAGACAGCACGCGTTGGACCTCAGCGATCTGCTCTGGAAAATTAGGATTCGATGCATCCACTACATGCAGCAGCAGATCTGCATCCACGGCTTCCTGCAGAGTGGCTTGAAACGCATCGATCAATCCATGGGGAAGATCGCGAATGAAACCCACCGTGTCTGACAAAGAAACCGATCGCCCTGCTTCAGCAAGATAAAGCTGACGGGTGGTCGTATCCAGCGTGGCAAAAAGCTGATCAGCAGCATAAGCTCGCGCTTTCACGAGTGCATTGAAAAGCGTGGATTTGCCTGCATTGGTATAGCCCACCAATGAGATGTTGAACGTGTCGCGTCGCTCGCGCTGGCGCCGCTGCGTGGACCGCTGGCGCTTGACCTTTTCGAGCCTGTCACGCGTACGCTTGATCGACTCGCCAATCATTCTTCGATCAAGCTCGATCTGGGTTTCACCTGGCCCGCCACGAGCGCCAATGCCGCCTCGCTGACGCTCCAGATGAGACCAGCGTCGTACAAGCCTGGTGCTCAGGTATTGAAGCTTTGCCAACTCGACCTGCAGCTTGCCCTCGTGGCTGCGAGCGCGTTGGGCGAAAATCTCCAAAATCAAAAGAGTTCGATCATTGACGGGGAGATCCAGATGCCGTTCTAGATTGCGCTGCTGCGCCGGACTCAGCGCCTGATCGAACAGGATCTCTACTGCCTGATGCATCTGAGCAAGCAAGCGGATTTCGTCTGCCTTGCCACTACCCACAAACAATGCAGCGTCAGGCGCCTTCCGCTTGCAGGTGATTCGGGCGACGGGATTCAAACCCGCCGTCTGCGCAAGCAGCCCCAACTCCTCCAACTCGGCATCGAAGTGGGGCAGGCCGAAGTCAACGCCGACAAGAATGACAGGCGTCTTAGGCGAATCCAGAGTGTCTTGCGAACTCAAGGCGATCCGACCAAAGACATGACAGCTACATGCCCGTTGGGCATACCACCTTCAGTCAAGAGTTGCCGGCCTCAGCTTCAGGCGTCTCTGCTGTCGAGAAGTTGACAGCACGACCTGGGACGATGGTGGAGATGGCGTGTTTGTAGACCATCTGGGTGACCGTGTTACGCAGCAGCACGACGTACTGGTCGAAAGATTCGATCTGTCCCTGCAGCTTGATACCGTTCACGAGGTAAATCGAAACGGGCACATGCTCGCGACGAAGCGCGTTCAGGAAGGGATCTTGAAGAAGTTGGCCTTTGTTGCTCACGATATTCTCCGTGTTCAGGAATATTGTTGTAAAGCGGCACCTTACCACAGCTATAGCCGCTTCGAAGGAAAACCGAGGAAGCCCCTCGCAGGGGGCGGGCTAGTGATCGCCCTTGTCAGTGAATGGATTGTGCGACGTCTTCAGCTCGATGCGAAGCGGCGTGCCCACCAAGTCGAATTCTTTGCGGAACCGGCCTTCAAGGAAACGCTTGTATGCCTCGGTAACATGTTCCAAAGAATTGCCATGGATCACGATGACAGGCGGGTTCATGCCGCCTTGGTGGGCGTATCGCAATTTGGGACGGAACATGCCAGAACGCTTCGGCGCCTGGAATTGCACCGCCTCCAACAGCAGCCGTGTCAGCACCGGCGTGGACATCTTGCACATCGCCGCTTTTTGAGCCTGCACGATGGACGTCCACAAAGGGCCCAACCCCTGGCGTTTCTTGGCCGAGATGAAATGCAGCGAAGCAAACTTGAGAAACGACAGACGCGTTTCGATGGAGCGCTCCAGCAACTGGCGGCCATAGTCATCCATGGCATCCCACTTGTTGACCGCCAAAACCACTGCGCGACCGCTTTCGAGAATGTATCCGGCGATGTGCGCATCCTGGTCAGTGACGCCCTGGGTTGCATCAAGGACGAGCAGGACCACATTGGCAGACTCGATGGCCTGGAGGGTCTTCACCACCGAAAATTTCTCGATGGCTTCGAACACTTTGCCTTTGCGGCGCAGGCCTGCGGTGTCGACCAGCTCGAAACGCTGTCCATTGCGCTCGAAAGGCACGGAGATGGCATCCCGCGTGGTTCCCGGCATGTCGAAGGCGACCAGGCGCTCTTCGCCCAGCCATGTGTTGATCAAAGTGGACTTACCGACGTTCGGACGGCCCGCAACCGCAAGCTTGACTACGCTCTTGTCCTCCGCGTCGCCGTCCTCGTCCGGATCCGGCAAGTGCAGCGGCTCCAGAGCCAATTCGACCAAGCTACGAATGCCCTGCCCGTGGGCAGCAGAAACGGGATAGATCTCACCGAGCCCCAATTCGTAGAACTCGACGAGTTGCACCCCTTCGCGCATCCCCTCGGCCTTGTTGCCGACCAGAAGACAAGGCTTGCCCAGGCGCCGCAAATAGTTGGCGATGTCATGGTCTTGCGCAGAAAGCCCGGCGCGAGCATCCACGACGAATATGACGACGTCGGCTTCCGCAACAGCCTGCTGCGTCTGCTTGGCCATTTCGCGGTAAATGCCGCTTGCGGCATCCGGCTCAAAGCCTCCGGTGTCAATCACGATGTACTCGTGCTTGCCCTGCTTTCCGTTTCCGTAGTGTCTATCGCGCGTTAAACCGGCAAAGTCGGCAACGATCGCGTCTCTGGATTTCGTCAGCCGGTTGAAGAGCGTGGATTTGCCCACATTGGGGCGACCGACCAAAGCGATGACTGGTTTCATCCAGATAACCCATCAATCCGGACGAAAGCCGTAAACGCCGCCATTGCGGGTTACAACCACCAAAGTGTCTCCCGCGGCCACTGGCGCCGCAGCAATGCCCGAACCATCGGTCGCCATTCGATTCAGCGGTGAGCCATCCTCACGCGAGAGAAGATGCACCAAGCCCGTATCGTCGCCCACGACGACCGACCGGCCGAGCAACAACGGTGCTGTCAATCGGCGATATTGAAGTCGGTCCGAAGACCAGGCACGGGAGCCATCTGCGCGCCGCCATGCGACAACTGCTCCGTTGCTCTCGGTTCCGAAAATCGTCGTGTCATCGCCATGAATGCCTTCCGTTCCATTGGCCGGCTGCGTCCAGGCAACGGTGCCCCGTACCGTGTTCACACAGCCCAGCGTGGAAACGAAAGCACGGGCGCAAACACTGTCACCCTCGCGGCTCGTGCGCCCCACCAATTCGACCAGCCGCTCGACGTCATTGGTGCCCCGGGGGCTGGCCAATGGTGCTTCCCAACGCACCGTGCCGTTGTCGGGGTTGAAACCGACCATTCGCCCCGCCAGACCGGCAACCAGGGTGTCGCCTACCGCCGTCAATACTCCCGACTGCCGCAACACCAGCGGCTCTCCCGGCCGCGGCTGACTCCACAGACGAAGCCCCGTTGCAGCATCAAAGGCAGAAACGGATCGATCGGCAGCCAACACGAAAATGCGATTGCCTGCCACCAGCGGCGCTGTGTACGCTTGCGCAGGAAGCGGCTTGCGCCAGATCTCACGGCCATCAGACAGGGCGATCAATTGGTTATCGACAGAGACGACTGCAGCCCATTTGCCGTCACTGCCCACGCCAGCGGACAACGGGGTACCCACACTGGCGCGCCAGACATCACCACCCGTCCGTGCATCCACCGCGGCAATCACGCCATCCGAAGAGGCCACCGTTACCGTGCTGCCATTGACATGCACATCCAGGGGCAACCGCCCAATGCTTCCCACCTTCGAAGTCCACGCTTGGCGTACACCGATCACCGGCACGTTCGCACCCAGATCAGCCGGCTTGGGTTTGGAGGGGCCGCTCCATAGGGAGCAACCGGTCAAGAGGGCACAAGCCATTGCAACGGCACCGACCACCGCGCGCGAAGCGCCAAAACCCTTCGTCAAGAAACCCACGTGATTCCGCATCATTTGGAATCTCCCGCAGCGGCTGCCGAAGCCACGAGTTGTGGCTGTACACCAAGGGCATTCAGCTTCACCTCGACCAACCGTCGGTACTCCATGCCTTCCTCGAGCGCTTTGTAAGCGCGTTGGTACTCGGCGATGGCTTCCGGCTTCTTGTCCAGCAACGCGAGTGCATCGCCCTTGCGATCAGCCACCAGGGCATCGAACTCTGCGGGAAAACTTCCGGACAACTGTTTCAACGCTTCGTCATAGGCCTTCTGGTCCATCAGCAGGCTGGCAAGCCGTAGCTTGGCCAACGCTTGGTATCCATTGTCCGAAGCATTGTCGGCAACCCACATCAGGGCCGCTTTGGCGCCATCGGGATTACCGCTTTCCGCCAAGCTCTTGGCCGCCAGCAGACCTGCCTGCCCTGCTTTCGTCGTGCCGCCGTATCGCGACTTGAGGTCGCCGAAAGCCTGCTCCAAACGTGCCGTGTCCTTTGCCTGAGCGGCCGCCTCCACGGCATCGGACAGCGCTGCAGCTTGTGCTGCTTGGCGGTTCTGCCAATACTGGTATCCGTTCCATGCCGCAAAAGCGCCAAAAATCAACACCAGGATGCCACTGATCAATGTGCCCCAGGTGTTCCAGAAATGCTTGAGTTGGTCAAGCTGCTCTTGTTCTTCAAGATCGAGGTGATTTGCCATGTAGGTCTCTGTTAGCGGGGGGATTGTAGAGTGGGCGCCCAATCGGGCAGCGCATCCAGCGCACGCTCCAACTGCTCACCCCCGCTTTCCCGCAGTGGTTTGATCGTCACGGCCGAGCGCGCAAGTTCATCTGCACCAAAAATCAGTGCATACCGGCAGCCGCTGGCATCCGCCTTTTTGAACTGCGACTTCATGCTGCCCATGCCGTCGCCTCGAACGGAAGGACTGTGCATCTGCACGTTCACGCCAAAAACTCGCAGCCGCTGCAGTACCGCCATCACCGCAGGCAAAGACGCCTCATCCGGCACGATGGCGTAGGCATCAGCCACCAGCACCGGAGGCGTAGCTTCCTGCTCTTTGACGAGTTCCAGCACGCGCTCCACTCCGAGGGCCCAGCCAACCGCCGGCGCAGGCTTGCCACCGATTTGTTCGAAGAGATAGTCATAGCGCCCGCCCCCACAAATGGTGCCTTGAGACCCCAGTTGCTCGGTTACGAACTCGAAGACAGTGAGGTTGTAATAGTCCATGCCACGAACCAGGCGTGGATTGATAGTCCAGGCCACTCCATTCGCATCGAGGATGGCCTTGACGGTGTCGAGGTGGCGCTTGGACTCTTCGCCGAGATAGTCCAGCAGTTGCGGAGCTGCTTGTACCAAGCTCTGCATGGCCGGATTCTTCGTATCCAGGATGCGCAGAGGATTGCTGTGCAGGCGGCGGCGAGCATCCTCGTCCAGAAGATCCAAATGACCTTCCAAATAGGCGATCAGTGCCGCACGGTGGGCTTTTCGCTCCTCAGGTTGTCCAAGGCTATTGAGTTCCAGTCGAACGTCTTTCAGGCCCAACTCTTTCCACAGCGCATCCGCCAGCAGGATCAGTTCGGCATCGACTTCGGCCCCATGGAAGCCCATGGCTTCCGCACCGATCTGATGAAACTGCCGGTAGCGTCCGCGCTGCGGCCGCTCATGGCGGAACATCGGGCCCATGTAATACAAGCGCTTGCCGCCGTCGTACAACAACGAATGCTCGGCCGCGGCACGAACGACGCCCGCCGTCGCCTCGGGGCGCAGCGTCAAATGCTCCCCATTCAAGCGGTCTTCGAAGGAATACATTTCCTTTTCGACAATATCGGTGACCTCGCCCAGGCCGCGAACGAACAATGCTGTCGGTTCTACGATGGGCGTACGCACATTGCGATAAGCGTATCGCGCCATGAGCGCCCTCACCTTGTCTTCCAACCACTCCCAGCGCGCCGAGTCCGGGGGAAGAATGTCGTTCATGCCTTTGACGGCCACCAGTTTGCCGGCTTTGGGCTGAGGATTGCTTGTCTTGTTGCTCACGGAATGCATCAATGGGTTAAGGACTGGCGCGTCGGCATCGGCCGACGCATGCGCCGGCTCGGTAGACGGCTTTCAATTCAAATCAGGGAAGGGCTACCGCTTGGCTGAAGCGATCGGCGATGTAGCGTTCGACGAGCTGCTGGAACTCCTGCGCGATATTGTCGCCGCGCAGGGTCAAAGCCTTTTCTCCATCGATGAATACGGGTGCTGCCGGCGCCTCTCCGGTCCCCGGCAAGCTGATGCCGATGTCGGCATGCTTGCTTTCTCCTGGACCGTTCACGATGCATCCCATCACGGCCACCTTGATCTTTTCGACTCCGGGATATTTGAGCCGCCAGACCGGCATTTGCGATCGAAGAAAGTCATCGATCTGCTTTGCCAGTTCCTGGAACGTGGTACTGGTCGTGCGCCCGCAGCCAGGGCAGGCAGTCACGCTGGGCACGAACATGCGCAAACCCAGTGCCTGCAGGATTTCAGAAGCCACGACGACTTCCTGAGTACGGGCCTCACCGGGTTGAGGAGTGAGCGAAACGCGGATGGTGTCGCCGATGCCTTCCTGCAAGAGAATCGACAAAGCCGTGGTGGACGCCACCGTGCCTTTGGTACCCATCCCCGCTTCGGTCAAGCCCAGGTGCAACGCGTAGTCGCAGCGCTTTGCCAATTCACGGTACACGGACACCAGATCCTGCACACCGCTCACCTTGCACGAGAGGATGATCTGATTGCCATCCAAACCCATCTCTTCGGCGCGCTTAGCCGACTCGATGGCCGAGGTGATCAGCGCTTCGTACATGACTTGCCGGGCATCCCACGGGGAGGAACGCCGGTTATTCTCATCCATGAGTTCCGCGAGCAACTCCTGATCGAGGCTGCCCCAGTTGACGCCGATGCGGACGGCCTTGTCCCAGCGCATGGCTGCGTCGATCATCTGGCCAAACTGTCGGTCGCGCTTATCGCCCTTGCCCACATTGCCAGGATTGATGCGGTACTTGGACAGCGCCTGGGCGCAATCAGGGTATTCGGTCAGCAGCCGATGACCGTTGTAATGGAAGTCTCCGACCAGGGGAACCGTCTCCCCCATACGATCCAGTTGCTCGCGAATATAGGGCACCGCTGCAGCCGCCTCGGGCGTGTTCACGGTGATCCGGACGAATTCGGAGCCGGCCTGCGCCAACTCCTTGACCTGTATCGCCGTGCCGATGGCATCGACCGTGTCGGTGTTCGTCATGGACTGAACACGCACGGGCGCATCCCCACCCACGGTCACCACGCGCGAGCCCCATGTGATTCGAGCTTGCCGCGAACGGCGCGGCTGGGGCGATGCCATCGCAATCGGCTGGGCGGACGTTAAAAATGTGTTCACGGTTTCACCTCAAATCGGGCAACGTTCTCACGCGAAACGGTTTTGAGTTCCAAAGGTTTGCCGTGGACCACGACATCTGTGACATCGGCTTTGCCGATGACCACCGCCCATGGCGGGGTTCCTGGAATAGTCACACTCTCGCCAGCGGCCAGGACGCGCTGAAACACCGTGGACCCCGCGGCACTTCGCACCTGGACCCACGATTCTCCGCGCGTGCGAATGACCAATGCCGCATCCGGGCTACCCGATGGTGAGGATACGGTGGCGTCCGGCGCAGCAACGGCAGCCGTCGCGGCAGGTGTCACGTTCGATGCGCCTGCCATGGAGGAAGGCGAAGAGGCAGATGGCGCGGACACGGAAGACGCCGCCAAAGGTTGTGCAGAAGTGCTCATCGGCTCAACGCCTTTAGCGCTTTCGGCTTCTGCTGCAGAACCGGTCACCGCGGCAGGCTCATCGCCAGTCCCGCCATCGGGGCGATGGGGCCAGAGCAGCACCGCGGCAGCACCCACAAGCAACACGATCACCGCGAAGATGGCAGTACGAGAACCCGATCCGCTCGAGGACGAAGCCAATTGGCCGTTGCCAGACTTGAACGAAGCGTTGATCCCCCGGTGCGCCGAAAGCGCAGGCGGCTGGTTTCGCGGCAGCAACGCCAGCACCGGCGCGGGGTCCACCTTGAGCGTCCGGCACATGCTCGAAGCCAGGGCACGCACAAACACCACGTCCGGGAAAACTTCGAAATAACCTGCTTCCAATGCCTCCAGTTTATGCACAGGCACCTTGAGGGCAACGGCCAGCGCCGCAATGTGCACACCAGCGGACTCGCGGGCCTGCCGCAGCATCAGTCCAGCCGCGACGCTGTCCTGTGCTGGCGCACCGTCACTGTTCAGAAGCTGCTCGTCGTGCCCCACCGCCTCATTCATTGAACGCCCCTCGGTCATATGCCATCAGTTCTTTGGAGTCCGGAAAACGCTTGCGCAGTTGTTCGGCGAGTTGGCGCATCGCCACCGAGTCACTTTGCGCTCGCTCAATTTTGATGCCCAGCCAAAGCGATTCCGCATTGGCGAACTCGCCGTTATTCAAGCGGCGAATGTAGAACTGCGCACGCTTGACCTCGCCACGGCGAAACATGAGCGACGATAGGTTGTACCCCACCACGGGATTGCCTGCGTCCAGTTCATAGGCTTTGAGCAAAGTCTGCTCTGCTTCTGCGATCTGCCCTGCACGCTCCTGGCAAAGGCCTTGGGCCATGAGCGTCTTGCTGCGGGCGTTGTAGGTCCGGCTGGCCAGCGCACGCTCGAAATACTGCTGGCTCTCCGCGTACTTTTGCTGTTGGCAAAGAAGCCAGCCATAGTTGTGCAGCAGGTTGGGCTCCGACGGATGAAAGCCGAGTGCGCGGCGAAAGCTATCTTCCGCCAGTGGCAGGTCACCCAAACGCAGATAAATCAATCCACGCAGGTTGTAGGCGTCGCCATAGGACGGGTCGGTGGCCAGCGATTGGCGCACCTCGTCCAGTGCCACCGTGGTCTGGCCCATCTCGAGGTAGTTGGCAGCTAATTCCAACCGAAGCCTGGCGCGGCGGCGGGTTTCAGTCTCTTCCGAAGGCGTGACGTACTCCGCGCTTGCTGATGTGGCATTCATTCCGCCAGTCGCCGCGCATCCGCCCAACCCAGCCACGCCGATGGTGGCAAAGCACAAGGCCATCGCCAATCGCGCATGCCGCTCAAAAACCGCGACCGATCTCGTCATGTAGATCCTCCTGCTTAAGGGCAATGCGTGCCACGCGCCCAGCTTACGGAAAAGGTGATTTGAAAACCCGATGGCGGCACCGCCTCTCGCACTTTGCCTGATCACAACGTGTCCCAAGACAGCGCGCCCTCATCGAAGATCGCGCTGTACCGCAGGGTCACGTCACAGGCTTGAGCATGATGGTGCGCTGCTTGGCCATGCGCTCAGCGGCCCGGGTACGGTCTTTCACATCTCCCGCCAACTGGCCGCACGCGGCATCGATATCGTCGCCGCGCGTTTTGCGCACGGTGGTAACGATACCCGCATCACTCAGCAACTTTGCGAAAACCGCAACTTGCTGAGGGGTCGATCGATGCAGGCCGGAGGCGGGAAATGGGTTGAAAGGAATCAGGTTGAATTTGCAGCGCACGCCCTGCCCATGGCGCGGGCGCACCAACTCGATGAGTTGGCGGGCGTGCTCGGCCTGGTCGTTCACGCCATCCAGCATGCAATATTCGAAGGTGATGAAATCGCGCGGCGCATGCGCCAGATAACGTTGGCACGCATCCAGAAGCTCCTGCAGCGGATACTTGCGATTGAGCGGCACCAGGTTGTCACGCAACGGATCGTTGGGCGCATGCAGCGAAACGGCGAGCGCCACAGGACAGTCCTGGGACAAACGATCCATCATGGGAACGACGCCCGAGGTTGACACCGTCACGCGGCGCCGGGACAGGCCATAGCCGTGGTCGTCGAGCATCGCACGCAACGCGGGCACGAGGGCGGTGTAATTCTGCAAGGGCTCGCCCATGCCCATCATGACGACGTTGGAGATGACGCGCTCTTCGCTGCCGAGCCTTTGGCGCAGAGCATGTTCGGCAAACCACAACTGGGCGATGATTTCACCCGTGGTCAAGTTGCGGCTGAAGCCTTGGTGTCCGGTGGAGCAAAAGCGGCATCCCACAGCACAGCCGGCCTGGGACGAGACACACAGCGTTCCCCGGTCATCCTCTGGGATGAAGACGGTTTCAACGGCATTGCCGTCGCCCACGTCGAACAGCCACTTGACCGTGCCGTCCGTGGAAACATGCTCGCTCACGACCGGCAGCGCCTGCACATGTGCGCAGGACTTGAGTTTTTCCCGCAGCGACTTCGCCAGATCGCTCATCTGGTCGAAATCGTGCGCGCCCCGCTGGTGAATCCAGCGGAACAATTGGGTCGCCCGAAAACGCTTCTCCCCCAGTTGCTCGCAAAAAGCAGCCAGACCGTCGAGGTCGAAATCAAGGAGGTTGGTGGTCATCGGAGCGAATTCTGTTCACGTCGATCACCGCCCCTTGCACAGGGCGCGCGGCCTGGGCAGCGCTCCGGCGCAAGGGTGGATCGCATATCAGCGCGAGTAGATGTTGAGGCCGGGGAAGAAAAAGGCCACTTCTGCCTGAGCGGTTTCCAGTGCGTCGGAACCGTGCACGGCGTTGGCGTCGATGCTGTCGGCGAAATCGGCGCGAATGGTGCCGGCTTCAGCCTTCTTGGGGTCCGTGGCGCCCATGAGTTCACGGTTCTTCAAGATGGCGTTTTCGCCTTCCAGGGCCTGGATCATCACCGGGCCGGAGATCATGAAGTCCACCAGGTCCTTGAAGAAAGGACGCTCTTTGTGCACGCCGTAGAACTGCTCGGCTTCCAGACGCGACAGGTGGGCCATGCGCGCTGCGACCACCTTCAGGCCGGCCGCTTCGAAGCGGGCGTAGATTTGACCGATGACGTTCTTGGCCACTGCGTCGGGCTTGATGATGGAGAGGGTGCGTTCGATAGCCATTTTGATTTTCCTGAAGAGTGGTTGATCTAATTTTTCGCCCTGCGGACAAAGCCCTCGATTCTAACTGGGCCGATTTGTCCCCAAGCCGCAAAGGTTCAGCGTCCCCCGCGACGCGGCGGGCCGTTGCGCTTTTGGTCCTGCCGGTAGCGCGACAGGCTGTCCGTGCCGATGTAGCCCACCGAGGTCTTCATCGGATCAGGCTGGCTGCTCGCACCGCCCCCGCCGCCCTGGCGGTTACCGGGCGCACTGTCTTTGCCGCGCCCCACGCCTGGGCCATAGCCCGGCTTGCGTGCGGACGACGGCGCCGCAGAATCCCGCGGCCCACCGTTGTTGCGCCCACGGGGCCCGCCACGGCGCAGACCACTTTTGCGGTCCGCCGGCCCGGCGGGCGCCTCGCCGGATTCCCGAGGTGGCCTGATGCTCCCACCCACCGCCTGCATGAGCGCGCGAATGTCGCGCTCGTCCAGCTCCAGCCACGCACCGCGCTTGAGCCCGCGGGGTAGCATCATCGCTCCGTAGCGGATGCGGATGAGTCGGCTGACCGCATGGCCCACGGCCTCCAGCATGCGGCGAACCTCGCGGTTGCGACCCTCGGAGATCGTCACGCGATACCAGCAGTTGGAGCCTTCGCCGCCGCCGTCCTCGATCGACCCGAACGACGCCATGCCGTCGTCCAGTTGCACGCCATCCAGCAACCGTTGCTTTTCTTCGTTGCTGAGGGCGCCCAGCACACGCACGGCGTATTCACGCTCCAGGCCGAAACGGGGGTGCATCAGCTGGTTGGCCAACTCGCCCGAGCTGGTGAACAACAGCAAGCCTTCGGTGTTCAGGTCGAGCCGCCCCACCGACTGCCACTTTCCGTGGGCGAGGCGCGGTAACTTGCGGAACACGGTGGGCCGGTTCTGAGGATCGTCATGGGTCACCACTTCGCCTGCAGGCTTGTGGTAGGCAATGACCCGGGCCGGGGGGGGGTCGATGCGATAGCGAATGGGGCGGCCATTCACCTTCACCTGATCGCCGAACTGCACGCGCTGCCCGATGTGCGCCGGTTCGTTGTTGACCGAAATACGGCCTTCCAGAATCAACTGCTCCATTTCAAGGCGCGAGCCCAGCCCCGCCTGAGCCAACACCTTGTGCAGCTTCGGCGTTTCAACCTGCGGCAGCAACACGCGCCGCTCTGGGACCGCCTCGGCTGCCGTTTCGTCTTCATCCAGGCGACCGGACACCACATCCGCGAACTGATATCCCGGCGTGGTACGCGCTCCTGCGGGGCGCGGTCCCGAAGGTCGTGCAGATTTTTGCGATGCAGCAGCAGGCGGGGTTTCCTTGGGACCCGCCTCAACGGCCGGCACGGCCATTGCAGATTCGGCGTCCTGCTGGGTTTCGGCAGAGCCATCCGCGGGACGTTCTGCCGCCGATTCGGACTCCTTCGGCGCCTTCTTGCGCGGCGATTTGCGGGCCGCAGGCTTCTTGGCACCGGCGTCCGCCTCAGCGGGCAATGCGGGCTGTTCGTCGGCTGGTTCTGAAATGGGGTCGTTCATGGGAGGCTCTCTGGTGTGCCGTTATCGGTGTCTTGTGGATTCTCGTGCGGAGAGGTCGCCACGTCTTCATTGGATGGGTGCGGCGGTGCTTGCGTCATGGGTGCCGGCACTGGCTCGTCTTCGCCCCCCTGCCGCGCGGAGGACAACGCCTGCGCAGGCGGCGATGCTTCACCGGAGCCTGCGGATTCATCCGGCAGCAAGGAGCCGCCAGAACTGAGTGCTTGCAGCACGCTCGCCTGCACCGCCGGATTTTCCATCACGGGCAGTTGGTCCAGCGACTGCAGCCCCAGGTCATCCAGGAACTGCCGCGTGGTGGCGAACAAAGCCGGCCGGCCCACGGTTTCTCGGTGCCCGATGACTTCCACCCAGCCCCGGTCTTCCAACTGCTTGATGATCAAACTGTTGACCGTCACGCCCCGGATGTCCTCGATATCGCCGCGCGTCACCGGCTGGCGGTACGCAATGATGGCCAGCGTCTCCAGGGTGGCACGCGTGTAGCGCGGCGGCTTTTCCGGATGCAGCCGGTCGAGGTACTCGCGCATTTCGGGGCGGCTCTGAAAACGCCAGCCCGTCGCGACCTGCACGAGTTCCACGCCCCGCAAAGCCCAATCCTGCTGGAGTTCCAGCAGGATGGTTTTCAGGGTATCGGTTCCGAGAGCGTCGTTGAAGAGCGTGCGCAACTCGCGCAGGGTCGCCGGTTGCGGAGCGCAGATCAGCGCGGTTTCAAGGACCCGTTTAGCGTCCACCGTATTCATGGTTCAGCAATTGCGGGGAAAGGGACGCCACGTGTCGAAAGGGCGCCAGGCTGTCAAAGGGTTCGTTCAGCGGGACCGCACGCAAAGACCTTGGTGCTGTTCCCAGCCCTGCAGTGTGTCCATGCGGGCGAGTCGGCTGGTGCAGCCGCTAGGCGCGATTGTAGCGCAGGCCCCAAAAATCCAAGGCGTTTTCCATGTCCGGCGGTAGAGGGGCATGGAACTCCATCGGCTGCCCCGTCACGGGATGGGCAAAGGCCAGCCGGTAAGCGTGCAGTGCTTGGCGCGACAGCCCCCCCGCTGCCTCTCCCCCGTACAAGGCATCGCCCACCAGGGGATGGCGAAGCGAGGCCATGTGCACCCGGATCTGGTGCGTGCGCCCCGTATGCAGCGTGCAGCGCACGAAGCACACCGGATCGACGCTGTCGAGCAAGGCGATGTCCGTGCGCGCGGGCTTGCCCGATTGCGTGGCTAGGTCCACCACGGCCATGCGCAGCCGGTTGCGCGGGTCGCGGCCGATGCTCCCCTCGACCATGCGCTGCTCCGGCCCGCTCCAGGGGCGATGGCCGATGGCGAGGTACTGCCGGCTGACTTCGCGGGCGGCGATCATGCGCACCAGGGCATCCATGACGCCCCGCTCACGCGCGACGACCATCAGGCCGCTCGTGTCCTTGTCGAGCCGGTGGACGATGCCGGCGCGGGGCACCAGCAGCGCCTTGGGGTCGCGTGCCAGCAGACCATTGAGCAGCGTGCCGCTCCAGTTGCCAGGCGCCGGGTGAACGACGAGCCCCGCAGGCTTGTGGATGACCAGCAGGTGCGCATCCTCGAACACCACGTCGATGGGCATGGACTCGGGCCGGAACGCCTGGCTCTGCTGGGTGGGCCGCAATTCGACCGAGACCACATCGCCCGCCTTGACGCGGGCAGCAGGCTTGGCCGCGGCCTGCCCGTTGAGCAGAACACCGCCCTGCGCCAGCAGTTGCTGCAGATAGCTGCGCGAGAACTCGGGCACCTGCTCGGCCAGCGCCCGGTCCAGGCGCTCGCCGTGCTGCAACTCGCCGATGGAAAACTGGCGAACCTCCTGCGAGGCATCGCCCCCGTCTTCCAGGTCTTCGGTGCTGGCATCGCCCTCAGGGAGCGTGCCAGGGCCGGACGGCAGCGTGCTCAACGCGCCGGCAGGTAGCGGGACGGATCGACCGGCTTGCCCTGGCGGCGGATCTCGAAGTGCAGCTTCACCCGGTCGGTGTCGGAGCTGCCCATTTCGGCGATCTTCTGGCCGCGGCGCACCGTCTGGTCTTCCTTCACCAGCAGGGTCTGGTTGTGGGCGTAGGCCGTCAGGTAGGTGTTGTTGTGCTTGAGGATCACGAGGTTGCCGTAGCCGCGCAGGCCGGCACCGGCATAGACGACCCGGCCATCCGCAGAAGCGAGCACGGGGTCGCCCGCCTTGCCGCCGATGTCGTAGCCCTTGTTGCGCGCCTCGTCGAAGCCCGCCACCAGCGAACCCGACGAGGGCCAGATGAACGCCATGTCGTCTTCGCCGCCCGTCGAGACAGGTGCGGGGGCTGGCGTGGCGGCCACCACAGGGGCCGATGCCCCCGGCTTGGCGCCGCTGGCGGGGGTGGACGGTGCGATGGCCGACGAAGTGACTGGGCGGGTGACCACGCCGGTATCGCCGGCCACCGACGGCGCCGGCGTGGCCGACGGCGCGGCCACGCGAAGCACCTGGCCGACCTCGATGAGGTTGGCGTTGTCCAGGTTGTTCCAGCGGGCGATGTCCTTCCAGCTTTGGCCGTTTTCCAGGCCGATGCGAATCAGGGTATCTCCCGGCTTGACCGTGTAGTAGCCGGGTTTGCCAGCGTTTTCAGCGCCGGGCAGTGGCTTGGCCGCAGGCGCGACCACCATGCCGGGCTGGGAGGCGGATGTGGAAGCGGACGTGCCACGATCTTCCACCGGTGCCCTGTTGACGCGGGTACCGCAACCCGTCAGCACCAAGGCTGCCAGCGCCACCGAACCCCAACCAACAAGACCACGCGTAACCAACATAAGCAAATCCCTTCAGGCAATCCCCGATTTTAGGGGGACAAAATGAACGGCCTCCAAAACGTTCTGTTTCAATCCGTGCATCGTTTTGTCGATGACCAGCAACACCTGGTGGCCGCCGGCGCCCACCATGGGCGCCACGAGGCGGCCACCCACGGCCAGTTGATCGATCCACGCCTGAGGGAGGGTCTCGCCGCCTGCCGCGGCGATGATGGCCGCATACGGCGCGCCCTTCGCATAGCCCACCGTGCCGTCGCCGAAGATGAGGTGCACGTTCGCGAGGCGCCAGGGACGCAGGTTGTCGCGCGCCTTCTCGTGCAACGCGCGCAAACGTTCGATGGTGTACACCTCGCGGGCCACGCGCCCGAGCACCGCGGCCTGGTAGCCGCAGCCCGTGCCGATCTCCAGCACGCGTCCCAGCCCGGCGGCGCGCGCGCCTTCCGCGCCCAGCAGCAGCTCCGTCATGCGGGCCACGATGCTCGGCTTGGAGATGGTCTGTCCCAGCCCGATGGGGAGGCTGGTGTCTTCATAGGCCTGGTTGACGAGGGCCGTGTCCACGAAGCGGTGGCGCTCCACCGAGCCCATGGCCTGCAGCACGGCGGGCGATGCGATGCCCGAGGCCGCCAGGCGCTGCACCATGCGCGCGCGCACGGCGGCCGAATCGAGCCCGACGCCCTGCGGCATCGGGGCATCGCGGCGCGGCGCGGGCTGGGATGGCGGCCGAGGCCCAGCCCCCGCAGGGCGATCGATGCGGGCCGGAAAGCCGGGGCGGCGCTGGGTCATCGGGCTTGCGCCGGCGCGGGTGCGGTGGATTCGGACGGCACCAGGCGCGCCGCGGTCTGCGTCCAGTAGCCCAGGCCTTCGTGGTCGGTCAGGTCCACCTTCAACGGAGTGATGGCCACATGGCCCTGGGCCGTGGCATGGAAATCCGTGCCCTCGGCATCGTCCTTGGCAGCGCCCGCGCCGCCGATCCAGTACATGACCTCGCCGCGCGGGCTCTGCTGCTCGATGACGCGCTCGGCCGCGTGGCGGCGGCCCAGCCGGCACAGCCGCAGGGGCCGCAGCGCATCGAACGGCATGTTCGGAATGTTCACGTTGAGCAGCCAGGGCGCCTCGCCGACCAGGTTCTGCGCCTGCATCTGCTCGACGATCTCGCGCGCCTTGCGGGCGGCGGATTCGATCTCGCCCCAGCCCTTGTCCACCTGCGAGAACGCGATGGCCGGAATGCCGAAGAGATAGCCCTCCATCGCAGCGCCCACGGTGCCGGAATAGATGGTGTCGTCGCCCATGTTGGCGCCGTTGTTGATGCCCGAGACGACCAGATCGGGCCGGTAGCCCAGCAGGCCCGTGAGCGCGATGTGCACGCAGTCCGCCGGGGTGCCGTTCACGTAACGGAAGCCGTTGGCGGCCTGGTGCACGTACAGCGGCGAATGCAGCGTGAGCGCGTTGGACTTGGCGCTGTTGTTGTGCTCGGGCGCCACCACCTCGACGTCCGCGATGGTCTTGAGCGCATCGTGCAAGGCCACGATGCCGGGCGCCTGGTAACCGTCGTCGTTGGAAATGAGGATCTTCATGGGTGGCAGAAGGCAGAGTGCGCGCGATTGTAGGCCGCGTCCGACAACGACACGCCGTGCGGAAATCCCTGGCCTGCACCGGCCCCTGCCCGCCGTCGCTCCAGGGACTCGCGGCACCGGCACACGCGCCTATCATGCGGCCACACCGACAGGAGACCTCCCATGCATGCTTGGCTTTGCACCAACCCGACGGGCGTCGATGCCCTGGCCTGGACCGAACTGCCCACGCCCGCGCCCAAGGCGGGCGAGGTGCTGATCGCGATCAAGGCCGCCAGCCTGAACTTTCCCGATCTGCTGATCGTGCAGAACAAGTACCAGATGAAGCCCCCCCTGCCCTTCGTGCCGGGGTCGGAATACGCGGGCGTGGTGGAGGCGGTGGGCGAAGGCGTCACGCACCTGCGCCCCGGACAGAGCGTGGCCTGCCTGACCGGCACCGGCGGCTTCGGCACCCATGCGGTGGCGCCCGCGGCGCTGTGCATGCCGCTGCCCGAGGGCTTTTCGCACGTGGATGCGGCGGCGTTCATCATGATCTACGCCACCTCACACCATGCGCTGGTGGACCGGGGGCAGCTCAAGGCCGGCGAGACGGTGCTGGTGCTGGGTGCGGCCGGCGGCGTGGGCACGGCGGCCATCCAGATCGCCAAGAAGATGGGCGCCCGCGTGATCGCGGCGGCGTCCACCGAAGAAAAATGCAAGCTGTGCCTGTCCGTGGGGGCCGACGCCGTCATCAACTACACCGAGGAAAACCTGCGCGAGGCGATCAAGTCGCTGACCGATGGCAAAGGGCCGGATGTGATCTACGACCCGGTGGGGGGCGATTTCACCGAGCCCGCATTCCGCTCGATCGCCTGGCGCGGGCGCTACCTGGTGGTGGGGTTCGCCTCCGGCCCCATCCCGGCGCTGCCGCTGAATCTGGCGCTGCTCAAGGGCGCCTCGATCGTGGGCGTCTTCTGGGGCGAGTTCTCCAAGCGCGAGCGGCAGGCCAACGCCGCCATGATGGCGGAGCTGGCCGCCTGGTACGGCGAGGGCGCCATCAAGCCGGTGATCGACCGCACCATGCCGATGGCACAGCTGCCCGCGGCCTATGCCCACATGGGCTCGCGCGGGGTGATGGGCAAGCTGGTCATGGTGAACTGATCCCGCAGCAGCCCGCGCTCGCCGGGCCCGGACGCCCTGCGGGCGCCTGTTCAAGCGGTGCGCCGTCTGTCACACTCGCGCATCTTTGCCTTTCCGTGCACGCCAGATGGCCGACCGCCCCCCTTCAGAAATCGCGCGAGAAACCCTCAAGCAGCTGGCCACGCGCCGTCTGGCGCCCACGCCCGACAACTACCAGGCGCTCTACGACGAGATCGCCGGCAACCCCAGCGCTCCCGCCTTTCCGGACGGTCCCCTGCGGCACATCCTGCGCGTTCTGCCCGGGCAGACCCCGGCGCAAAAGCGCCTGCTGGGCCTGTTCGAATCCGCCATCGACCACAGCGACTGGGCCCAGTTGCAGAGCGTGCTGGTGGGCTATGCCAATCTGGGGCTGGCCAACGTGGCCGCCGCGCCGGCCGTCTCGGCGGCCGAGCCTTCCGTCGCCACGCACCTGCCCGAAGACCTGACCGAGCAGCTGGCCCGCCTGATCGACAACACCCTGCCCGCGCTGGGCGAGGACGATGCCCGCGTGCACGAACTGGCCGCGCAGCTGACCAACTTCCTGCGCCAGCCCTCGCCCCCGGTCTCGACCTTCGGCCTGATGCTGAACAACTTCAGCTACCGGCTGTCGTTCGCCACCGAGGACCAGGCCGCCATCCGCTCCAGCCTGCTCGAATTGCTGCACATGCTGTTCGAGAACATCGCCGTGCTGAGCCAGGACGACCGCTGGCTGCAGGGCCAGGTGGAGGCGCTGATGGCCGCCTCCAAGCCGCCGCTCACCCTGCGCCGGCTGGACGACGTGCAGCGCCGCCTGAAGGACGTGATCTTCAAGCAGACGGAGGCCAAGGAGCGCACCGTGCAGGCGCAGGAACAGATGAAGGAGCTGCTGGCCACCTTCATCGAGCGGCTGGTGCAGATCTCCGCCTCCAGCAGCACCTACCACGACAAGATGGAGGATTGCGCCGAGCGCATCGGCCAGGCCAACAGCCTGCAGGAGATCACCCCGCTGCTCGAGGAGGTGATGAGCGCCACGCGCGCCATGGCCCTGGACAGCCGGGTGGCGCGCGACGAGCTGCAGGACCTGCGCGCACGCTCCGATGCGGGCCATGCCGAGATCGCCAAGCTGCAGGAAGAACTGGACCGCGCCAGCGCCCAGGCCCGGCACGACCCGCTCACCGGCTCGCTCAACCGCAAGGGCCTGGACGAGGTGATGGAGCGCGAGATCGCCCGCGCCACGCGCAACGGCTCGCCGCTGTGCGTGGCCTTGCTGGACGTGGACAACTTCAAGCTCATCAACGACCGCCTGGGCCACACGGCCGGCGACGAGGCGCTGGTGCACCTGGCCGGCGTCACGCGCGAGGTGATGCGCCCGCAGGACATGCTGGCGCGCTACGGCGGCGAGGAATTCGTGCTGGTGCTGCCCGACACCGACCTGGACCAGGGCGTGGAGGCCATGAAGCGGCTGCAGCGCGAGCTGACCACGCGCTACTTCCTCAAGGACCGCGAAAAGGTGCTCATCACCTTCAGCGCCGGCGTGGCGCAGCTGGCCGAGCAGGAGGGCAGCACGGAAGCCATCCGCCGCGCTGACCAGGGCATGTACCTGGCCAAGCGCGCGGGCAAGAACCGGGTGATGGCCGCCTGACTGCCCCACGGGCGCCCCCTTGTCGCGCGCCCGGCCTGACCGCTTTCCGCTCGCGCACTGCAACCCATTCCCATGACGCACACGCCCTTGCTGTCGCGCCGGGCCCTGCTGCAACGGGCCGCCTGGGCCGCCAGCGTGGCCGCCTCCGCCGCCTGGCCCCGTTGGGCCGCTGCAGTCACGGGCCCTGCGCGGCACGACCCGTTCACGCTGGGCGTGGCCAGCGGCGACCCCTCGCCCGATGGCATGGTGCTGTGGACGCGCCTGGTGCCCGCCGAACCCGGCGCCTGGAGCCGCCCGCTCGCCGTGCGGTGGGAGGTGGCGCACGACGACGCGTTTCGCCGCATCGTGCAGCGCGGCACGGCCACCGCCTTGCCGGAGTTCGCGCACAGCGTGCATGTCGAACTGCAGGGGCTGGCGCCCGGGCGCTGGTATCACTACCGTTTCATGCACGGCGATGCCGTGAGCGCCACCGGCCGCACGCGCACCGCGCCGGCGGCCGGCGAACTGGAGGCGCGCCTGCGCATCGCCTTCGCGTCGTGCCAGCGCTGGGAACACGGCCACTACGCCGCCTGGGCCGACGTGTGCCGCCAGTCGCCCGACCTGGTGCTGTTCCTGGGCGACTACATCTACGAATACGCCAGCCCCAAGGACCCGGCCGGGCTGGCGCGCGTGCACGGCCTGCGCCTGGCGCACACGCTGGCCGACTACCGCGACCGCTACGCGCTGCACAAGAGCGACCCGTCGCTGCAGGCCGCCCACGCGCTGTGCCCCTGGGCCACGACCTGGGACGACCACGAGGTGCAGAACGACTACGCCGGCACCCACGGCCGCGGCGACGCCGCCGACTTCCTGGCGATGCGCACGGCGGCATGGCAGGCCTTCTACGAACACACGCCGCTGCGCGCCGCGAGCCTGGCGGCCAGCGGGTTCGGTGCGCTGCAGGTGTACCGCGCGCTGCCCTGGGGGCGGCTGGCGACCATCCACCTGCTGGATGCGCGCCAGTTCCGCGACCGCCAGGCCTGCCGGGCCGAGGGCAGCAGCGGCGCGGGCGCCGTGCGGCCCGGCGACTGCGCCGAGCTGCAGGTGCCCGGGCGCAGCTTCCTGGGCGCGGCGCAGGAGCGCTGGCTGGATGCCGGTCTGGCCGCCGATGCGCGCGGCGGCGGTGTGGGAAGCGCCAGCGGCGACGGCACCCGCTGGAGCGTGATCGCGCAGCAGACCCTGTTCTCGCCGCGCCACTACCCCTCGGGCGTGCAATCGACCGACAGCTGGGACGGCTACCCGGCCGCGCGCCAGCGGCTGCTGCAATCGGTGGCCCGGCATGCGCCGCGCAACACGGTGCTGCTGGGGGGCGACATCCACCAGAACTATGTCTGCAACGTGATGGCGCCGTCCGACGGGGCCGCATCGCCTGAGGCCCCCGCAGCCACCACGGCCCGCGTGCTGGCCAGCGAGTTCTGCGGCACCTCGATCAGCTCGCGCTCGGGCACCACGCAGGACAAGGTGGACGCCATCGCCCGGCACAACCCGCACGTGCTGCTGGCACGCTGCGACCTGCGCGGCTGGGGGCTGGCCGAGGTCACGCCCCGGCGCTGGACGGCCACGCTGCGCACCGTGGACGACCCGCTGCGGGCCGACAGCGGCGCGTCCACCCTGGCCCGCTTCGTGGTGGAAGACGGTCGCCCCGCGCCCGTGCGCGATCTTTGATTTGCTACTAAATTAATAGCAAAATGCCCTAGTCTTTATTGCGCTGGAGGCCCAAAAGACCAAAGACTTCCAACGCAGGGGCCATCCACGCGCGCCGGTCCGGTAGCGGGGTGTAACACCCGCAGGCCAGGCCTGCACCCCGCATTACCATGGCGCCCACCACACAGGGAGACCCCATGACCCAAAAGCACCTGCCCGCCGCCCGGCTGGCCGTCCTCGCCGCCGCCGCCCTGCTCGCGGCCTGCGGCACCAGTCCCCGCCTGAACTACACCCTGCCCGACCAGCCCGAAGGCGCGTCCGGCTACACCGAGAAGCCCGGCTGGGCGACGCAGAAGTTTGCCGTGGCGGCCGCCAACCCGCTGGCCACCGATGCGGGCTACCAGGTGCTCAAGGCCGGCGGCTCGGCGATCGATGCCGCCATCGCGGTGCAGATGGTGCTGTCGCTGGTCGAGCCGCAATCGAGCGGCATCGGCGGCGGCGCTTTCCTGCTGCACTCGGCCGGCAGCCAGGTCGAGGCCTATGACGGCCGCGAGACGGCGCCGGCCGCCGCGAACGAAAACCTCTTTCTCGGCGCCGATGGCAAGCCCGTTTCCTTCTACGACGGCGTCGTCGGCGGCCGCTCGGTGGGCACGCCCGGCGCGGTGCGCATGCTGGAGCTGGCGCACAAGGAGCACGGCAAGCTGCCGTGGGCATCGCTGTTCCAGCCGGCCATCCAGCTGGCCGAGAACGGCTTCAAGGTGAGCCCGCGCCTGAACACGCTGCTGGCCAACGAAAAGTACCTGGCCCAGGACCCGGCCGCGCGCGCCTACTTCTTCGACGCGGCGGGCCAGCCCTGGCCCGTGGGCCATGTGCTCAGGAACCCCGAACTGGCCGCCGTGCTAAAAGGCATCGCGCGCAACGGCTCCAAGGCGCTGCTGGAGGGCGAGGTGGCGCAGGCCATCGTCGCCAAGGTGCAGGGCCACCCCACCAACCCCGGGCGCCTGGCGCTGGCCGACCTGGCCGGCTACCAGCCCAAGAAGCGCGAGGCGCTGTGCACGGACTACCAGGTGGCCTCCAAGGACTTTCGCCTGTGCGGCTTTCCGCCGCCCAGCTCGGGCGCGATCGCCGTGGGGCAGATCCTGGGCATCCTGAAGAACACCGACGCCAACACCATGGCGCTGCAGGAAGGCCCCAAGGGCGCGGGCGACTGGCTGCCCAGCGCCGACTGGCTCCACCTGTACAACGAGGCCTCGCGCCTGGCCTTCGCCGACCGCGGCCTCTATGTGGCCGACCCCGACTTCGTGCAGCCGCCGGGCGGCAGCTGGAGCAGCCTGCTCGCCCCCGCCTACCTCGCCCAGCGCGCCCAACTGATCGGCCCGCAGAGCATGAAGGTGGCGCAGCCCGGCAATCCCGGCGCGGTCCAGACCAGCTACGCGCCCATGCCCGACCAGATCGAGCACGGCACCAGCCACATCAGCGTCGTCGATGCCTTCGGCAACGCGGTGGCGATGACCACCACCATCGAAGACCAGTTCGGCTCGCGCCAGATGGTCAAGGGCTTCCTGCTGAACAACGAGCTGACCGATTTCAGCTTCGCGCCCAAGGACGCGCAGGGCCAGCCCGTCGCCAACCGGGTGGAGCCCGGCAAGCGCCCGCGCTCGTCGATGGCGCCCACGCTGGTGTTCGACAAGCAGACCGGCCAGGTGGTCATGAGCGGCGGCAGCCCGGGCGGCGCGCTCATCATCCACTACACGGCCAAGACGCTCTACGGCATCTTCAACTGGGGGCTGATGCCGCAGCAGGCCATCAACCTGCCCAATTTCGGCTCGCTCAATGGCCCGACCATGCTGGAGGAAAAACGCTTCCCGCCAGCCACGGTAGAGGCGCTGCGCGCCCGCGGCGCCGAAGTGCGCGAGATGAACATGACCAGCGGCCTGCAGGCCATCACCCGTGCCGAGGTGCACGGGCAGCCGATGTGGCTGGGCGGCGCCGACCCGCGCCGCGAGGGCGTCGTGATGGGGGACTGAGCGCCCGCCCGCCCAAAAAAAAGAGCACCCGGCGGGTGCTCTTTTGCTTTGCGGCCCGGGGCCGGCCGCTGCGCCAGCGCCTACTGCTCGGCGATCACGTCCAGGAACACCAGCGGCTCGGTGCCGGTGTTGGTCAGCCCGTGCGATTCGCCCTTGCGCACGATGGTCACGTCGCCCGGCTTCACGGCCACGTCCACGCCGTCCTTGTCCTTGAAGGTGCCGCGGCCCGAGACGATCACGTAGGTGTCCTCGTTGCCGGTGTGCTTGTGGTAGCCGATGGAGTCGCCCGGCTGCAGCGTGAGCCAGCTGATCTCCTTGATGGCCTGGTCTTTCAGCGCCTTGTCGCGCGTGAAGGCGTATTCGCCGGCCAGCGTGCCCTTGCCGCCGCCGGCGCCCTCCTTGTTGGCCTTCAGCAGCGCCTCCTTGGGGTACACCTCGGCCGAGGCCGTCAATGCCACCCCTGCCAGGGCGATTGCGGCGGCCAGCAGGCGGAACGTGTTTTTCATGGGTTGTCTCCTCTTGGATGGTCGGATGGCAGCGCGGGCCGCCGCAGGATGCCGCGGCCCGTTCGGTGCCGATGCGATCTTATGCGCGGCCCCACGCGCACCGCACCGGCCAGCACCCCGGCGGGATCCTGCGAAGCGGCTTTGTATCAAAACGGGCCCCAGCGCAATCAACACTAGGGCATATTGCTATTAAAACAATAGCAACCGAATCCCACCTCACACCGGTGCCTGGGCCGGCGCCACGGAGGCGCCCTGGATGCCGTGCCGCTCCAGCGCCTGTTGCACAAAGCCGCTGGCCTTGGCCTCTTCCACGAAGGCGTGCAGCACGCCCGCCGCCGCGGCGCCCCGGCCCTTGGGCAGCCCCATGGCCTGCTGGATGACCATGAAGCGGCCCGGCAGCAGGCGCAAGCCGCCGCCCAGGCGCTGCGCATCGGCCTGCAATTGCTGTTTGACGCCGGCAGCCACGTCGG
This sequence comes from Acidovorax sp. NCPPB 3576, assembly GCF_028473605.1. Lineage (NCBI taxonomy): Bacteria > Pseudomonadati > Pseudomonadota > Betaproteobacteria > Burkholderiales > Comamonadaceae > Acidovorax > Acidovorax sp. NCPPB 3576. Next base: position 1,502,376 of record NZ_CP097267.1, on the reverse strand, counting down.
CGCCTTCGGCCAGGAAGGTGTCCACCACCGCCGGCGAGGTGGGTGCGCGCACCAGGGTGGCGGCCTTCATCTCGCGGCTCAGGTACAGGTCGTAGGCACTGCCCTTGCCCACCACCACACGGTGCCCGGCCTGGTCCACCGCTTCGTTGGTGCGCAGCGGCGAATCGCCCCGCACCAGGTAGCAGCCTTCGATGAGCACATACGGCGCGGTGAACGCGATGCCGGCGCCCCGCAGCGGGTCCACGGCGAAAAAGCCGACGTCGGCCTGCTCCTGCGTGACGGCTTCGACCGATCGGCCGGCCGCATCGAACACGGCGAAGGCGATGGGCACACCCAGGCGCTCGGCCAGGGCCCGCGCCAGATCGACGGACACGCCGGACGGATCGGCTCCCGGCGCGCCGGCCTTGGCCAGAATGGGATTGCCCAGATTGATGGAAGCCCGCAGCACCCCGGTGGGTGCGAAGGCCTGGAGGACGGAAGGATCGAGAGGCATGCGGCAGTGGGCGATGGGTTGGACGAAAACCGAGCATCTTCCAGGCGGCGCGCCGTGTAAACCCCGGCACGCACGCCCAGGCGTATTTCTGCCGCAGGGTCAGCCGGCCACTTCCTCTTGCGGCCAGTTCACCGGCGGCAGGGCTTGCAGCGCGGGCTTGGCGAAGAGGTAGCCCTGGAACAGGTGGATGCCCAGGCGGCGCAGCACCTGCAGTTCGGCTTCGGTTTCGACGCCTTCGGCCAACGCCTGCACGCCCAGGTCATCGCACAGGCCCACGATGCTGCGCACGATGGCCTGCCGCACCGGGTGACCATCGATGCCGCGCACCAGGTCCATGTCGATCTTGAGCAGATCGGGCTGGAACTCGGCCAGCAGGTTCAGGCCCGCGTAGCCGGCGCCGAAGTCGTCGATGGCGCTCAGAAAACCGTGGCGGCGGTAGGCGTGCAGGATGCCCTGCAGGTGCGCCTTGTCCGCGGCATTTTCGCGCTCCGCGATCTCGAAAATGATGCGTTCCGTGGGAAAGCCGCAGCGCTGCGCCGCCTGCAGCGTGACGCGGATGCACGCCTCGGGCTGGTACACGGCATTGGGCAGGAAGTTGATGCTCAGCCGGCAGGGCATGCCCAGCGCCGCCGCCAGTTCCACCGCCTTCACGCGGCAGGCCTGGTCGAAGGCATAGAGGTTCTGCTCGGTCACCCGGGTCAGGATGCTGTAGGCCGAGCTGCCGTCCAGCCCGCGCACCAGCGCCTCGTAGGCATACACGCTGCGGTCGCGCAGATCGACGATGGGCTGGAAGGCCATCGTGAACTCGAAATCCAGCGGCTGGCCGTCGCGGCAGGCGGCGCAGGCGGGCGAAGGGGCGGCGGCCGAACGGGCGGCGTGGGGGGAGGCGGGCGGATTCATGGACGGCGTTGGGCCATGGGCAATGGCGGAGCGGCGATCGACTCGACAGCTTACGCCCATCCGGCGGCACATCGGTCCCGAGCGCGGCCCGTGTCCCACTGGGCCGCCGGGGCATTGGCGCCCCGCGCCGCGCCATCACGCCCCCGGCCGCGCACGACGCCGGGGCCCGGCGCACCGCACCGGGCCCCTCGCCGCGCTCTTCTTCTCTCCCCTCTCTCTCTCTCTTGGTTCCTGTGGGTCCGCGTCTGCTCTCGCCCGTGTTCGCTCGCTCGTGTTCGTCGCCTGTCACGCCACCACGTGCACCAGTTGCATCATTCCCAGGTCTTCGTGGTCGAGCGCATGGCAGTGCCACACGAACTGGCCATGGAAGTCGGTGAACCGCATGCGGAAGGTGATGCTGCCCATCGGCGGCACCGGCAGCGTGTCGGCCCAGTAGGGATCGACCGGCTCGCCGTTGACCCGGACCACATAGCTGTCGTTGACGTGGATGTGGAACGGGTGCGGGTAGCGGTTGAGGTTCTGGATGGTCCACTCCTCCACCGCGCCCAGCGCCACCGTCTGCGTGGCCGTGAGCGACGACTGGAACGGCGACAGCCGGGCCTGCGGCGAGGCATCGCCGGACGAGAATACGGTGTCGGTGAAGCCATCGACGCCGTCGGACAGCGGGATGAACCAGCCCTCACCCGCCGGGATGGGCTGGGCCAGGCGCTCGCTCGTCTTGGGCAGCACGGCCAGCACCAGGCTGCGCTGCTTGCCGCCGTGGGCCGCCAGTTCCTCATCGGTGATGGGCAGGTGCTCGGCATAGCGCGGCAGGCGCGCCGGCTGGGGCAGCGGGGTGGACAGCGGCGAGCCCTCCACCACGATGCGCGCGACGATCTCGTCCTGCGACTCGCTCGACGGCGCCTTGACCGAACGCAGGTAGTACGTGCCGGGCACGTCGCTGGCCTTCACCACGATCGAATGGCGGTTGCCGGGGTACAGCGCGTTGCCAGGCCAGTGGGCGTTGTCGAACTGGTCCGACGTGGCCGCATTGATGGGCTTGAAGCGCCGGTCGAACACGTTGCCGTCCTTGGCATACGCCCAGAGCGTGTGGCCGTCCAGCACGGGATTGAACGGGTAGAACGAGGCCGTGTTGACGAAGTGCCACTGCTGCACCTCGCCCGGCCGCATCACGATGGTGGGCTGGTAGGCGCCGTTGAGCAAAAAGCCCGACGACGCGGTGCGGATGGAGTCGTAGAACGATTCCGTTTTGCCGTCGTCGGTCAGGTTGACCTTGTGCACGTGGATCGCCCGCTCGCGGATGTCCGGCGTGTCGATGAAGGTGTCCTTGGGGTCGTGGATGAGGATGGCGCCGAACATGCCGCTGGAGACCTGCACGTTGGACGACCCGTGCAGGTGGGGGTGGTACCAGTAGATGCCGTTGGTGTGGTCGGCCGGGATGGCCACCTCGTGCTGGCGGCTGGCCCCCGGCAGCACGCCGGCCTCGGCCATGTCCACCACGTAGTCGCCGAACACGCCGGGGCGGATCTCCCGCGGATCGACGTGCAGGCCGTGGAAATGCAGATTGGTGCTGTTCTGGTGGTTGAGGTAGTCCAGCGAGGACTGGCCCTTCACGTTGGCCGGCAGTTCGTTCACCAGCCGGATGCGCAGCGTGTCGCCCGGCTGCAGGTGCAGCGTGGGCGCCATGTACTGACCGTTGAAGCTGCGCAGCGCGGTCTGCACCGTCCGGGCCACGCCCGGATAGGCCGGCGGCTGCGATCCGGCGATGCGCAGCGGCTGCGCACCGTAGCGGGCGAACAGGTCCAGGCTGAGCTGGCCGCCGGACGACGTCAGTGCGGCGGGCTCGGGCAGCGTGTCCGCCGTGGCGCCGGAGGCGCTGCCGCCGCAGCCGGCCAGCGGTGCGACCACCGTGCCCAGGGAGAGCCCGAACATCCACTGCAGGCTGGCACGGCGCGTCGGCTCGGAAGGCGAGAAAGAATCGGTCATGGCGGGCCTTCAGGCGAATGCGATGGGATGGGGTCGGATCTGCACGGCGGTGGACGGAAACGCCCCGCAGGCGGACGCGCGGTTGTCGCCCCAGGCGAGCAGGCCGGTGCCGGTGCGCGCCAGCACGTGGCCGGCCCCGGCGGACAACTGCAGCACGCCGCGCAGCGCGGGCACCCGCAGCGGCCTGGCGGAAAAGGCCGTACCGTCCCGCGCGAGTTGGCCCATGCCGTTCCAGCCCCAGGCGAAGACATCGCCCTGGCGCGACAGCGCCACGGTGTAGAACATGCCCGCATCCACCTGTGCCACGGCAAAGCCGGTGCGCACCCGCACGGGCCGGGCGAAATAGCGCGCGGCCGCATCCCCCGATTGCCCGTATTGGTTGGAGCCCCAGGCCCACAGCCCGCCCTGCGCGTCCACCGCGAAGCTGTGCGTGTCGCCCGCGGCCACCTGCACGATGCGCCCGGGCAGGTCCACCCGCACCGGCACGGCGGATTCCTTCAGTGCCCCGTTGCCCAGCTGGCCGGCGGCATTGGCCCCCCAGGCCCAGACGCGGCCGGCACGGTCCAGCGCCAGCACATGCGCATGGCCAGGCGCCAGGTGCGCGATGGCGCCCAGGCCTTCGATGGCCTGCGGGCCGGATTCGCGCGACGCCGTCACGCGGCCCAGTTGCCCGTAGGCCGCCATGCCCCAGGAGCGCACCGTGCCGTCGGCCTGCAGCGCGAATGCGGCGGCTTCGGTCTGCGCCACCTGGACGACCGGGGACGGCAGGCCCGACACGCCCACGCGGTCGGCGCCGTGCTCCGGCGACACCACGGGCCGGCAAGCCACCACGGCGCCGCCCTCGCGCACGGCCAGCGTGTGGGAATGCCCATCGTGCACCGCGGTGAACGGCAGGCCCGGGTTCAGCCGCTGGGGTTGCGGCTGCGCGTAGCGGTTGTGGCCGATCTCGGTGGGGCTGGACGTGCACAGCTCGCCCGGGTAGCCGGGCGGCAGTTGGACGCCGAGCCGCTTGACGCCGCCCCAACCGTAGGCCGCACCGTCTGCGGCCAGCGCGATGGACCGGTCTCGGCCGGCACTGATGGTCAGAATTTGCATGGGTTGCGCCTCACGGGTCAGGGCATCAGCACGAGATAGGCGAACCCCTCGGCGGCGCCGATCTTGGCCTTGATCTGGATCTGCTTTTTCGATGGGGGACGCTTGAGCACTTCCACCCGTCCGGAAGGGCTGATTTGCACATTGGGGTCATCGGAAGTCCAAGACCAGACGGCCGTGTCCGGGGCCTCCGTAGCGCCCGAACTCATCACGCCCCGCAGGGTCAGGTCGTAGGAGAACGGGTATTGCTTGGTGACCTGATTGGCCGGGGACAGCAGCACGCGCTTGAGCACCGGAAGCGGCGCGCTCTGATTGCCGTAGAGCACCGCCTGGCCTTCGAGCCAGCCCGACTGGCCGGGCTGGTCCGACAGGTACCAGGGCAGTTCGGCCTTGATCGTGTAGGCACGCTCGGTACGCTCCTTGCTGCGCAACTGCACGCGGCCGCTGGTGCCGTCGTTGTTGGAGACGTGCACGTCCGACGCGTTGCTGCCCACGACGCTCCAGATGGCATCCTGGGTCACATCCTTCCACTCGTCACTGTCGGAGTACTTCGCCAACGCCCGCCCCTGCGCGGTGTCGGCATCGGACTTGAAGCCTGCGTAGAACTCGACCTTGAACGCCACGGGAACGGGCGGCTTGCGGACATACAGCACCGGCATGGTCCACGGCACGGGTGGCTGCGAGGAGCCGTATTGGGTATAGCACTTGCCGTCGCCACGGCAGAATTTGATGCGGATGTTTTCCTCGTCGCCGTTGTACAGGTTCATCACCAGCGTGCGCAGTTCATAGTCCCACTCACCCCAGGTACGATCGCGGCGCTTGTACGCATTGCGGGTGACGATATATCCCGGACCGAAGATCTTGTAGGGGCGGGAGCCCTGCCCCAGGTCCGCGAAATGGCGGTATTGGGTGGTGCCGTCCTGCTGGACCGTCAAGGGCTTGAAGCCGAAATGCCGCATGACTTGTGGCGCCGCGGCCGATACCGCATCGGCAGGCAACCGCGCGCGCACCGCTGCCCCCGGCAACAAGCTCTGCAGTTCGGTGATATCGGGCAGACGCCAGGGCAGTCCTGCGCTCGACGGATCGTCCATCAGGGCCTGATAGCCGTCGTATTCGAACATTTCCGACTTCCACATCAATCCGGTGTCGCGGTCCAGAATACTGCCATCGGCAAAAGGCTTGAGCCCATTGGGGTACATCAGCCGCTGGCGCTTGATGTTGACGTGATAGTCGTCCAGAAGCCGCTCCGCCATGGCCAGGAACGGCGGGTTGCCCGCGTGGGCCGCCTCGATTTTCAGATTGAGGGCCTGGGCCTGCCGTGCACGCGCCTGATTGAAGGCATTGAACAGGATGTCGTCATAGGCCACACCGGCGCGACCCGAATAGAACTTGGGGTGGTCGTCCAGCAGCAGCCGGATCAACCCCTTGGCATCGGCACCGGAACCCACCTGGTTGTCGTGCAGATTGTTCAGGATGAGGCTGTCGATCACAGGCTTGACGAACGTCTCCTGAAGCTGCTCATTGGAGGGCGGAGCCTCTCCGGAGGCGGTCACCAGCACCTTGTTCTTTTCATCGATGAAAGCAGCCAGAACCTCCAGGGCCGTCAGGCGGTTGATGTAGGCCGTGGAGCGCGGCACCTTTTTGATCTCATCGCCCAACCGCTTGATCTCGACCGTCAAGGCTTCCAGCTGCTTGGCCGTCGTGTCCTCGCCCTCGCCGAGCCCCAGTTCGTTCATCAAGCTGTTGAGCCCGCAGACCTGCATCAGCCAGCCTTTGACCTTGCCGCCGGCCCAATCCGTGACGTTGCCTACCAGGCCGTCCACCAATTCTTTGATGGCGGCATCGGCGCTTTTGGCGGCACCCGGCACGACAGCCTTGCCGTGCCCGAAATGCAGCGGTCCGCCCGCGTTGGCGGAGCCCCCCATCCGCTGGACCAAAGCGGCTACGCCCCCTTCAGCGGCGACAGCCTGATAGAACCGATCGGCATCGAACAGCTCGCGGTCCAGGCTGAAGCCCAGCGTCCCGATGGGAACACCCGCAGGCAACCCCAGCGAATCCAGCACCCGGGATTGCCCCTGCGCCAGGGCCATGCCCGGATGCGTGCCGAGATAGGCATCCACCAATGTGGAAAGGGGAGACAGCACCACCGCCGTGCCGGACCGGTAACCTTCGACCCGCGCAGCCAGAGACAAGCCGCGATCCACCTCCAGCTCCAGCCGCAGATCGGTCTCGGCCGTGTCCACGGACACCGTGGCGTTGCCGTCGAAGGCGGTCTGCGCCAGCGTCTTGCCCGAGGCGCCGAACACCGTGAGCGTGCCTTGGCGAGGACCCGCCAGTTCGGTATAGACCGACACTTCCAGCGCATGGGGGGCCGGGCCCACGCCGCCCTCGCCGCAGCTTCGTGTCAGGTCAAGGTACTGCGAGGGGTCGAGAGGGCTGTCCACAGGGTGCATGGGTCGTGTCCGGCAAAGCCGGTCCATTGGGGGTGATGACGAAGGCTTTTTCACGCTGAATCGGGCGGCAGGCCACCCATCCACGCATGCATCGTGACGTGTCGCCATCGACGTATCAACTGCTCATCCGGTGGGGATTTCTTCTGAATTCGGGCGCCGGATGGGCAATTGAGACAAGGGGCCATTCCAGACCCAGCGGGTGAGACGCGGAGTCCATTTCGACCCCGTTGGCCGCGCAGGGGGTTTTTCTCGACCTGTCGCGTGTGCACTACATTTCGAATGGAAACACACAGAAAGCAACAGACCGCCGAAGGAAATTCATGGCAAACGAGATCCGTCCGGCTCCCGATTCCCATCCACACCGCCGCCACGCTGCGCTGGCCAGTCCGCACGTGCCCGGGACGCTGGTGGAGGTCGCCACCGATCCCATCCCCCCACGGGAGCGCCTCGACTTCTGGCGGGAATCGGTGCTCAGCCGCATGCGCCCCGAGTCCGACGCGCCGGCCGGGGCGGCGTTCGGCGGGCGGTTGCGGCGCATCGTGGGTCAGGGTGCCGATCTGGTCGAGCATGCGAGCGAGGCCGTTCACGCCCTGCGCACCGAGGCCATGTGCCGCCAGGACGGCGCGGACGACATCAGCCTGTCGCTCATGGTGGAGTGCGACTGGGCCACCCAGGAAAACCACGGGGCGCAGCAGATCTCGGCCGGCATGCTCTACCTCGTGGACTACGCCCGGCCCGTGGAGATCCGGCGCTCCCGCCACCGCGACATGTCCCTCATCGTGTCGCGCAAGACCATCCACGACACCCTGGGCCCCGGCTTCGCCCTGCCCGACCAGCTGCCGCAGCGCCCGGGCCTGGGCAGCGTGCTGCAAACGCTGATGGCCGCCACCTGGCGCGAGGCGCCGCGCATGGGGATCGACGAACGCACCGTGGCGCTGAAAGCCTGCACCGACATGGCCCTGGCCCTGCTGCAGACATCGCAGAAAGCCGGCCTGCAGGCCGATGCGGGCCGCTTTGACGACAGCCTGTACCGGGCCGCCTGGGGCCTGGTGCGGCGCCACTGCGGCGACCCGGCCTTCGGCGCCGAGCGGCTGGCGGTGCTGCTGGAATGCTCCCGCGCTTCGCTGTACCGGTTGTTCGCACGCCATGGCGAAGGCGTGGCTGCGGCCATCTGGAGCGCCCGGCTGGAGGCGGCCTGGCAGCAGATCACCGCGACCGCAGGGGCCGGCACCGAGCGGCCCAGCCTCTCGGAGATCGCCCTACGGTGCGGGTTTTCTGACCCCTCCACCTTCCAGCGCATGTTCAAGCGCCGCTTCGGCACGAGCCCGCGCGAGGCGCGCCACCCGGCGAACTGACCTGCGGGCCGACCGGCGGGTGCCGGCACCGGCGCGTTGGGGGACAATCGCCGGGTGTCCATCCCCCAGTCGTTCATCCAGGAATTGCTCGCCCGCGTCGATGTGGTCGATATCGTCGGCCGCTATGTGCAGCTCAAGAAGGGCGGCGCCAACTTCATGGGGCTGTGCCCCTTCCACGGGGAAAAATCGCCCTCGTTCAGCGTCAGCCCCTCCAAGCAGTTCTATCACTGCTTCGGCTGCGGCAAGAACGGCAACGCCATCAGTTTTCTCATGGAGCATGCCGGCATGGGCTTCCTGGAGGCCGTGCAGGACCTGGCCCAGCAAGTGGGCCTGCAGGTGCCGCAGGACGATGTCTCGCCCCAGGAGCGCGAGCGCGCCGCCGCCCAGCGGCAAAAGCAGGCCACGCTGACCGATGTGCTCGAAAAGGCGGGCGAATCCTTTCGCAAGCACCTCAAGGATTCGCCGCGCGCGGTGGGCTACTTCAAGGGGCGCGGCGTCTCGGGCACGGTGGCCAAGCGCTACGGGCTGGGCTACGCGCCCGAGGGCTGGCGCAACCTGGCCAGCGTGTTCCCCGAGTACGACAGCCCCCTGCTGGCCGAAAGCGGCCTGGTGATCGTGAACGAGGAGGACGACAAGCGCTACGACCGCTTTCGCGACCGCGTCATGTTCCCGATCCGCAACGTGAAAGGCGAATTCATCGGCTTTGGCGGGCGCGTGCTGGGCGACGACAAGCCCAAGTACCTCAACTCGCCGGAGACGCCCGTGTTCCACAAGGGGCGAGAACTCTACGGCCTGTTCGAGGCGCGCACCGCCATCCGCGAACACGGCTACGTGCTGGTCACCGAGGGCTACATGGACGTGGTGGCACTGGCGCAGCTCGGGTTTCCGAACGCCGTGGCCACGCTGGGCACCGCCTGCACACCCGACCACGTGCACAAGCTGTTCCGCTTCACCGACACCGTGGTGTTCAGCTTCGACGGCGACGCGGCCGGCCGGCGCGCGGCGCGCAAGGCGCTCGACGGCGCCCTGCCCTACGCCACCGACACGCGCAGCGTGAAATTTTTGTTCCTGCCGGCCGAGCACGACCCTGACAGCTTCATCCGCGAACACGGCACCGAGGCTTTCGCCCGCCATGTGGGCGAGGCGCTGCCGCTCAGCCGCTTCCTGCTGGAAGCAGCCCGCGAGAACTGCGACCTGGGCACCGCCGAAGGCCGGGCCCACATGGTGAGCAACGCGCGCCCGCTGTGGTCCGCCCTGCCCGACGGCTCGCTCAAGCGGCAGTTGCTGACCGAATTGGCCGAACTGGGCCAGCTCGACGCGCGCGACCTGTCCGACCTGTGGAACCAGGCCGCAGCGCAGGACGCCAGCCGCCAGGGCGGCGGCGCGCACCGCGCGGCCTTCGGCGGCACACCGCCTCCCGCCTATGCCGACGAACCGCCCTGGGGCGCCTCGGCCCAGGACGCCGGCTGGGCGCCGGCCGGCGAACCGTCCGGCGGCGGTTACGGCTATTCCGCCAAGCCGTTTCGCAAAAACAACGGGGACTGGAAGGGCAAGGGCCGCTTTAGCAAGGAAGACGAGCGCCCCGTCCAGCCACGCCTGCCGCGCACCCCGGCCGCGAGCCGCACGGACCACGCGGTGCGGCTTTTGCTGTCGCACATGGAGTTCCTGGAAGACCTGGCCCATGAAGACCATGCGGTGCTGTGCGCCCAGCCGGCGCCGCATGGGCCGCTGTTCACCTGGCTGGAGGGCCAACTGCACGAACACGGCCCGCTCGCCTGGGCCGTGCTGCGCGAGAGCCTGCGCGGGCACGAATGCGAAGGGCTGGCGGAGCGGGTGATGACCGGCTCGCACGCCCAGACCGAGGGCGACGTGCAGGAGTTGCGGGCCGAGCTGCGCGACCTGCTCAACCGCATGCTCATCGAGGAACTCAAGCGCCAGCAAAACGAGCTCATCCTTTTGGCCGCGCGCGACCCTGCGGCGCTGGCCCAATACCAGGCGCTGGAGCAGCGGCTCAAGGCATTGCGCGGAATTTCGCTCAAACCGGCTTGAAATTCCCCTTGGCCGCTATAATGTAGGGTTCATCGGCAAGAGCGACAGCAGCACCTCCGGGCCGGGCAACCGTGACACACACGCACGACCGCCCTTCACACCGCAAGGACTGCACACCAAATGTTCGCCCACACATCTTGCCCCTGAGGGTCGCTCCCTCGAACCGCGAAGGCTCCGGCCTTTGCCGTGCCACCCGCGCCGGGATCCATGGCGCTTGCGTTTTCTTTGTGTCCGTTTTTGATCCTGAGGTGTCCATGCCCGCTCAAAAGTCCGCGAAGTCGCCCAAGTCCGCCCCAGGCTCCGCCGCGAAGGCCGCTTCCAAACCTGCTGCCAAAGCCGCAACGACCGAGCCCAAGAAGGCCCTGGCCGCCGCTGCTCCAGCCGCCAAGAAAGTCCATACCGTGCCCGTGAACAAGTCCTCTGACAAGGCCGAAGCCTCCGAAGAACTCAAGAAGCCCGCCCGCGCCAAAGCCGCTGCGGCCTCCGCTGACGACGAAACGCCCAAGAAGCGCCCTGGCCGCCCGGCCAAGGCCGCCGGCGCCGCCGCTGCCGACAAGGCGCCCGCCAAGCGGGGCCGCAAGCCCAAGGCCGGCGCAGACGATGATGCCGTGGGCGACGATGCCGACCTGTCGGACATCGAAGCCGACCTCGAAGGCGAGCCCGAAGCCGAAGCCACCCCCACGGCCACGGTCGAGAAGGTCAAGCCCCTTCGCATGAAGATCAGCAAGGCGAAGGAACGCGCCTTGATGAAGGAATTCGGCCTGGACGAGACGGTCCTGTCCGAGGAAGACCTGGCCAAGCGCCGCTCTCGCCTGAAGACCCTGATCACCCTGGGCAAGACGCGCGGCTACCTGACGCAGGTCGAAATCTCCGACCACTTGCCCGACAAGCTGGTCGATGCCGAGACGATGGAAGTCGTGGTCACGATGCTCAACGACATGGGTGTGGCCGTGTACGAGCAGACGCCCGATGCCGAGACTCTGTTCCAGAACAACGTGACGCCCACCGCGGCGACCGTCGAAGAAGCGGAAGAGGAAGCCGAAGCGGCCCTGTCCACCGTGGACAGCGAATTCGGCCGAACCACCGACCCCGTGCGCATGTACATGCGCGAAATGGGCACGGTGGAGCTGCTCACCCGCGAAGGCGAAATCGAAATCGCCAAGCGCATCGAAGGCGGCCTGCAGGCCATGATGGAGGCGATCAGCGCATCGCCCGCCACCATCGCCGAGATCCTGAACATGGGCGAAGAGATTCGCGAGGGCAAGGTCGTCATCTCCACCATCGTGGACGGCTTCTCCAACCCCAATGAAGCCGACGATTACGTGGCCGAAGAAGACTTCGACGAATTCGACGAAGAGGACGACGACGACGGCAAGGGCGGCTCCAAGGCGCTGACCAAGAAGCTCGAGGAATTGAAGCGCGAAGCCCTTTCCCGCTTCGACACCATGCGTTCGCTGTTCGAGAAGGTCCACAAGATCTACGACAAGGAAGGCTACGGCACGCCCGCGTACATGAAGGCACAGCAGGCCCTGTCGGCGGAGCTGATGACCATCCGCTTCACCGCCAAGACCATCGAGAAGCTGTGCGACATGGTGCGTGGCCAGGTGGACGACGTGCGCAAGAAAGAGCGCGAGCTGCGCCGCATCATCGTGGACAAGTGCGGCATGCCGCAGGAAACCTTCATCAAGGAATTTCCGCCCAACCTGCTGAACCTCAAGTGGGTGGAAAAGCAGGCCGCGTCCGGCAAGCCCTGGAGCACCGTGCTGCAGCGCAATATTCCGCCCGTGCAGGAACTGCAGCAGCGCCTGATGGACCTGCAGGCGCGCGTCGTGGTGCCGCTGCCCCAGCTCAAGGACATCAACAAGCGCATGAACGAGGGCGAATCGTCCTCGCGCGATGCCAAGAAGGAAATGATCGAGGCCAACCTGCGCCTCGTGATCTCCATCGCCAAGAAGTACACGAACCGCGGCCTGCAGTTCCTCGATTTGATCCAGGAAGGCAACATCGGCCTGATGAAGGCGGTGGACAAGTTCGAATACCGCCGCGGCTACAAATTCTCGACCTACGCCACGTGGTGGATCCGCCAGGCCATCACGCGCTCGATCGCCGATCAGGCCCGCACCATCCGCATTCCGGTGCACATGATCGAGACGATCAACAAGATGAACCGCATCTCGCGCCAGCATCTGCAGGAGTTCGGCTTCGAGCCCGATGCATCCATCCTGGCCGCGAAGATGGAGATTCCGGAAGACAAGATCCGCAAGATCATGAAGATCGCCAAAGAGCCGATCTCCATGGAAACGCCGATCGGCGACGACGACGACAGCCACCTGGGCGACTTCATCGAGGACGGTGCCAACACCGCCCCGATCGACGCCGCCATGCAGGCTGGCCTGCGCGACGTGGTCAAGGACATCCTGGACGGCCTCACGCCGCGCGAAGCCAAGGTGCTGCGCATGCGCTTCGGGATCGAAATGTCCACCGACCACACGCTGGAAGAAGTGGGCAAGCAGTTCGACGTGACGCGCGAGCGCATCCGCCAGATAGAAGCCAAGGCGCTGCGCAAGCTCAAGCACCCCAGCCGTTCCGACAAGCTGCGCAGCTTCATCGACTCGCTGTAAGCGGCAGCATCCGCAAAAAGCCGACTCACCTCGGCCTGCGCGATCCAAAGCCTGTCCCCGCCTTGCGGGGACAGGCTTTTTTCATGGCTGGATGTTTTCCCGAAAGCACCCTTTGGGCCTTGCAGGAAAGAGCCCCACCACCCTCCGAAAAATGGCCGGACGCCACATGCGGCGCTGGGCCAGACATGCGAAATTGGCACGTGTTGCTTTCCAAAAATTCGCTTTTGGTTTGAAAATCTGAAACATAGACTTACGAAAGACATTGCACTGCCAGCAAGTTTCCACGCAGATGGAGAGGGAGAGAGGAGGGAAGCCGAAGCGGCTGGCCCATGGGGCGAAACGCGCGCCGCAATCGAGGAAGTGAAGTGCGCGCCATCCGCAACTCCGTCAAAGAACATGCGGGTGGCGCATTTTTTTCTGGCCCACCAAGAAAGAACCACTTCCCATGAACCACCGATTTTTCGGAAACCTTCGCATCGGCCCCCGCATCACGCTGGCGTTTCTTTCGACGATCGCATTGCTGATCCTGGTGGCGGGCATCTCCATGTCGGCACTGGGCAACGTGAACCAGGCACTCACGCTGGTGACCAAGGACTATTACGTGAAGGTCCGGCTGCTAACCGACATTTCCGACGAGGTCGATCAGCAGGCCCGCTACGTGCGCAACCTGGTGATCTTCGATGACGCGGCCCAGCGGGCGCAGGAGATCAAGGGCATCGAAGGCAGCCGCGAACTCATCACCGGCATGTACGCCAAACTCACGCCCACAGTGCAAAGCGACACGGGCAAGCGGCTGCTCGCAGATACGCTGGAGCAGCGTGCCGCCTATTCGAAGGACGTGGACGCCTTCCTTTCGCTGATCCGCGCAAGCCAGACCGAGGAAGCCAAGGGCCTGCTGGCCAACACGCTGCGGCGCAACCAGTTGGCCTACATGGCAACCCTCGACAAGATGTCCGATCACCAGCAGCAGCAGATGGACAAGGCCAGCGACGGCGCGGACCGCGAGGTGAAGACGGGCTTTCAGCTCATCATCGGCATCGCTTGCGCGGCAGTGGCCGTGTCCTTCGTGCTGGGCTGGCTCATCACGCGCTCCATCACCCGCCCCATCGGCCGCGCCGTGCTGATCGCCGAAACCGTGGCCGCGGGCGACTTGACGTCGCACATCTAGGTGAACAGCAAGGACGAAGTGGGCCAGTTGCTCAATGCGCTGCAGCGCATGAACGCAAGCCTGGTGCAGATCGTGGGCAACGTGCGTACGAGTGCCGACTCCATCGCGACGGGCTCGGTGCAGATCGCCAATGGCAATGCCGACCTGAGCCAGCGCACCGAGGAACAGGCCAGCAACCTCGAGGAGACCGCAGCGTCGATGGAGGAGCTGACCTCCACCGTGCAGCAGAACGCGGACTCCGCCCGCCGCGCGCACCAGCTGGCCGCCGGCGCTTCGGCCGTGGCCACGCAGGGCGGCTCGGTGGTGAGCAACGTGGTGTCCACCATGCAGGACATCCAGCAAAGCTCCAGCCGCATGGCGGAGATCATCGGCGTGATCGATGGCATTGCCTTCCAGACCAACATCCTCGCGCTGAACGCGGCGGTGGAGGCGGCCCGTGCGGGCGAGCAAGGCCGCGGCTTCGCGGTGGTGGCCAGCGAGGTGCGCTCGCTCGCGGGCCGCTCGGCGGAGGCCGCCAAGGAGATCAAGGCGATGATCGAAGCCAGCGTTTCGCGCGTGAGCTCCGGCAGCGATCTGGTCGCCCAGGCAGGCCGCACCATGGACGAGGTGGTGTCGCAGGTCACGCAGGTGTCCACGCTGCTGTCGGAGATCAGCGCGGCCAGCGCCGAGCAGTCGAGCGGGATCAACCAGGTGGGCGATGCGGTGCAGCAACTCGACCAGGTCACGCAGCAGAACGCCGCACTGGTGGAGGAAAGCGCGGCAGCGGCGGACAGCCTGAAGTTCCAGGCCGAATCGCTCTCGCGCATGGTGGCCCAGTTCCGCCTGCCGGGCGACACCGATACCGGCACGGCCGCCCCTGCGGCCGCCACCGCCCGCAGTGCCAGCCGCCCTGGCGCGTTGCCGGCACCCTCGCAGCGGCTGATCGGCTCGTCAGGCGCCTACTGAAGCCAACGGCACCGCCCGGCGGGTTCAGCAGCCCAGCTGGCGCACCTGGAAGTAGTCCTGGGCGAGGTCCAGCCAGGCGCGCGCCGCGGGCGTGTGGGGCACGCCGCGGCGCCACGCCAGCGTGAAGTGCCAGATGGAGGGCAGATCGTCCACGTCGAGGTAGCACACGCCGGGGTGCTTGTTCCAGCGCGTGATGACGCGCGGCAGCAGGATCACCCCGAGTTGCTGCGCCACCAGTTGCATCATGAAATCGACCTGGCCGGTGCCCATCACCGACACGCTGGGCCGCACGCCTTGCCGGGCACAGGCCTGCAGGATGGCCTGGTTCACGGTCGTGCCCTCTTCGAACAGGATGAGCGGCCATTGCGCCAGGGCAGCGAGCGAAATGCGCGTGGTGCCGCTGGGCACGAAGGCCTGCGGCACCATGGCGACCACGGGCTCGGTGCGCACATGCTGCCATTCGAAGTCATGGGCGGCCGGCGCCAACAGCGCCGCCAGTTCCACCTCGCCCGCACGCATTTGCGATTCCAGCCGGTCGAGCGGCTCGACCACCATGGTGACATCGATGGCCGGAAAGCGCCGCCGGAACTCGGTGAACAGCCCCGCGTAGTACGCGCTGGTGCCCATGCGGGGAAAGCCGATGCGCAGGCTGCCGCGCTGCACCTGCTGCATTTCCGCCAGCTCGCCCTCCAGCCCGCGCACCTCTTGCAGGATGTTCACCGCGCGGCGAAGCAGCAGGTCGCCCGCGGCGGTCAGGCCCTTGCCCCGGCCCGAGCGCGCGAGCAGTTGCACGCCCATTTCGGATTCGAGGCCCTTCATCGCCTTGCTGACCGCCGACTGCGTGGCACACACCACCTTGGCCGCTTCGGCGAAGCTGCCGTGTTTGGCGATTTCCACGAAAAGGCGAAGGGTCTTGATGTCCATGGGGATGGGTGGGCGCGAAAGGACACGAGAACAACGACCATACAAGCAAATACCGCCCCTTCACTGCGCCTCGGCCAGCATAAAGGCACGCGCATGCCCCGCGCCACCCCCAATGTCAAACGCCCGGCATCGCATGGCGAAGCCGGGCAGCAGGGCGATGCCACCGGGGCACCGATCATGATCAAAAAGGCCATCAGCGCATATTCCACTAGGGCATATTGCTCACTTTTTAATAGCAAACCTCCCCAAACCTTTTTCAGGAAGCCAGCGCACGCATCTCCGCGATCAGGTCGGATTTGCCCTCGAACCCGATGCCCGGCAACGGCGGCAGCGTGACGTAGCCGCTCTCCACCTTCACGCCGTCCGGAAAGCCGCCGTAGGGCTGGAACAGGTCGGGATAGCTCTCGTTGCCGCCCAGGCCCAGGCCCGCCGCGATGGCCAGCGACATCTGGTGGCCGCCGTGGGGGATGCAGCGGCTGGGGGACCAGCCATGGTCCTTGAGCATGTCCAGCGTGCGCAGGTATTCGACCAGGCCGTAGCTCAGGGCGCAGTCGAACTGCAGCCAGTCGCGGTCCTTGTGCATGCCGCCGTGGCGGATGAGGTTGCGCGCGTCCTGCATCGAAAACAGGTTCTCGCCCGTGGCCATGGGGCCCTGGTACACCTCTCCCAGCTTGGCCTGCAGTTCGTAGTCGAGCGGGTCGCCCGCCTCTTCGTACCAGAACAGCGGGTACTGGGACAGGGCGCGGCCGTAGTCGATGGCGGTCGGCAGGTCGAACCGGCCGTTGGCATCCACCGCCAGTTGCTGGCCCGGGCCGAGGATCTTGAGCACCGACTCGATGCGCTCGCAATCGTCGGCCAGCGAGGCGCCGCCGATCTTCATCTTGACCACCGAATAGCCGCGCGCCAGGTAGCTCTCCATTTCCTTCTTGAGGCCGTCCAGCCCCTTGCCGGGGTAGTAGTAGCCGCCGGCGGCATACACGAAGACGCGCGGGTCGGGCGTGCCGTTGCCGTAGCGTTCGGCCAGCAACTGATAGAGCGGCTGGCCGGCGATCTTGGCCACCGCGTCCCACACGGCCATGTCGATGGTGCCCACGGCCACCGAGCGCTCGCCGTGGCCGCCGGGCTTTTCGTTGATCATCATGCGGGCCCAGACCTTGTGCGGGTCGAGGTTCTCGCCCGTCGCATCCACCAGCGTGGCGGGGTCGGCTTCGAGCACGCGCGGGATGAAGCGGTCGCGCATCAGCGCGCCCTGGCCGTAGCGGCCGTTGGAATTGAAGCCGTAGCCGATCACCGGCTTGCCGTCGCGGACCACGTCGGTGACGACGGCCACCAGGCTCAGGGTCATCTTCGAAAAATCGATGTAGGCGTTGCGGATGTCCGATTGGATCGGGCGGGTGGATTCGACGATATCGACGATTTTCATGGTGGTCGGGTGGTTGAGAAAAGAAGGATCAGCGGGCGAGCGAAGAGCCCCCGCAGATGGCGATGTCCTGCCCCGTGATGGCCGCCGCCGGTGGCGACAACAGGTAGCCCACGAGCGCGGCGATCTCGCCGGGCTCGATGAGGCGGCCGATGGGCGGCAGGCGCGGTGCGCTGCCGGCGCGGGCCGGGTCGTTCAGCATGCCGGTGGCCGTGGCGGCGGGCGAGACGACGTTCACCGTCACGCCCTGCCCCGCCACTTCGGCCGCCCAGCTGCGCGCCAGCGCGACCAGCGCCGCCTTGGTGGCCGCGTACTGGCCGCGCCCGGGCATGCCCTGCGCCACGCGGCTGCCGATGAACACCACCCGGCCCTGCCCGCGCGCGGCCATGGCGGGCACGATGGCATCGGCCAGGCGCGTGGCGGCATCGACGTGCAGGCGCCACATCAGCTCGCCGCCCGCGTGGTCCAGCCGGCCCAGCGGGCCCACGCGCAGCACGCCGGCGGCATGCACCAGGGCCTGGACGGCCGGCAGCCCCGCGGCGGCACGGGCGATGTCTTCGCCATCGGCCAGATCCACGGCCACGGGCGTGAACGCGGCGTGTTCGATGGTCGGCGCGGCCACGTCCAGCCCGCTCACGTGCCAGCCCGCCGCCAGCAGCGATTCGGCGATGGCGCGGCCGATGCCGCTGCTGCTGCCGGTGACGGCGGCATGGGCGCCGGGTGGCGGCGTGCCGTCATTCCGCACGGATATTGCCCTCGGTCACGATCTTCTGGGAGCGCTCCATGTCGGCGCGCTGGAACCTGGCGAAGTCGTCCACGCTGCCCGGCGTGACGAGCAGGCCCTGGTCCTTGAGCTTCTGGGCCATGTCGCCGGCCAGGGCCTTGTTCACCTCGGCGTTCAGGCGCTGCACCAGCGCGGGCGGCGTCTTGGCCGGGGCCCACAGGCCGTACCAGCTGTAGAACTCGAAGCCGGGAAGGGTCTCGGCCACCGTGGGCACGTCGGGCAGGTTAGGCACGCGCTGGGCGGAGGTCACGGCCACCACTTTCAGCATGCCGCTCTTGTGGTACTGGAGCGAGCCGAGGATGGGGTCGATGAAGCCGTCGATCTGCCCGCCGATCAGGTCCTGGAAGGCCGGGGCCGTGCCCTTGTAGGGCACGATGAGGTAGTCGATCTTGCCGGCCCGTTTCAGCAGCTCGGTCGAGAGATGCCCCGCCGACCCGATGGAGCCCACGGCGAAGGTCATCTTGCCGGGGTGGCTCCTGGCGTAGCCCAGCAGGGATTGGATGTCGGTCACCGGCAGGTCCTTGTTGACCGCCACCGACAAGGGCGCCTTGGCCACCAGCGCCACGGGCGCGAAGTCCCGCGTGACGCTGAACGGGACCGACTTGAGCGTCATCGGCGCGGTCGTGAAGGTGGAGGCGCTGAACAGCAGCGTGTAGCCGTGCGCCGGGGCCTTGGCGACCGTGTCGCCGCCGATCACGCCGCTGCCGCCGGGCTTGTTGTCGATGATGAACGTCTGACCCGTCTGCTCACCCAGCTTTTGCGCCAGCATGCGGCCCACGGCATCGAGCGTTCCGCCCGGCGGGAAGGGGATCACCACGCGCACCGGCTTGGCCGGATAGGTCTGCGCGAAAACGCTGGTGGTGGCCGCGGCGAGCGCCAGGGCGCCGAGCACGGCGCGGAGGAATGGCTTGCGTTGCATGGCTTGTCTCCTGTCTTTATGGGGGTTGCGAATGTCCGGTGCGGGCCGTGCGGTGCGGCCCGTCTTGTCATGGCGTCCGCCCAAGTCAGCGCTGGAGCAGGCCCGCCTGCCGCACGGCGGCGCGCAGAGCCTCGACCTCCTGTGCGTTGGGCGCCTCGGTGGGCGGGCGCACGGTGGCGTCGTCGATCACGCCGGCCAGGTACATGCCGCCCTTCATGCGCGCATGGGCCTCGCCCGTGGGCTCGCCGCCGCCGTACACCGCGTCCTTGAGCGGCGTGATGACCGCCTGCACGGCCATGGCTTTCTTCAGGTCGCCGGCCTTCACGGCGTTCCACAGGTCGATGATGAGTTGCGGAATGAAGGTGGCAAAGCCCACCAGCGCGCCATCGACGCCCTGCACCATCGAGGCCAGCAGGTATTCGTCGTGGCAGGTCAGGATGGCCTTGGAGGCATCGGCCTCGCGGATCGCCTGGATGTCGCGGGCGTACTTGTTCATGTCGCGCTGGCCCACCTTGAAGGCCTGCAGGTAGGGCAGCCGGGCCAGTTCGGCCAGCAACTGCGACGAGTACGAAGCACGCGTCCAGGCCGGGTACACGTGGCACACCAGATCCAGGCCCGGCGCGGCCCGGTGGATGGCCTCGAAATACTGCAGCGCATGGCCCGGCGTGAAGCCGAAGCGCAGCCAGTGGTGGGGGGGCATGACATCCAGCGCCACGGCGCCGGCGGCCTGGGCGGCGCGGGCATGTTCGGCGGCTTCGGCCAGGCCCTCGCAGACGATGGAGGAGATGACGGGCGTGCGGCCCTTCAGCTCGTCGGCCACGATGCGGGTGACCTCGGCGCGCTCGGCGGGTGTGAGGGAAAACACCTCGCCGGTGTGCCCGTTGGTCATGATGGCCACCACGCCCTCGTGGCCGGCCAGCCAGGCGGCGAGCTTGCGCAGGGCGGGCTCGTCGATGCGGTGGTCGGGGGTGAAGGGGCACGAGATGGCGGGGATGATCCCGCGATAATTCGCGATGGAAGGCATTCAAGGTCTCCGTGATGGGTGCAGGGGAACGACAACGCAGCGGATCTTCCGGCGACGGCCCCGCACCGTCCAATACCCGAATCGCATACATCTATCTGCACGGAACACGACGCCCATGGGACCTGGCAACCGCCCCCTCGATCTGGAATGGCTGGAAGACTTCCTGGCGCTGGCCGAGTGCGGCAATTTCTCGCGCGCGGCCGAGGCCCGGGCCATCGCCCAGCCCGCGTTCAGCCGCCACATCCGCGCGCTGGAGGAATGGGTGGGCGTGGAGCTGTTCGACCGCAGCGCCCACCCGGCCGCGCTCACGCCGGCGGGGCAGCGCTTTCTGCCGCTGATGGAAACCCTGCTGGCCAACCTGGAGGCCGCGCGCATCAAGGCGCGCGCCGCGCACGATACGGCGGCCGCCAGCCTGCGCTTCGCGGCCACGCACGTGCTGTCGCTCACGTTCTTTCCGCGCTGGCTGGGCCACCTGGAGGCGCAACTGCGCCTGGGGCCGATACAGACCATGTCGGACAGCTCCCGCGCGTGCGAAGACCTGGCGCTGCAGCGGCGCGTGCAGTTCGTGCTGTGCCACGGACACGCCGAAGCGCCAGGCCGCCTGGACGACGCGCAATACCCCATGCAGCGGCTGTCGGACGACGTGCTGCAGCCGGTGAGCGCGGCGGGCCCCGCCGGCGGTCCGCTGCACGCCATCGGCCGGGACGGCGCGCCGCTGCCCCTGCTGGCGTACAGCGACGCCTCGGGCCTGGGCCGCATCATGCGGGCGCGGATGCGCGGCGTGTACGGCGATGGTGTGGAGTCGGCCGTGCCGGGCGGTGTGGCGGTGGTGTTCACCGCGCACCACGCGGTGCTGCTCAAGACCATGGCGCTGGAGGGGCGCGGCGTGGCCTGGCTGCCGCGCAGCCTCATCGCCGACGAACTGCGGGCCGGCACGCTGGTGGCCGCCGGCGATGAGGCCTGGAACGTGCCGGTGGAGATCCGCCTGTACCGCCAGCGCGCCGAAATGTCGCCCGTGGCCGAGTCGCTCTGGGCATTGGCCATGGCCGATGCCATTCCAGCCCGATAGCCTCTGCGCCTTAGTATTCATTGCCCTTTTTGCTACTATTTTTATAGCAACAGGATCATGCCTGCGATTGCACCTGGCCTGAGCCCCGCCAGCAGCCGGGGGGCTCTGCGGCCCGGAACATAATGCAGGCCCTTCGTACTCCGACGGCCCCCATGTACCGCGCAAGACTTTCCCTGGCATTCGCCGCCCTCGTGGCCCTGGTGTGCATCCAGGCCGCGTTCGTGTACTGGGGCACCCATCGCGTCAACGACTACGCCCAGCACAGCCGGCTGGCCAGCGACATCCTCTCGGAGTTGCTGGACCTGTCGGCCAACAAGCAGCGGCTGCGCGTGTGGGCCACCCAGCGCCTGATGAACGCCAACGCCGTGCCCGAAGTTCAGGAACGCCTGCTCGAACGCATGCATGCCAGCGCCGCCGCCCTGACGGAACTGGCCCACCGCGACCTGGCCCTGTGGAACGAAATGGCCCACCGCGAAGGCATGTCCATGCCCAAGGAGGTGCCGCAGCTCGTGCGCGTGACGGAGCTGCTGGAGGACAACATCCGGGCCGTGGAGTCCCGCCTGACGCAATTGCAGCCGCTGGAGCCCGGCGCCGACTTCCCCGCGGTTTGGGAAGAGCTGAACGCCACGTTCGACATGGCGCGGGGCCTGGACCTGCGCGAGCTGATCAACGGCGCCATCGAGCGCCAGCGCAGCGCCGTCCCGGTGGCGCGCGCCGCCACCGAGCGCGGGCTGGACGTGCTGCGCCAGCAGGCGATCACGCTGGTGATCGTCACGCTCGCCGTGGCGGCCCTGCTCGCGCTGCACCTGAACCGCCGGCTGCAGCGCCCGCTGGACCGCCTGCTGGCCGGCACGCGGGCCCTGCAGGCGGGCGAGCTGGACCACCGCGTGGCCACCGGGTCCAAGGACGAATTCGACCGCGTGGCCCAGCACTTCAATGCCATGGCGGCCGAGTTGCAGCAGCACCGCGCCCATGCCGATGCGGCGCGCCGCGAACTGGAGGACGCGGTGCAGGCCCGCACGCACGAACTGAGCGTGGCACACGAAACCCTGCAGCGCGTGGACCAGCGCCGGCGCCAGTTGTTCGCCGACCTGGGCCACGAACTGCGCACGCCCGCCACGGCCATCCGGGGCGAGGCCGAGATCGCGCTGCGCGGCGGCGACCGGCCGGCGCAGGAATACCGCCAGACGCTGGAGCGCATCGTGGGCGGCGTCGATCAGCTCACCAAGGTGATCCACGACCTGCTGCTGATCGCCAAGACCGAGGCGGACCAGCTGGTGATCCGCCCGCGCCGCCTGGATTTGCAGGCCCTGGTCACCGATGCGGCCGAACAGGCGGCCGCGCTGGGCGGGCTGCATGGCGTGACGGTGGAGCCCTTGCCGCCCGCCCCCGGTGGCCCGCTGGCCGTGAATGCCGATGCAGATCGCCTGCGCCAGGCCCTGATGATCGTGCTGGACAACGCCGTGCGCTATTCGCAGCGGGGCGGCACGGTGCGCGTCGGCTGCCAATGGGGCCCCGATGGAGAAGCCCAGGTGCTGGTGCGCGACGAAGGCATCGGCATCTCGGCCGAAGAGTTGCCCGCGGTGTTCCAGCGTTTTGTGCGCGGCCAGCGCGCGCGGGCGCATCGCGCGGATGGCACCGGCATCGGCCTGTCGATCGCGCAATCCATCGTGCAGGCGCACCACGGCCGCATCGACATCGACAGCCAGCCCGGCGTGGGCACGGTGGTCCTGATCGCCGTGCCCCTGGCCACCCACCCCGAAACCCTGCCCCCTGAGGAAACCGCATGAACATCCTGGTGGTCGAAGACGATCCGCGCGTGGCGGACTTCCTGCTGCGTGGCCTCAAGGCCGAAGGCTACAGCGTGGAGCTGGCGCGCAACGGCCCGGACGGCCTGGCCCTGGCGCGCACCGGCGATCCCGGCCTGCTGCTGCTCGATCTCATGCTGCCGGGCCTGAGCGGCCTGGAGCTTTGCCAGACGCTGCG
Organism: Acidovorax sp. NCPPB 3576; assembly: GCF_028473605.1. Taxonomy (NCBI): domain Bacteria; kingdom Pseudomonadati; phylum Pseudomonadota; class Betaproteobacteria; order Burkholderiales; family Comamonadaceae; genus Acidovorax; species Acidovorax sp. NCPPB 3576. The sequence continues at coordinate 1,479,188 of NZ_CP097267.1, read as the reverse complement.
CTCCGAAGGCCGCCATGTGCCGGTGCTGATGCTCAGCGCACTCAGCAACACCGAGGACAAGGTCAACGGCCTGCGGCTGGGCGCCGACGACTACCTCACCAAGCCCTTCGCGTTCGAGGAACTGCTGGCCCGCATCGAGGCGCTGATGCGCCGGGGGCGCGAGCAGCGCCAGCGCGCCAGCACGCTGCAGGTGGCCGATCTGGTGCTCGATCTGGAGCGCATGCAGGCCACCCGCGCCGGCCAGCCCATCGCGCTGACCGCGAAAGAGCTGGCCTTCCTGGAGCTGCTCATGAGCGCGCCCGGCCGGGTGTACAGCCGCGAGCGCATCCTCTCGAATGTGTGGGGCACCAACGAGGACCCGCTGACGAATGTGGTCGATGTCTATGTGCGCCGGCTGCGCGCAAAAATCGACGAAGGCCATGCCATCGCGCTTCTGAAAACGGTGCGCGGCTTCGGGTATCGGCTGGACGCCGCCAAGGACTGACACCAGGGCGAAAGCCTGTTCATCCGCGGTTCATTTTTGCGTCATCTGCCCTTCATCGGGCTGCAACGGCCGTATTCATGCGCGCCTTGAAGAATAGGTCCTGTATCGCAGTGAGCGATGCAGTGCCGGTGAAAGCCGGCGCCTGACCCACTTTTTTCAAAGGACCCCATGAAGACGATTCACACCGCCCTCTCCGCCGCTGCCCTGGCTCTGTTCTCCGTTTCTGCCCCGGCCTTCGCGCAGGGCCAGAGTGAGCCGGTCTGCATGCCCACCGACGCAAAGCAGATCGCCGCGCTGTTCGACCGCTGGAACGATTCGCTGCGCACGCTGGACCCGGACAAGGTCACCGCGAACTACGCGCTGGACGGCGTGCTGCTGCCCACCGTGTCCAACCAGCCCCGCACGACGCCGCTGGAAATCCGCGACTACTTCGTGAAGTTCCTCAAGAGCGAGCCGCAAGGCAAGATCGACAGCCGCACGATCCGCATCGGCTGCAACGTGGCGCAGGACGTGGGCACCTACACGTTCCGCTTCAAGGACGGCAAGACCGTACAGGCCCGCTACACCTATGTGTACGAGCGTGTGAACGGCCAGTGGCTGATCGCCCACCACCACTCGTCGGCCATGCCCGAGACGGTCGCGGCCAAGTAAACGAGTCAGATTCTTCACCCTCCCGCAGCGCGGGGCCGGCATGCCGGCCCCGCGCTGCGGTGCGTCAGGACGGAGCGCCTCGGCCTCAATCCATCGTCACCTTCGCGCTCTTGACCACCTGCGCCATGCGCGCCAGTTCGCTGCGAAAGAACGCCGCCGAGGCGTCGGGCGGCGTGAGCTTGATTTCGTAGCCCTGCGCCAGCAGCGCATCGCGCGCCTCGGGCATGTCGAGCGCGGCCTTGAAGCCCTGGTACAGGCGGTCCACCTCGGCCTTGGGCAAGCCTGCGGGCGCCACGGCGGCGATCCAGCCCTCCAGCTCGTAGGCCGGCAAGCCTTGCTCGGCCAGCGTGGGAACGCCCGGCAACGCCGCCACCCGCCCCGCGGTGGTGACGCCGATGGCACGCAGCGCGCCGGCCTTGATGTGCGGCGCCGCCGGCGCCACCGCCACCACGCCCAGCTGCACCTGCCCGCCCAGGATGTCGTTCATGAGCGGCCCCATGCCGCGGTAGGGGATGTGCTTGATGTCCAGCTTCGCCTGGTCCACGAACATCGCCGCGCCCAGGTGCAGGATGGTGCCGTTGCCGGACGAGCCGTAGTTCAGCAGGCCGGGCCGGGCCTTGGCGAGCGCGATCAGCTCCTTGACGTTCTTGGCCTCCACGGAGGGATGGGCCACCAGCACGAAGGGCGTGGCGCCGATCACGGTGATGGGCGTGATGTCCTGGATCGAATCGAACGGGATGTTCTTGTACACGCTGGGGTTGACCACATGGTTGTTGGACACGACCCCGATCACCGAGCCATCCTTGGGCGCGCGCACCAGCTGCGTGGTGCCGGTGATACCGCCCGCGCCGGGCAGGTTCTCGATCACGACGGGGTGGCCCAGGGCCTTGGACAGGCTGTTGCTGATGGCGCGGATGGCGCCGTCCGCGCCCGAGCCGGCGGACAGCGGCAGGATCACGCGCAGCGGCTTGTCGCCCGGCTGCGCGCCGGCCAGTGCCGGCACCGCCAGGGCGGCGGCGCTCCAGGCCAATGCGCGGCGGCGGGTGAGGACGTTGGGGCGCGGGGCCCGTGCGTGGGGGGTGGAAAGCGATGCCATGGTTTTGTCTCCGTGATCGTTTTTTGAAAGAAAGGGCGGCGCGGTCTTTGCCGCGCTCGATGGGCCTGGCCTCGGGTGTCAGGCCACGGCAGCGGCCCCGTGCAGTGAGGCGATGGCCTCGGCCGTATAGCCCAGGCTGGCGAGCAACTCCTGCGTGTGCTGGCCCCGTTGCGGCGGGTCCAGCCGCACGCCCATGCGCTGGCCGTCCATCCGCAGCGGCAGCAGCGTGACCCGCGCGGTGCTGCCGGCGCGCTCGCCGTCGGGCAGCGTGACGTCGGCCAGGCCGCCGGTGGCGTTCAGGTGCGGATCGTCGAACAGCTGCTCGGGGCGCAGGATGGGCGCGAACGGCAGGCCGTGCCGCTCGAAGATGGCCGACAGCGCCTCGGCCGTGTGCTCGGCCAGGCGTCGGCGCAGTTCGGGCAGCAGCGTGGCGCGGGCGCGCACGCGGTCGTTGTTGAGTGCCAGGGCCGGGTCGGCCTTGAGATCGGCATAGCCCATGGCGTCGCAGAAGGTGGCCCACTGCGCATCGCTCACGGCGGCCAGGAAGATCTGCCCGCCATCCTTCACGCTGAACACGTCGTACACCGCCCACGACGAGATGCGGTCGGGCATGGGCGCGGCGGGCTGGCCCGTCACGGCGTACTGCATCATGTGCTGGCCGACGAGGAACACGTTGTTCTCGAACAGGGCGGAATCCACCTCCTGCCCCCGGCCCGTCCGGGCGCGCTGCATCAGCGCCGCCATGGCGCCGATGGCGCCGAACATGCCGCCCATGATGTCGTTCACGCTGGTGCCCGCGCGCAGCGGATCGCCCGGGCGGCCGGTCATGTAGGCCAGCCCGCCCATCATCTGCACGACCTCGTCGAGCGCGGTGCGATGCTCGTAGGGGCCGGGCAGGAAGCCCGTGTGGTTCACATAGACCAGCCGCTCGTTCAGGCGGGACAGCGCGGCGTAATCGAGGCCGTACTTGGCCATCACCCCCGGCTTGAAGTTCTGCGCCACCACGTCGGCCGACGAGGCCAGGCGGATCGCCACCTCCAGCCCCTCGGGCTTGCGAAGGTCCAGGGCGATGCTCTTCTTGTTGCGGTTGAACATGGGAAAGAACCCGGCGCCCGCGCCCAGCAGGTGGCGCGTGCGGTCGCCTTCCACCGGCTCGACCTTGATGACCTCGGCGCCGAGGTCGGCCAGCACCATGCCGCACGTGGGGCCCATGACCATGTGGGTGAACTCCACCACGCGCAGGCCCTCCAGGGGCAGGCGCGGGCGTTCGGCGGATGGGGCGGAAGAAGGATTCTGGGGAGCGTTCATGGGCGCAACGATAAGGGGTCAGGCCGCAGCGGGAGCCGCCGCGGAAAGGGGTGCAGCGGTCTTGGGCAGCCCGGCCTGCCAGAGCGTGCCGTGCAGCGTCTCGCCCGCCAGCCAGCCGGCCACGCGCTCGCGCAGCGCCAGCAGCGCGGCCACGTCCAGGCCGGTGAAGACACCCATGCGCTCCAGCATGAAGGCGAGGTCTTCGGTGGCGACGTTGCCGCTCGCGCCGGGGGCATGGGGACAGCCGCCGATGCCGGCCAGGCAGGCATCGAAGCGGGTGATGCCGGTCTGCCACGCGGCATAGGCATTGGCCAGGCCCATGCCGCGCGTGTCGTGGAAATGCGCGCAGGCCAGCCGTTCTCCGACCAGGCCGCGGGCTTTTTCGAACAGGCGCTGCACACCCGACGGATCGGCATGGCCCACGGTGTCGGCCAGGCTCACGCGGTCGGCCCCGGCATCGAGCAGGGCCTGCATCAGGCGCAGCACTTCGCTTTCGGCCACCTCGCCCTGGAGCGTGCAGCCGAAGGCCGTGCCCACCCCGCCTTCGATCAGGGTGCGGCTGCCCGCCGCATCGCGCGCCGCACGGATGCGCGCCACCTCGGCCACCACCTCGTCCGGCGTCTTGCGCAGATTGGCCAGGCTGTGCGCGTGGCTGGCGGACAGCGGCACGACCATCAGGTCGGCCATGCATTCGATGGCCCGCTCCGCCCCGCGCAGGTTGGGCACCAGCACCGAGGCGACCAGGCCCGGCAGGGATTTGGCGTGCGCGAGCACCTCGGCGGTGTCGGCCAGTTGCGGCAGCAGGCGGGCCGGCACGAACGAGCCGACCTCGATCTCCCGCTGGCCGGCCGCATAGGCGGCATCGACCCATTCGATCTTGCGGGCGGTGGGCACCACGGTGGCGATGCTCTGCAGCCCGTCGCGCAGGCCCACTTCTCTCACGATGGCGCGGGCGGGTGGATGGGCGGGCGGGGTGGCAGTCACGTTCGGGTCTCCTGGCTCAGTGTTCTTGAAAGGCATTCTAGAAATTCCCTTTCATCAATTCATGCCAATTTTGGAACGCTTAAGATTCCACCCAGGAAAACCTCAACCTCTCCAGCCCGGTTCCATGCGCCTGCCCGACCTGCAAACCCTCAAGCTCTTCGTGGCCGTGTGCGAGCACCGCAACATCGCCCGCGCGGCGGAGCAGGAATCCATCGTCGGCTCGGCGGTGAGCAAGCGGCTGGCGCAACTGGAGGACACGCTGGGCACTCCCTTGCTGGTGCGCAAGCGCCATGGCGTGGTGCCCACCCCGGCCGGCGAAACCCTGCTGGAACACGCCCGGGCCATGCTGGCCAGCGTGGACCGCATCGAGCGCGACATGGCGGCTTTCGCCACCGGCATCCGCGGGCATGTGCGCATGCTGGTCACGGCCTCCGTCATGGCCGAATCGCTGGCGGACGACGTGGCGGCCTTCCTCCAGAACCCGGCGCACCGCGACATCCAGGTGAGCATGGAAGAACGGGTGAGCCCCGAGGTGGTCCGCGGCATCCGCGAAGGCAGCGCCTCCATCGGCATCTGCTGGGACGCGGCCGATCTGCAGGGCCTGGAAACGCGCAGCTACCGGCACGACCACCTGGCCATCGTCGCCCACCCCTCGCACCCGGTGGCGCGCCAGGACAGCGTGCGGTTCGCCGACGTGCTGGGCTACGAATTCGTGAGCATGCCGGCCCTCAGCGCCGTGCACGTGCTGCTGGCGCGCGCCGCGGCCGTGGAGGGCAAGACGCTGGTGCACCGGGTGCTGGTGTCCAACTTCGATGCCGCACTGCGCGTGGTGCGTGCCAACCTCGCCATCAGCGTGGTGCCGGCCGAGGTGGCGGCGCCGTTCGCCGCGGCCACGGGGGTCCGCATCGTGCCGCTGAGCGACGCCTGGGCGCGGCGGCGGTTCGCGCTGTGTTTTCGGCCGGTGCCGGGGTTGGCACCCGCCGCCCAATTGCTGGTGGACCATCTGGTATCGGCCGGCACATTGGCGGCCCGATAGCCCCTTGCACGGGGGCCGTGGCGGGAGTGCAACAATCCTGTAACACCTGAGTATTTTTACCCCGCAGCGCAGGTGGGGTGCAGCTCTGGAGCTATTAAACTTGTAGCAAAATGGTTTCCACGCTATATTCACAGCGTTCCGGCGGCCCGGGTTTTTACCGCTGCCGGATTTCTATCTCTCTATCGCGCAAGGAGAAGCTTTCATGAGCTCCAAGGAAAACGCCGCCATCAATCAGCTGTTCGAAAAGCTCGAATGCCGCTATGCGTTGCGCGTGCTCTGGGCCCTGCGCGACGGCCACCCCCAAACCTTCCGGTTGCTGCAGGACAGCGTGGGCGGCATCACGCCCAACACGCTGAACACCCGCATCAAGGAACTGCGCGAAGCCGGCCTGCTGGACCACGGCAACGACGGCTACACGGTCACTCCCTCGGGCGTGGATCTGCTCAAGCGGCTGTCCGATGTGCAGGCCTTCGCCACCCGCTGGGTCGCAGCGCGGGTCAAGAAGTAAGCCAGCCAAGCCGGCGCGAGGCCCCTCCAGCATCCGCCACCCCGCCCGACCCGCGCGCTGCGCGGGTTTGGTATTTTAGGGCTCCAGCGCAATCAGCACTAGGGCATATCGCTATCATTTCAGTAGCATTTTGAAAGGAACACCCATGGCATTCACCACCACCCCCTCCGGCCTGCAATACGAAGACACCGTCGTGGGCGAAGGCGCCGAGGCCACGCGCGGCAACCATGTCAGCGTGCATTACACCGGCTGGCTCTACAACAACGAAGAGCAAGGCGCCAAGTTCGACTCCAGCCGCGACCGCAACGATCCGTTCGAGTTCGGCCTGGGTGCCGGCATGGTGATCAAGGGCTGGGACGAAGGCGTGCAGGGCATGAAGGTGGGCGGCCAGCGCACGCTGATCATCCCGGCCGCTCTCGGCTACGGGGCCCGCGGCGCCGGTGGCGTGATCCCGCCGAACGCCACCTTGAAGTTCGACGTGGAACTGCTCGGCGTCGGCCGCTGATCGGCGCGACCGAGCGCCACCGAGACGGTCGCCCCATGGGCGCCGGCTCCCCCAAAGGGCTGTGCTTCGAAAGAGGCACGGCCCTTTTTTCCATGGCGATCGGCTCACGCCTGGGCGCGCCCTGCCGCTTTCTTTTCACCGCACCGACAACCTTTGGCAACGCAGCCTGCACTCACGACGGCAGAAAAATGACTGCGATCTTCCAACGGAGCAATCTTGAAAATATCCAAAATCTTGTGGGGTGCGGTGCCGGCGACGGCGTTGGTGTTGGCCGGCTGCGGCGGTAGCGATTCCCCGCCGACCGTCACCTCGTTCACCGCCAAGGCCGTGGTGTCCGACGGCAGCATTGCCGGCACGCAAACCGATGCCAACCTGAAGAACGGCTGGGGCATCGCCTTCAACCCGAACGGCTTCGTCTGGATCACCGCCACCGCCACGCAAAAGTCCACGCTGTATGACGGCAACGGCGTGCCCCAGACCCTGGTGGTGACCGTGCCCCCGGCCGGCAGCGCCCCGGCCAATCCCACCGGCATCATCTTCAGCGGCACCAGCAGCTTCCCGGTCACCAAGAACGGCGTGACCGGCCCCAGCCGCTTCGTGTTTTCCAGCGAAGACGGCAGCCTCTCGGGCTGGAGCCCCGCGGCCGACCTGGCCAATTCCATCGTGACCTACCGGGACAGCGGCGGCGCGGTGTACAAGGGCCTGGCCGTGGCCACCCGCAGCGGCGCGGACTTCCTGTATGCCACCGACTTCCGCAACAACAAGGTCGATGTGTTCGACACCAGCTTCCAGAAGGTGCAGCTGGCGGGCAGCTTCGCTGATCCGCAGCTGCCCGCCAACTATGCGCCCTACGGCATCCAGACCATCGGCACGCGCATCTACGTGACCTATGCGCAGCAGGACGCCAACCGCCGCAACGCCGTTTCCGGCGCCGGCCTGGGCGCGCTGAACGCCTTCAACACCGATGGCACGCTGGCGCAGCGCATCGTCACGCCCGGCGCCACGCTCAACGCGCCCTGGGGCATCGCCCAGGCGCCGGGCAATTTCGCCGGGGCCAGCAGCCGCCTGATCGTCGCCAATGAAGGCGACGGCACGCTGCAGGCGTTCGACCCTGCAACGGGCGAATGGAACGGTGCCCTGGCGCAAAAGGACGGAACGACCCTGCAGCTGGACGGCGTGCGCGGCATCGCGTTCGGCAACGGCTTGAACCAGCAGCCGCTGAACACGCTGTTCTACGTGGCGGGTCCGAACAAGGGCGTGAACGGCGCCTACGGCCGCGTGGACGTGCAGCCCTGATCCGGGCATTCCTGCCGCGACGCCACGGCGCTGCGGCAGGACCGGCTCACTGCGCGGGGCCGGTCAGCCGAACAGCGCCCGCTCCAGGCGCCGGTATTTTTCGTCCCCCACCAGTTCACGGATCTTCGGCGCCAGCGCCGCGAGGTCGTCGAAACTCTGCGCGCCCTCCACCGCCAGGTTCAGCCGAAAGCCGCGCAGCCCCAGGCTGGACGTGATTTCCGTCGCGATCGGATAGGCGGCCTGGTAGCGCTGCATGGGCGATGAAGCCGGGCCCGCAGGCGTTGCCGCACCGGGCTCGCCTGCCACGGCCAGTGCGCTCTCGGGCAAGGCGTTCGGCAGATCCGGCACGCTGCCGTCCGGCAATGAAAGCAATCCTTGCCCGACCATCGCCAGCACATCGTCGATGCCGATTCCCATGGTGGCAGTGGCTGCCAGCACCTGTGCCAGCGTGCGCTTGCCATCGAACAGGATGAACGCCGAACGCTGCCGGGACGTGAGCGCCCCGTGGCGGTCCTTCAAGGCCAGATGGCCTGCAGATGTCTTGACGAGTAGCACGGTTCCCCCCTGGTGTTGTCGGCGGCGGTGGGGGCATGCGCCCGTGCCGATGGTGGGCGCAGCGTCGCACGCAGGCGGGGCTTTGTGAATCCGGGTTTATCCATAACCGGCATCCGGCACAGCGCACCGCCGGACCACCGCGCCACTCACATCCCGGGAAGGCGCGAATGGACCGACGGACCGGCCCCCGGTGCCCGATTGAACAGGCTCACCAGCCAGGTGGCCAACAGCCCCACCGGCACGCCGAACACGCCGGCCGAGATCGGCTGGATGCCGAACCACAGGCCGTCCGCCAGCAGCACGGCAGGCACCACGGCGCGAACGGCATCCACATGCGAGAGCAGGTAGTACACCGTCACGCCCAGCCCGCACAGCATGCCCGCCACCGCGCCCTGCCGCGTGGCGCCGCGCCAGAAGATGCCCAGCACCATCGCCGGCACGAAGGCCGAGGCGGCGAGCGAGAACGAGGCCGACACCATGGGCAAAATTTCGGAGCGCTTGAGCGCCGCCACGAATGCGGCGGACAGCGCCACCGCCAGCAGCGTGAACTTGGTCAGGATCACGCGCTGCTCGGGAGATGCCTTTCGACCCGTTTGGTGAAAGTACAGATCGCGCACCAGCGCATTGCTGATGGTGAGCAGCAGGCCATCGGCCGTGGACAGCGCCGCCGCCAAGCCGCCGGCCGCCACCAGCCCGGAGATGACGTAGGGCAGCCCGCCTATTTCCGGTGTGGCCAGCATGATCAGGTCGGCGCCGAAGCGGATCTCGCCGAACTGCACGATGCCGTCGCCATTGACGTCCTCCACCGACAGCAGCGCCGCATCCACCCGCGCCCACTGCCCGATCCAGTTGGGCAGCGCATCGAACGGGCTGCCGACCAGGTTGCTCATGACCTCGAACTTCACCAGCACCGCCAGCGCCGGCGCGCTGAGGTACAGCAGCGCGATGAAGAACAGCGACCAGGCCACCGAAGAGCGCGCGGCCGCCACCGACGGCACCGTGTAGTAGCGCGTGAGCAGGTGCGGCAGCCCGGCCGTGCCCACCATGAGGCAGAACATCAGCGCGAGGAAATTGCGCCGCGTGTCCTCATACGCCCGCTGCGCTTCGGGCGGGCCGTCCGGGTCGCCCACGTAGGGCTGGCTGTGCGGCGGCAGGCCGCCCAGGGGGCGGGCGCGCTCTTCGCTGTCGCGCATCTCGCGGGCCCAGCGCTCGCGGGCCGCGTCTTCGTCGCGCGGCATGGTCGCCAGCTCCCGGCTGGCCGCCACGATGAGGCCGACGTCCGCGTTCTGGTCGCGCAACTGGCGAATGCGCTGGCGGGCCGCTTCGCGCTCTCGCTCCAGCGCCGCGCCCACGTCCTGCAGCCGGGCCTGCAGCTCCTGGGCCCGCGCCTGGTAGGCCGCCACCACCTGCTGTTCCGCGGGGTCGGCGAGCAGTCGGGCCTCCATCTCGGCGATCTTGCCGATCTGCGTGCCGTACACCAGGGGCGCCAGGGGATTGCCCAGTTGTTTGTACGCCAGCCAGGAAACGGGGATGAGGAACGCGAGCAGCAGCATCACGTATTGCGCCACCTGCGTCCAGGTGATGGCGCGCATGCCGCCCAGGAAGGAGCACAGCAGCACGCCGCCCAGGCCCAGCATGATGCCGATCTCGAACTGCACGCCCGTCAGGCGCGAGGCGATCAGGCCCACGCCGTAGATCTGCGCCACCACGTAGGTGAACGAACACAGCACCGCCGCGAGCGCCGCGATCACGCGGGGCCAGCGCCCGCCGAAGCGCACCTGGAAAAACTCCGGGATGGTGTAGAGGTTCATGGCCCGCAAATGCGGGGCGATGAGCAGCGCCACGAGGCAGAACCCGCCCGTCCAGCCCAACAGGTAGGCCAGCCCGCCGGCCTGCCCCGGCACGCCCGAGAACCCCTGCAGGTACAGCGCGCCCGACAGGCTGATGAACGAGGCCGCGCTCATCCAGTCGGCCGCCGCCGCCATGCCGTTGTACACGGGTGGAATGCGGCGTCCGGCGACGTAGTACTCGTCGGCATCGGTCGTGCGCCCATACACGCCGATGGCCGCATAGACCATGACGGACAGGAACAGGAAGATGGGGCCGATCCAGTGGCGCGACAGGCCGCGCTGCTCGGCCCAGGCCATGATGGCCAGGAAGGCGATCACCCCGGCCACGTAGAGCGCGAGGATGCGGCGCAGCCGCCGGCCGTAAGCGGCCTGGTGCGCGTCAGCCATGCGGGCTGCCAGGGGCACTGGCGCGCGGCGCGTCGGGTGCGGGCGACCCGGCGCCCGCATCGGCCGCCGCGTTCGCGTCCTGCCGCTCGAAATGGTTCATCGCAGCGCAGTAGGCCGCCACGATGCCGATGAACACCAGCACCGCGCCCTGCGACGCGATCCAGTAGCCCAGCGGCCAGTCGCCCACCATGACCTGCAGGTCGCGGGCGAAATAGCAAGCCCCGAAGGACACCGCCGCCCACACCAGCAGCAGGCCCGCCTTCAGCCAGAGGTGGCGGGCATCGTGCAGGTCGGGCGGAAAGGGATGTCCGGCCCCGGGCTCCTCGACCGCCGTTGGGCGCGTGGGCATGGTGGCCGGACCGGGGCAGTCAGCGGGCCAGTTGCTGCCAGGTGGCGATCACGCTGTCGGGGTTGAGCGAGATCGACGAGATGCCTTCCTTGGCCAGCCACTCGGCGAAGTCCGGATGGTCGCTGGGGCCCTGGCCGCAAATGCCCACGTACTTGCCCTGGGCCTTGCAGGCGGCGATGGCGCGTGTCAGCAGGGCCAGCACGGCGGGGTCGCGCTCGTCAAAGTCCTGCGCAAGCAACTCGAGCCCCGAGTCGCGGTCCAGGCCGAGCGTGAGCTGGGTCAGGTCGTTGGAGCCGATCGAGAAGCCGTCGAAGTACTGCAGGAACTCGTCGGCCAGCACGGCGTTGCTGGGCACCTCGCACATCATGATGACCTTGAGATCGGCCTCGCCGCGCTTCAGGCCATGCTTGGCCAGCAGCTGGGTGACCTTGTCGGCCTGGCCCAGCGTGCGCACGAAGGGCACCATCACCTGCACGTTGGTCAGGCCCATCTCGCCGCGCACGCGCTTGATGGCGTCGCATTCCATCGCGAACGCCTCGCCGAAATCGGCGCTGATGTACCGCGCCGCGCCGCGAAAGCCCAGCATCGGGTTCTCTTCCTCGGGCTCGTAGCGGCTGCCGCCGATGAGCTTGCGGTACTCGTTGGACTTGAAGTCCGACAGGCGCACGATCACCGGCTTGGGCCAGAAGGCGGCGGCGATGGTCGCCACGCCCTCGGCCACCTTGTCCACGTAGAACGCACGGGGAGAGGCGTGGCCGCGCGCCACCGATTCCACCGCCTTCTTCAGGTCGGCATCGACGGCGGGGTAGTCCAGGATGGCCTTGGGGTGCACGCCGATGTTGTTGTTGATGATGAACTCCAGCCGGGCCAGGCCCACGCCGTCGTTGGGCAACTGGCAGAAGTCGAAGGCCAGTTGGGGATTGCCCACGTTCATCATGATCTTGGTGCCGATCTTGGGCATTTCGCCGCGCTGCACCTCGGTCACTTCGGTTTCGAGCAGGCCGTCGTAGATCTTGCCGGTGTCGCCCTCGGCACAGCTCACGGTGACCAGCGTGCCGTCCTTGAGCAGGCTGGTGGCGTCGCCGCAGCCCACCACGGCCGGAATGCCCAGTTCACGCGCGATGATGGCCGCGTGGCAGGTACGCCCGCCGCGGTTGGTGACGATGGCGCTGGCGCGCTTCATCACGGGCTCCCAGTTGGGGTCGGTCATGTCGGTGACCAGCACGTCGCCGGGCTGCACCTTGTCCATTTCGGCGATGTCGCTCACCAGGCGCACGGGGCCGGTGCCGATCTTCTGGCCGATGGCACGGCCCTCGGCCAGCACGGTGCCGGTGCCTTTCAGCTTGAAGCGCTGCTCGGCCTGGCCCTTGGACTGGCTCTTCACCGTCTCGGGACGCGCCTGCAGGATGTAGAGCAGGCCGTCGGTGCCGTCCTTGCCCCATTCGATGTCCATCGGGCGGCCGTAGTGCTGCTCGATCACCAGGGCGTAGTGGGCCAGTTGCTCCACATCGGCATCGGACAGCGAGAAGCGGTTGCGCTGCTCGGTCGCCACGTCCACCGTCTTGACCAGCTTGCCGGTGGCGGCCTTCTCCTCGGCCGAGGCGAAGACCATCTGCACCAGCTTGGAGCCCAGGTTGCGGCGGATCACGGCCTTGTTGCCGGCCTGCAGCATCGGCTTGTGCACATAGAACTCGTCGGGGTTCACGGCGCCCTGCACCACCGTCTCGCCCAGGCCGTAGCTGCTGGTGATGAAGACCACCTGGTCAAAGCCGGACTCGGTGTCGATGGTGAACATCACGCCCGCCGCGCCCAGGTCGGAGCGCACCATGCGCTGCACGCCGGCCGACAGGGCGACCACATCGTGTGCGAAGCCCTTGTGCACGCGGTAGCTGATGGCGCGGTCGTTGTAGAGGGAGGCGAACACCTCCTTCATCTTGTGCAGCACGTCGTCGATGCCGACCACGTTGAGAAAGGTTTCCTGCTGGCCGGCGAACGAGGCGTCGGGCAGGTCTTCCGCGGTGGCGGAAGAACGCACGGCGAAGCTCGCCTGGGGGTTGCCTTCGGACAGTTTTGCGAAGGCTTCGGCGATCGCCTGCTGCAGGTCGGCCGGGAAAGGCTGTGCCTCGACCATGGCGCGGATCTCGGCGCCCGCAGCGGCCAGGGCGCGCACGTCTTCGGTGTCCAGCGCGGCCAGGCGCTTGCTGATCTTGTCGGCCAGGCCGTCGTGGGCGAGAAACTGGCGGAACGCGTGGGCGGTGGTGGCAAAGCCCGTGGGCACGCGAACGCCCTGGGGCAGTTGGGAGATCATCTCGCCGAGGGAGGCATTTTTGCCACCCACCGACTCGACGTCGGTCATTCTCAGGTTTTCAAACGGAACGACCAGGGCGGTCGCGTTGAAGAGTGCAGACATGGGAAAGCTCCAGAAGTTGAAACTGGGTCTGCGCCTGCGCTCCCGGGGAGCAATCGCGGGCGAGCGCCCATGCACGGCGTTTGGCTTTGGTGTTGTGGTTGTAGGCCGCCGGAGTGCATGGTGAGAATTCGGATAATGGGCGCATTGTAGGCTTGCCCTGCGCGGCCGCGCTGGCGGCGGGCTGACGGCCCATCCCACCCTCCTTCGAAATTTTGCCCATGCATACGCGCACCGTTTTCTTCATCTCCGACGGCACCGGCATCACCGCCGAAACCTTCGGCAACGCCATTCTGGCCCAGTTCGACATGAAGCCGCGCCACGTCCGACTGCCCTTCATCGACACCGAGGACAAGGCCCACCAGGCCGTGCGGCAGATCAACCACACGGCAGACGTCGAAGGCAAGAAGCCCATCGTCTTCACCACCCTGGTCAACATGGGCGTGCTGCGCGTGATTCAGGAAGGCTGCAAGGGCATGCTGCTGGACATGTTCGGCACCTTCATCCGGCCGCTGGAGACCGAACTGGGCACCAAGTCGCACCACCGCGTGGGGCGCTTTTCGGACGTGAGCCTGAGCAAGGAATACACCGACCGCATCGAGGCGATCAACTTCAGCCTGGACCACGACGACGGCCAGAGCCACCGCGACCTGGCCGGCGCCGATGTGATCCTCGTCGGCGTCTCGCGCAGCGGCAAGACCCCCACCAGCCTGTACCTTGCCATGCAGTGCGGCCTGAAAGTGGCCAACTACCCGCTGATCCCCGAGGACTTCGAGCGGCGCCAGTTGCCCCCGGCGCTGGAGCCGCACCGCAAGAAGATCTTCGGGCTGACCATCCAGCCCGAGCGGCTTTCGCAGATCCGCAACGAGCGGCGCCCCAACTCCAAATACGCAGCACTGGAGAACTGCCGCAACGAGGTATCCGAGGCCGAGGCGATGATGCGGCGCTCGGGCATCCGCTGGCTGTCCACCACCACCAAGAGCATCGAGGAAATCGCCACGACCATCCTGCAGGAAGTGCGTCCGGAGCGGCTGGTGTATTGAGCCCTGGCTCAGCGGTATCGCACCAGGATCGAGGGAAGGAATGCAGGTTTGTCTCGGGAGAGGATCAACGATAGGGCCGGCGGAAACTCATCGCCAATGACCAGCAAACCCATGAACAAGTTCTTGCGGATCACCCTGCATGTAGCGTCCATCCTCGGCCTGCTGGTCATGGCGCTGCTGCCAGGGAATCCATACGACTTCATGCACGAGATGGACCCGTCCATCCCTGCCAACGCCATCGAAAATGGGTCCGGCAACGCCATCGTGGCCGCCAGTGCGATTTTTGCCATCGTGGTCCTGGTGCAGATCGCCATCGCGGTGAAAGCCTCCCGGCCCCGGGCCCGCGTTCTGCCCGTGGCACTCGTTCTTTTCGGCCTGGCGATCCTGGCGACCAAGATGGCCGGTTGAGTCGAAGCGGCCTGCGGCCAGGCCCACTTTCTACGCAAGTGCCCCAGGGCCTCCGGCCTACTGCACCGCCTCTGGCGCCGCGTGCCACAGGGCCTGGGGGCGGGGCTCGGGGTCACGGTTTTCTTGCGCTGCCGCACGGCGCTCGGGCCCCGGGGTCCAGTGGGTCTGCAGGCTGCGCAGCATGGTGCGAAAGTGCGACGTCAGCCCGGGCATCTGCGACAGGGCCTGCAGGTTCACGATGATCTTGCGCGCCATGGCATCGCGAAACGGCGCCTCGGCGGTGTGCGCGTGGCCAGTCATGAGTGCCATCGTGCTGGCCAGCAGCGCCTCGGTGCAGGGCAGGCGGTATTCCTCGTCGGTGGGGTTTTCAGTGTCCGGGCGCGGTGCATCGGCAGCCATGGTCAAGCCTCCTTCGGGATTGCAACAGACCAGGCCAGCCATCGGCCGCACCGCTGGCAGCTTGCGGCACCGCAAGCGGAGTCCATGACCCACGGGCCGGACAGCGGGTGCGCCACGCGAACAGGCGCAGACCTGGATCATTCAGGGAACGAAAGGCGCTGGCTCGGAGCGCCGCACCCCACGGGTTGGCGCCTGGCTGGCTGCACACAGTATATGAGAATAATTCTCAAGCCGATGATGATCATTCGGCCCGGTGCTCCGCCGAACGCAGGCTCTGGCTTAGACTGGCAGGCATGCTTTTGGACTATGACCCCGACGATCTCGACGTCAAGATTTCGGAGCTGCTGGTCGCCACCAGCGACTCCGCCGACCCTGAACTTCCTGCCGCCGTCCCGGAGGTGCTGAAACTGCTGCGCACGCGGCTGGGCATGGACGTCGCGTTCGTGTCCCAGCTCACGGAAGACCACCGCACCATCATGGCCGTGGACAGCGCGCCGGATTTCGCGCCGATTCAAGCCGGTCTCTCCGACCCGGTCGAAGAAAGCTGGTGCCAGCGGGTGGTCGAAGGACGGTTTCCGGAACGGATGGAAGATGCCGCGCCGTACATCGCGTCCGGCAAGGCGCCGGACCCGGGGTTTCCCGTCGGCACCCATCTGAGCACGCCGGTGCGCCTGTCCGGAGGGGCGGTGTATGGCACGTTGTGCTGCTTCAGCCGCGGTGTTCGCGCCGATGCGGACATCGACCGGCTGCGTTACACGGCCAACCTGCTGGCCGCGCGGCTGGCGCCGGGTTCGGCAGGGGCTTGAGCAGGCCTGGCGCCGTGCCATCGGCGCAGCGGATGCGCGCCGGCCGTCAACGCCCCTCCCTTTGAGTTCGATCGGGCGCGTCAGACCGCGGCATGCATCTGCAGCAGGCGCTGCCGCAGGGCCTCGGCCACCGGGCTGAGTTCGCGCGAGCGCCGCTGCAGCAGTCCCAGGGTGCGCCACAGGTCGGGCCCGGTCAGCGGCACGCCGCATACCTGGGAATGCGCGGGCAGCGCCAGTTGCGGCAAGGCCGCCAGCCCCAACCCCGCCTCCACCAGGGCCAGCGCGCCGGTCACATGGTTGCATTCATACCAGGCGACGGGAGGATTCGGCAGTTCCGCCATGGCTTGATCCAGCAGCAGGCGGTTGCTGCTGCGGCTGGAGACCGACACCAGCCGCTGGCCGGCCAGTTCCTCCCAACGCACCTCGGTGCGCTGGGCCCAGGCGTGGCTGCGCGGCATGGCCAGCACGTAGCGTTCGCGCAGCAGCGGCTGAAAGAGCAGCGCCGACTCCTGGGTGCCGGTGAAGCTCAGGCCGAAATCCGCCTCGCCTCGGGCCACGGCTTCCAGCACCTGCTGGGCGTTCTCGTCGATCACGTGCACCTGCACGTCCGGCAGCGCCTGCGCGAAGGCCTGCAGCGCCCGCGGAAGCAGGTGGTTGGCCACGGACGGCACGCAGGCGATGGTCACGCGGCCCCGGCGCAACTGCACCTGGTCGCCGAAGCGCTGGACGGCCTCGTCCAGCCCGGCCAACGCCATGCGCGCCTCGTGCAGGAACTCCTGCCCCATCGCGGTCAGCTCCACCGTGCGGGTGGTCCGCTCCAGCAGCCGGGCACCGAGCGCGGATTCCAGCCGTTCCACCCGCCGGCTCAAGGCCGGGGCGGACAGGCACAGGATCTCGGCCGCCACGCGGAAGCTGGACTGGTCCGCAGTGACTACGAAGGCCTGCAGTTCCTTGAGGTCGAATTTGATGCTTCGCATGCAACAGTCGTTTCGTAAATTGCAATTTACGGATCATTGTGCCCCTCCTACGATGCGCCCTTGATCGCCGGGCCAACGACCCGGCGGCGCTTTCCCGGAGACATACCCCATGCAACGACGCCCCCTCATCGCGGCAGCCTTCCTGGCCGCCAGCTTCCCCCTCGCCAGCACCGCCCAGGCGCAGGACTTTCCGCCTAAGAAGCCGGCGACCCTCGTGGTCGGCTTCGCCGCGGGTGGCTCGGCCGACATCGCCGCCCGCATCATCGCCAAGAAGCTGGGCGAGAACATCGGCCAGAGCGTGGTGGTGGACAACAAGCCGGGGGCCGGCGGCAACCTGGCCCATGCCCAGGTGGCCAACGGCCCGTCGGACGGATCCATGCTGCTGTTCGGCTCCATCGGGCCGCTGAGCATCGCGCCCCATTTCATGAAGGTGGCCTACGATCCGCTCAAGGACCTGGCGCCCATCTCGATGGGCGTGGCCTTCCCGAATGTGCTGGTGGTGCCCGCGAGCACCGGCATCAAGACGCTCGGCGATTTCGTGGCCAAAGCCAAGCGCGAGCCCGGCAAGCTGGACTACGCCTCGACCGGCCCGGGCTCGGCCGCGCATCTGGCGGGAGAACTGCTCAACGACGTGGCGAAGATCGACACGCTGCACGTTCCCTACAAAGGGGGCGCCCCGGCCCTGCAGGACGTGCTGGGCGGTCGGGTCACCGCGTTCTACGCCGCACCGCCCTCGGCCCTGCCCCACATCGAATCGGGCAAGCTCATTCCCCTGGCGACCACCGGCCTGACCCGCCCGGCCTACCTGCCCAACGTGCCCACCGTGGCGGAGACCTACCCGGGCTTCAACGCCACCAACTGGTATGCGTTCGTGACCTCGGCCAAGACGCCCAAGCCCCTGCTGGACCGCTGGAACACCGAGATCGTCAAGGTGCTCAACACGCCGGAAGTGCGCGACAACCTGCTCAAGCACGGGCAGACCGCCAGCCCCACCAGCCGCGAAGAACTCGGCCAATTCATCGCGGCGGAGCACGCCAAGTGGGGCCGCATCATCCGCGAACGCAAGATCACCGCCGACTGAGACGGCAGGCCGGACATTCCCATCCCAAAAAGCAGGAGACAAGGAACATGCCGCTCAACCTCCCGTTCGCAACGCCTTCCATCGCCAGGCCCACCAAGCCCACCAGGTCCACCGTCGCCCGGCGCCGCGTGCTGCGCGCCCTGCTGGGCACCGCGCTGGGCCTGGGGCTGGCCCTGGGGGGCGCCGCGCCGCCCGCCGCCCAGGCTGCGGAGATCCGCGTGGTCACCTCCGGCGGCTTCTCGGCCGCCTACGACCAGCTGGTGCCGCTGTACGAGCAGGCCACCGGCCACACGGTCGTCACGGCGCGCGGCGCGTCGCTGGGCAACGCGCCCGACTCCATTCCCAGCCGCATGGCGCGGGGCGAGCAGTTCGACATCGTGATCCTGGCCGATTCGGGGCTGGACGAATTGACGGCGCAGGGCAAGGTGCAGCCGGGCAGCCGCGTGGACCTGGCCCGCTCCATGATCGGCATGAGCGTGCGCAAAGGCACGCCCAAGCCGGACATCAGCAGCCCGGAGGCCCTCAGGCAGACGCTGCTCCAGGCCAAATCGGTCGCCTATTCCGCCAGCGCCAGCGGCACCTACCTGGTCAACGAACTGTTCCCGCGCCTGGGCGTGGCCGATGCGATGAAGACCAAGGCCACCAAGATCTACAGCGAACGCGTCGGCGCGGTGGTGCTGCGGGGCGATGCCGAACTGGGGTTCCAGCAGGTCAGCGAATTGCTGCCGTTCAAGGAGCTGGAATTCGTGGGGCCCTTGCCCGACGAGGTGCAGCAGCGCGTGTTCTTCTCGGCGGGCGTGGCCGTGGGCGCGCAGCACCCCGAAGCTGCAAGCCATCTGATCCGCTTCCTGGCTGCACCGGCTGCCGCCACCATTGTGCGAAGCACCGGCATGGAGCCTGCAACAGCCCCCTCGCTGAAGCACAACTAAAACCGGCCCGGCATTGCGTTTCGTCAAAAGCTGAGGGGCCAATTGGCCTCCAGCGCAATAAGGAAAACGGTCTTTTGCTATTCAAAATATAGCAATCAAACCGAAGCAGCTCACCGCTGCTCAATCACACCTCAAGACAGCCAGTCGTTCTCGCGCCAGGGTGCGATCCGTGCAGGAACGATTGCTGGCGCCTCTGCCAAGGTCGGCGGGGAACCTGCCGCGCACCAGGCCTGAGATGAGCCACCCGACGGCTCACGGTACGCGGCCCCGCAGTCGGGGCAGATGCCTCACGCCAGTTCGGGGGGGGACAGCCGCACCCGCAACAGGATGCCACCCAACGGGGCGCGCGAAACGAAGCGTTCGACGGGAAAACGCATGGCCGGCCACACCTGCGCCGGCCTCTGCCAAAAAAGCGGATCAAGCCAGGCGGCCAGCACAAGCCGCCCGGTGACTACTCCGTCAGGCAGGGGCGGACGTGCGGATCAGGTGGTCGAATGCGCCCAGGGCCGCCTTGGCGCCCTCGCCCGCCGCGATGATGATCTGCTTGTACGGCACCGTGGTCACGTCGCCCGCGGCGAATACGCCCGGCACGTTGGTTCGGCCATGCGAGTCCACCACGATTTCGCCGAACTTCGACAACTCCACCGTGCCCTGCAGCCACTGGGTGTTGGGCAGCAGGCCGATCTGCACGAAGATGCCTTCCAGCGCCAGTTGCTTCGCTTCGCCGCTCTCGCGGTCCTGGTAGGCCAGGCCGGTCACGCGGTTGCCGTCGCCCAGCACCTCGGTCGTCTGCGCCTGGGTGATCACCGTCACGTTGGCCAGGCTGCGCAGCTTGCGCTGCAGCACGGCGTCGGCCTTCAACTCGGCTGCGAACTCCAGCAGCGTGACGTGCGCCACCACGCCGGACAGGTCGATGGCCGCTTCCACGCCGGAGTTGCCGCCGCCGATCACCGCCACGCGCTTGCCCTTGAACAGCGGGCCGTCGCAGTGGGGGCAGTAGGTCACGCCCTTGGTGCGGTATTGGTCTTCGCCGGGCACGTTCATGTTGCGCCACCGCGCGCCGGTCGTGATGATGACCGAGCGCGACCGCAGCGTGCCGCCGTTTTCCAGCTCCACCTCGATCAGGCCGCCTTCCGTTGTGGCGGGCTTCAAGCCCTTGGCACGCTGCAGGTTCATCAGGTCCACCTCGTAGTCGCGCACGTGCTGCTCCAGCGCCGCGGCGAATTGGGGGCCATCCGTCTTGCTGACCGAGATGTAGTTCTCGATATCGAGCGTGTCGTTGACCTGGCCGCCGAAGCGTTCCGCGGCCACGCCGGTGCGGATGCCCTTGCGGGCGGCATATACGGCGGCTGCGGCACCAGCGGGGCCACCGCCCACCACCAGCACGTCGAAGGCTTCCTTGGCCGAGAGCTTGGCCGCATCGCGCGCCGCCGCGCCGGTGTCCAGCTTGCCCACGATCTCCTCCACGGTCATGCGGCCCGAGCCGAACACCTGGCCGTTCATGAACACCATGGGCACGGCCATGATTTCGCGGTCGGTCACTTCCTGCTGGAAGGCGCCGCCCTCGATCACCGTGGTCTGGATGCGCGGGTTGAAGATGGCCATCAGCGACAGCGCCTGCACCACGTCCGGGCAGTTGTGGCAGGTCAGGCTCATATAGACGTCGAACTCGAAGTCGCCATCGATCGCCTGGATCTGCTCGATCACGTCCTGCTCCACCTTCGGGGGATGGCCGCCGGTCCACAGCAGGGCCAGCACGAGCGACGTGAATTCATGGCCCAGCGGCAGGCCGGCAAAGCGCAGGTGGGTCTGCGTGCCGGCGCGCTGCAGCGTGAACGAGGGCTTGCGCGCGTCGTTGCCGTCGGTGCGCAGGGTGATCTTGTCGCTGCGCAGGCTATGGATGGTTTCCAGCAGTTCGCGGGTCTGGGTGGAGACCTCGCTGCCGTCCAGGGACGCCACGATCTCGAACGGTTGCGTCACGCGCTCCAGGTAAGCCGAAAGTTGGGTTTTGAGTTGGTCGTCGAGCATGGTGGTGTCCTTTGCGATTCGAGTTATGTCTTTGCGCGGCGCGGCAGGCGGCCGGGCACGGAGCGGAGAAAACGGGTGTCAGCGGGCGAAAAAAAGCCGGACGGCATGGCGCGCACGCCATGCTGCTGTCCGGCCAGGGGCGCCCGGGGCGCCCCGCTCCTGGAAGGCCGAGGGGCTTAGATCTTGCCGACCAGATCCAGGGAAGGCGTCAGCGTCTTGGCGCCTTCCTTCCACTTGGCGGGGCAGACCTGGCCTGGGTTGGCGGCGGTGAACTGGGCAGCTTTGAGCTTGCGCAGGGTTTCCGACACGTCGCGGGCGATTTCGTTGGAATGGATTTCCTGGGTCTTGATCACGCCATCGGGGTTGATCACGAACGTGCCGCGCAGTGCCAGGCCTTCTTCAGGAATGTGCACGCCGAACGCGTTGGTCAGCTGGTGCGTGGGGTCGCCCACCAGCGGGAACTTGGCCTTGCCGACGGCGTCGGAGGTTTCGTGCCACACCTTGTGCGAGAAGTGCGTGTCGGTCGTCACGATGTAGACCTCGGCACCGGCCTTCTGGAACTCGGCATAGTTGTCGGCCGCGTCTTCGATTTCGGTGGGGCAGTTGAAGGTGAACGCCGCAGGCATGAAAATCAGGACGGACCACTTGCCCTTCAGGTTGGCCTCGGTCACTTCAATGAAGTCGCCCTTGCCGTCGCGGTTCACGAAAGCGGTGGTCTTGAAGGGCTGGACTTGCGTATTGATCAGGGACATTTGCTGTTTCCTAGGTTGATGGCTGAACACGAAAAACTGAAGTTTAGGCGCTCCCAACCCATCAATCCAATTAATTGACTTCATCAAGTCAATTGCCACAGGCTATATCAAGCGAGGGACTGCGGGGCACGGGCCGGGGGCGAATGACTGTATCTGAGGACGGTCAACGCGAACACAACTCAGCATCAAACGCAGCCATACCGGCCTGGCAGGGAGATTGCCTTGCGCCGCATGGCCCGCGTCATGACAATCGCACCCCAAACCCACACAAGGAGAATCTCCATGCAAGGCGACGCACAGGTCATTTCGCATCTGCAGGCCCAGCTCAAGAACGAACTGACGGCCATCAACCAGTATTTCCTGCACTACCGGATGCTCAAGCACTGGGGCTTCGACAAGCTGGCGAAGAAGGAATACGAAGAGTCGATCGGCGAGATGAAGCATGCCGACAAGCTCATGGACCGCATCTTCATGCTGGACGGCCTGCCCAACCTGCAGGACCTGGCCAAGCTGCAAGTCGGCGAGGACGTGCCCGAGATCCTCGAATGCGACCTGCGCTCCGAGCGCGGCGCCCAGGCCACCATCAAGGACGGCATCGCCCATTGCGAAACGGTGCGCGACTATGTCTCGCGCGATCTGCTCCAGGGCATCCTGGACGACACCGAAGAGCACATCGACTTTCTCGAAACGCAGATCGACCTGGTGGCCAAGGTCGGACTGCAGAATTACCTGCAGTCGCAGATGGGCGAGATCGAATAACGCCCCGCCCGCCCGGCGCCCGCCCCCCGGGCGCCCCGCGCTCCAGCCGGCCTTCGGGCCGGTTTGTCGTTTCTGGCCCGGCCACGCCGCCCGAAGTGTGGCGCGCACGCATCAGGTGGCGTGCCCATGGCGCTCAAGTTCCCACTGTTTGTTGCGATTGCACACAACGGAATGCGAACGATTCTCATGAAACCTAGAATACCGGCCTAGCCAGCCAGTCAGTTCGCCCAGGGCCCTTCGTGCCCCGCCTGCAGCCAGCGCCCCAACCTGCATGGAGCCTTCGATGCTGCACTGTCCTGCGCGCGCCTGTTTCGCCACCCCAGCCAATCCCTTTTCGTCCGCCCCCTGCCCCCACGTGGGCGCCATCGCTTCGGCGGGCGCCGTCCGGCCATGAAGGCGGCCCGGCTCGACTGGCGCTACCGCCTGGCGATCACCTCCCGCGCACTGGCGGGTGGGCTCGGCGGCTACGCGCTGGCGGCGGCCTTCACCGCCGCCCTCACCCTCGGTCTGATGCCGTTCATGGCGCGCGTGGAGGCAGTGCTCACGGCCACGCTGCTGTCGTGGCTGGTCTATGCCTGCGCGGTGGCCTGGGCCTTCTATGCGCGCACGGCCTGGGGCGCGTGGGGCGCGCTCGGGCTGCCGGCGCTCGCCCTGGGCGCGCTGGCGATGGCGCCGCGCTGGCTGGAGGGCGCATGAAGCCTCAGGCCGCACCCGAGCGCGAAGGCTTCCGCCAGGCCATGGCCTGGCTGCACACCTGGTCAGGCCTGATCCTGGGCTGGCTGCTGTTCGCCATTTTCTTCACCGGCACGCTGAGCTTTTTCAAGACCGAATTCAACCTGTGGATGCGGCCCGAGCTGCATGCCCTGCCGCCCGCCAGCGCCGACGTGGCCGAGCGCGCGCAGCAGGCGCTGCACCGCAAGTCGCCGGACGTGACGCAGTGGTTCATGCGCCTGCCCGACGAGCGCCAGCCCGGCGTGACCATCCTGTGGCGCGGCAAGGAGGGCGGGCGCTTCAAGACCCTGCTGATGAACCCGCAGACTGGCGAGGCCATCGAGACGCGCGACACCATGGGCGGCGAGTTCTTCTACCGCTTCCACTTCGAGCTGCGCACCGCGCAGAAGGGCCGCTGGACGCTGGAGGGCCGCTGGGTGGTGGGCGTGGCGACGATGCTGATGTTCATCGCGCTGCTGACCGGCGTGGTCACGCACCGGCGCATCTTCAAGGACTTCTTCACCTTCCGGCCCACCAAGGGCGGGCAGCGGGCGTGGCTGGACGCGCACAACGTCTCGGGCGTGCTGGTGCTGCCGTTCTATCTGATGATCACCTTCAGCGGGCTGATGATCTTCCACTCGATGTACATGCCCTCAGGGATTGCCGCCGCCTACCCCGGCCCCAAGGGCACGGATTCACAGACGTACTTCGCCGAGATGCAGGGCGACACGGCCTCGGGGCGCAGCGCGCGCCGCGCGCCGGGCGAGGCCGCCCCGGCGCTGCCCCTGACCGATCTGGCGCCCCTGCTGGCCAGCGCACACCGCACCTGGGGCGATGCACGCATCGGCGGGCTCAGCGCCCGCCGCGACGGCGACCGGGCGGTGATCGAGGTCACCCGCCACGACGGCGACCGCCTGCAGTACGGCCCCGCCCGCATGCGCTTCGATGCCGCCACTGGCGAGACGCTCGCGCGGATGGACCCCGACTCCCCCGCCCTGCGCACCTACCGCGTGATCTACGGCCTGCACCTGGCGCGCTTCGCCGGGCCCGGCATGCGCTGGGGCCTGTTCGGCTTCGGCGTGCTGGGGAGCCTGATGATCGCCACCGGCATGGTGCTGTGGAGCGTCAAGCGCCGCCAGCAGGCGCAGCGCAAGGGCGCCGCCGCGCCGCCGCTCAAACGCGGCGAGCGCCTGGTGGCCAGCCTCAACGTGGCCCTGCTGGGCGGCCTGCCGCTGGCCACGGGCGTGTTCCTGGCCTCCAACCGGCTGCTGCCGCTGGACCTGGAAGGCCGCGCCGATGCCGAGCTGGCGTGCTTCTTCGGCGCCTGGGGCCTGGCCCTGCTGATCGGCATCGTTCGACCGGACCGCTGGGGCTGGAGCGTGCTGCTGGGCCTGGCGGGCGCGGTGTTCGCCGCGCTGCCCGTGTTGAACGCCTTCACCACGCACACGCACCTGGGCGTGACGCTGCCGGCCGGCGAATGGATGTGGGCGGGCATGGACCTGTCGTTCCTGTTCACCGGCGCGCTGCTGGGCTGGATGGCCTGGCGCCTGCGCCCGGCGCGGGGCCTGCAAGCCGCCGCGGCAGCCCACGGCCGTTCGGCCAAGGACACCGGCAGCACTGCGTCCCCTTCCACGCCCTCCACCCCTTCCACCCCTGCCGCAGGAGCCTGACCGCCATGTTCGAATTCTTTCTCTGCTTTGCCGGCTGGTCGGGCCTTGCGCTGGGCATGGACCGCCACCACCAGGATGCCTGGAACCGCGAAGGCGGCGAACGCCAGCTGCGCACGCTGCGCCGCGTGGGCTGGGCGCTGCTGGCGCTGTCGCTCGCGCATGCCGCCGGCTGGCCGGGCGACAGCACCGCCGCGCTCAGCGTGACGTGGTGGACCATGGCCCTTTCGCTGGCCGCCGTGTGCGCCACCGCCGTGGCCACCTGGCAGCCGCGCCGACTGCCCGTTCTGGGCCTGGTGGCGGCCGCCGCGGCCTTGCTGGCCCTGGCGCTCTAGGCCGCGCGGCAGCGCGGGCGAGGGCCCGCTCCCCGCCTGGCTATCGATTTCTTTTTTCAGCCACCCGCACACCAGCCTCTGGCGCGCGGGAAGCCAATTCATCCACGCCGTGTCGTTTCTTTCATCGACGGAAAGCCTTTCATGCGATTGCCTCCCCTGAACGCCCTCACCGCGGCTGCGTTGCTCGCCGCAGCCACCGCGCACGCCCAGACGGCAGTGCCCACCGCCGCCCTGCCCGAGGTGAAGGTGACCGACGCCCCGCAGGGCGAGGCCACCGAAGGCTCGGGCCAGTACATCGCCCGCGAGATCAGCGTGGGCAAGCTGGTTCAGTCGCCGCGCGAGACGCCGCAGTCGGTGAGCGTGATCACGCGCCAGCGGCTCGATGACATGAACCTCACCAAGCTGGAGGATGCCGTCAAGCAGACCACCGGCGTGAACGTGACGCGCCTGGATGGCGCGGGCAACTACAACACCATCCAGTCGCGCGGTTTCGACATCGGCGCGGTGCTGCTGGACGGCGTGCCCATTCCGCAGGGCGCCAACTTCGCCACCGCGATGGACACCGCCATCTACGACCGCATCGAAGTGCTGCGCGGCCCGTCCGGCCTGCTGCAGGGCGCCAGCGAGCCGGGCGGCACCATCAACCTGGTGCGCAAGCGCGCTCAATCCGCCCTGGGGCTGAACGCCAACGTGTCCGCGGGTTCGTGGAACATGCGCCGCGCCGACGTGGACCTGACCGGCGCGCTCAACGCCGCTGGCACGCTGCGCGGCCGCGTGGTGGCGGTGAAGGACGACCGCGAAAGCCACGTCGCCACGCTGAAGAACGACAAGACGCTGGGCTACGGCACGCTGGAGCTGGACATCACCTCCGCCACCACGCTGTCGATCGGACACACGCGCCAGAAGGTGCGCGCCACGGTGGACCAGGGCCTGCCCGCCTATGCCGACGGCCGGCTGCTGGACGTGCCGCGCTCCACCTTCGCCGGCATCGCCGCCAACCGGCAGGACCTGGACAGCACCGACACCTTCGCCGAGCTGGAGCACCGCCTGCCCAACGGCGGGCTGGTCAAGTTCGCGGCGCGCGACGTGCACCGCGAATCGCTGTACCGCTCGGTGCGCGCCAACTCCGCGGTGGCGGCCAACGGCACCTACCAGTTGCAGTCGGTGGACTTCCAGCAGGACGTGCAGGACCGCAACTACGACCTGTACATCGCCTCGCCGCTGTCGCTGGCTGGCCGCACGCACCGCGTGCTGCTGGGCGTGAGCCACACGACCAGCGAGAGCCTGGACGGCAACTCCGCCTTCGGGCTCAGCCGCACGGCCAACATCTTCAATCCGCAGTACGACCTGCCCTACCCGAACATCACGCTGCCGGGCTTTCAAAGCGCCACGCGGCGCACCGAGAATGCGCTGTACGGCCAGGCGCAGATCAGCGTGGCCGAGCGCCTGAAAGTGCTGGCGGGCGGGCGCCTGTCCTGGGCCAAGGCCGAAACGCGCACGCTCAGCACGGGCCAGACCACAGCCACGGCCGACCCGGGGCGGCAGTTCATCCCCTCGGTGGCGGCGATCTACGAGCTGAACGAGAACCTGTCGGCCTACACGAGCTACGCCGAAACCTTCGTGGTGCAGTCCAGCCTGGACCGCGCAGGGCAACTGCTCGCGCCGCGTTCGGGCTCGCAGATCGAGGCGGGCGTGAAGGGCGAGTTTTTGAACAAGCGCCTGCAGACGCACTTCGCCCTCTTCCGCATCCTGGACAAGGACCGTGCCATCGCCGACCCGGACGTTCCCACCGCGTCCCTGGCCGGCGGCAAGGTGCGCGCGCAGGGCTTCGAGACCGAGGTCAGCGGCCAGGTCGCGCCCGGCTGGGACGTGCTGGCCGGCTACGCCTTCACAGCCACCAAGTACCTGCAGGCCCCCGTGTCGCAGCAGGGCCAGGTGTTCAGCCCCATCACGCCGCGCCACAGCGTGAACCTGTCCACGCGCTATGCCTTCAAGGGCCCAGTGCTGCAGGGACTGAGCGTGGGCGGCGGCATGAGCTACCGCAGCGAGTTCTTCGCGCAAAGCGGCACGGTGCGCCTGACCTCGGGCGACTACGCGCTGTTCAACGCCCAGGTGGCCTACCAGATCAACGACAAGGTCTCGGTGAGCCTGAACGTGGACAACCTGTTCGACAAGACCTACTACGAGAAGGTCTCCAGCCTGGGCCGCCAGAACTTCTACGGCGAGCCGCGCCGCGTGACGGTGGCGCTCAAGGCGCGCTACTGAGCGGGGGGGCCGGATGCCGGCGGCCGGCGCCCAAGGCCGTCCGCATCAAAAAGGCCTCTACCGCATATTCCCCTAGGGGATATAGCTATTAATTTAATAGCAAACCGTTTTCCCAACCTCTGTCTTCACAGGAGCTTTTCGATGTCCCCCTTGCTCAAGCCCATCACCGCCGCCTTGCTGTCCACGCTGGCGGCCACCGCCGCCCAGGCCCACCAGGTGTGGATCGAGGCCAGCGGCGCCCAGGCCCGCGTGCAGTTCGGCGAATATGCCGACGGCCTGCTGGAAAAATCGCCCGGCGCGCTCGACAAGTTCAAGGGCGTGCCCGTGCTGGAGCAGCAGCACCCACGCGGCGGCGAGGCCCGGCGCATCGAAGGCCAGCGCACCGCCACCGCGTTCACCTACGCCCTGCCGGCGCCGGCCGACACGCTGTTCGCCGAGGCGCCGTACCCGCTCATCGAACGCACCAAGGCCGGCCTGCCGCCGCTGCTGTGGCGCCCCGCCGCGCGCTGGGTGGCGAGCCTTGCGCAGCCCGTGGCAGCCACCGCGCCGCTGGACGTGGTGCCCACCGGCAAGGCGGGCGAACTGCGCGTGGTGTTCAACGGCAAGCCGCTGCCCAAGGCCCAGGTGACCCTGGTCTCGCCCTCGGGCTGGGCACGCGAGGCCGCCACGAATGCCGAAGGCACCGTGCACTTCGATCTGCCCTGGAAGGGCCAGTACGTGGCCGAGGTCAAGCACAGCGACAAGCAGCCCGGCGAACACGCAGGCGAGAAGTACGGCGAAGCCAGCTACCTCACCACGCTGACCTTCGTGCAGGCGGCCGGCATGGAATCGCCCCCGCTGCCCGCCCCAGCCGCGCACTGACCGCTGCACCCGGCCCGCGCTGACGGGCCACTTCCCCACCGAAGACCGTTCACTGCCACCGCGCAGTGAACGCTGCGGCGCCCTGCGCGCTGCATTTTCCAATCAACCAGCCCTCCTGCCAGCGGATTCATTGCCAGGAGCGCTATTAATTCAATAGCAAAATGCCTTCACACACTCCGCGCACCCCGCGCACCCCGCGCTCCCATGGCACGCCCTGCCGCCCCCTGCCCCTGGCTGCCGCCTTGCACACCGCGATCGCGCTGCTGTGCGGCATGGGTACCTCAGCAACCCATGCGCAGACCGCCGCGCCCGTGGCCGAAACCACCCTGGCCCCCGTGACCGTCAAGGCCGGCACCGAGCAGGAAAGCCCCACCGCGCCCGTCAGCGGCTTCGTCGCCAAGCGGGCGCTGTCGGCCACCAAGACCGACACGCCGCTCATCGAAACCCCGCAGGCCATCAGCGTCGTCACGCGCGACCAGATGGAGGCGCAAGGCGCGCTGACCCTGCGCCAGACCACGGCCTACACCGCCGGCATGGTGTCCAACTACTTCGACAGCCGGGTGGACAGCTTCACGGCGCGCGGCGGCAGCGTGACACAGTACCAGGACGGCCTGATGCGCACCTACGGCACCTACAACAACACCAAGGCCGAACCCTACCTGCTGGAGCGCGTCGAATTTTTGCGCGGCCCCTCGTCCGTGCTGTACGGCCAGGGCAGCGTGGGCGGTGTGCTCAACCTCACCAGCAAGCGCCCGCAGGCCGAGCCGCTGCGCGAAGTGCAGGTGCAGCTGGGCAACTACGCGCGCAAGCAGATCGCCGCCGACATGACGGGCCCGCTCACGCAGGACGGCGAGTGGCTCTACCGGCTCGTGGCCGTAGGCCGCGACAGCGACTCGCAGGTCAACCACGTGAGCGACGACCGCCTCATCCTCGCCCCGTCGCTCACCTGGAAGCCCAACGCGGCCACCTCGCTCACGCTGCAGTTCACGCACCAGAAGGACCAGAGCGGCTCGCTGATCGGCTTCTTCCCCTGGCAGGGCACGCGGCTGTCCAGCCCCTACGGCCAGATCCCGACCTCGACCTTCATCAGCGAACCGGGCTGGGACGCCTTCGACACCGAGAACAACTCCTGGGGCTACCTGTTCAGCCACCGCCTGAACGATAACTGGACCGTGCGCCAGAACCTGCGCCGCACCGTGAGCGAGGTGGACTACCGCAGCATCTACACCAGCTTCTCCGCCAACCGCGCCACCGGCCGGCCGGCGCGCCCGGTGTTCGAAGCGGACAACCGCACGCTGCTGCGCGACGCCTCCTGGCAGGTCAACTCCAGCCGCCTGCTGCTGGCGGATACGCAGATCGAAGGCAAGGTGCAGGCTGGCGCCACCGAGCACACGCTGCTCGCCGGCATGGACGCGCAGCGCAACGAAACCAGCCAGTCCTCGTGGTTCCAGACCATCTCGGGCATCGATGCGTACGCGCCGGTGTATGGCAACTTCACCGCGCCCTCGGCCTCCGCGCTGGTGCGCCAGCCCAACGTCACCCAGCGCCAGTTGGGCTTTTACGCCCAGGACCAGATCCGCTGGGGCCGCTGGACGGCCACGCTCGGCCTGCGCCACGACAGCGCCAAGACCGAGACGGTCGGCCGCCCCGCCGCCGCCGTGGACGACACCGCCTGGACCAAGCGCGTGGGCGCCACCTACCAGGCCGATGGCGGCTGGGCACCGTACGTGGGCTACTCCGAATCGTTCCAGCCGCTGGGCGGCGTGGACTTCTTCGGCACCCCGTTCAAGCCCCAGCGCGGCGAGCAGTGGGAAGCCGGCGTGAAGTGGCAGCCGCAGGACCGGGGCATCAGCGCCTATGCCGCCGTGTACCAGTTGCGCGAGAAGAACCGCAAGACCAACGACCCCTCCAACCCGCTCAACAGCCTGCAGATCGGCGAGGTGAAGACCAAGGGCTTCGAGGCCGAGATGACCGCCAGCCTGGCCCGCAGCTGGGACTGGACGGTGGGCTACGCCTACACCGACGCCGTCATCTCGCGCAGCAACGCCGGCGACCAGGGCCTGCCCGTGGCCAGCGTGCCCAAGCACACGGCATCGAGCTGGCTCATGCACCGCTTCGCGGCCGAAGGGCGAGGCGGCTGGACGGTGGGCGCCGGCGTGCGCTACACCGGCTCGCAATGGACCGGCACCACCGCCATCACCACGCCATCGGCGCTCATCGCCGATGCCATGGCGGCCTACGACGCCGGCAGCTGGCGCCTGGCCTTCAACGTGGTCAACCTGGCCGACAAGGTGCAGATCACCCAGTGCCTGGCGCGCGGCGATTGCTTCTACGGCCAGCGGCGCACCTACACGATGACGGGCACGTATCGGTTCTGACCGAAAGGCCTGGATCGCAGCGCGCGGCTCGCCTTCGCTATCGATGGCGAGCCGCGTTCATCCACCACGACGAATTGACTTCCTCGGTCATTTATCGAATATAGGCATGCGGTGATCGAATTTTGAACTGGATAATCTTCAGTCAACACCAATGGGCATACTCCCAGGAATTAAAAATCGTACATTCCCTGCCAATAGCGCCAACAATGACCGTCCCATTTCCATCACCCAGACTTGGTCCACCACCAAAATAGACCGACTCTCCGGGGTAAAAATTCCCACCCCCACCTGCGATGATACTGCCTTCACGCTTATATCCCGCTCTAGGATCTGGATACGGAATTCCATAAGCGAATATTTTGGCATCCGCCGTTTCATTAATAAGCTGCTGACAAACAGACCCATTGCATAACGCAAAACTATCCCCTTTAACCCAAGCTTTGACCTCATAGTTCACAACGGTACGCACGAAAAACACGATATCTTCCTGAGACGGAGGCATGGAAGAACAGTTATTACAAAGAAAACGACCATAATCAGCAGCTACAACAATAAGCGCCAGAGAAACGAGGCTCGCGGCAATTATTTTCTTTTTGATCTTCTTCATGAATTAATTTCTGTTCAATGAGTCGATGATTCGTTTTGACTCGGTGCGTCCCAGGTCGCGCTGCTCCTTAGAAAGCCCGGCTTCAGCTCCCTTGAGAAAATCACTCTTGAGCAAGGCTTGGCGTTTTGATTCATCACGACCCACCAAGTAATGCCATGCGTGCGCATAGGCGTAAGAGCGCACGGGATCGTAAAGATCACTGAAAACCGCATTTGGACGCTCGGCTGCCGGCTGGTTGTCGTACACATCCGAAAGGAGCAACAGGGCTCCGATCTGTCCTTGTTGTGCGGCCACGTTCAACCATGACACTGCCTGCGACTGCCACTCTTTTATTCTCGGGTTCTCGAGGGTTTGAGGCCCCGTGGTTGCACCCCATTTGCCGAGTGGGCCTGCTGTGTAGAAAGCGACCATCGCCTCCAAATCACCTTCTTTGGCCCAAATGCCCAGAATCTCCGAGCGCAGTTCGTAGTCGGCGTCTGAGAGGCGAGTACATATCTCGCTTTGGGCCTGCACCATGGAGTCAAGGGCCGCAGTTTGGGCTGTCACCCCTGTGCGACTCTTCTCTGCCACCGCTGCTTCCCTTTTTAGTTCGGCAGAGGCACAAAAAGAAAGTCCTGCAATGACTTCCTCTTGTATCGACCGCCCTTTTTTACCTTGGCGGTAGTCAACCACGCCCTCCCAAACAGGGCGTGCCGGTGCTTTCAAACCGCTGACAAGCGCTTTGGTACTCGCCGCCGGGAGAGCGCTTTTGTCAGCCGTATCGAGGGTGCTGGATGCACTGCGTACCAACGGTGCAGGAGTTGAATTGACGAAAGGAGCGATTTCGACGGATTCATTTATTATCAAGGCATCATCTTGCCAATGTGCCACCGCGACGACGCCTCCAGAAATTAATATTCCTCCAATTATGAAAACTGCATGATTCTTCATTGAAACATTCCTCAGCTCTGCACTATCAGCCGGTTCTTTAATTTCTTCCATCAATTTTTATTGCATATTAGCGCGCCCGACTTCTTTCAGGTTTCGAGTCCGCGAGTGGTGGCATCACGCCAAGGCTGTTTCTCCACTGCGAGGCGATGCCTGACCGTTTCATGGAGCTTTGGAGACTGTGGCTGCAGGTGCGCCCAACGCTCCGACTCGATCGCCATCTCGGAGACTGACAGTTGTTGGGTGAAGTGAATGCCAGCGCTACCCAGGCTTCTGGCAAATCGCCAAAACCCACAGGAACTGGAGAGTTCTCTCACCACGGTGATTGGAATCTTGTAGTTCTGGGCCAAAAAACTCAGCAAGGCGGTGCCATAGCCCTGCCTTCGATAGGCGCTGAGAATTTCGACGTCATAGACATAAACCCGGTCGTTCAACGGCGAGACTGCATAACAGGCTTCCCCCACCGTCATGCCCTCTTGATTCCTGATGACAACTTTCACGTCTGGATTGGGCGCGGTGAACGTCATGTAGTAATTTCTTGTCACATCCATGGTGATCTTCGGAACGTGAGCGAGTCGGCGCCGCGCGCGCCAACTGGACAGGAAATTGATCATTTTTATTCTCCCTATAATTTATTAAAATACGAGGCAAAACACTGGGAATCTAAAACCCACTGGACTTCGTCCACAGACCGGCCATTCGTATCAGGGGCAGGGCATTAAAAACACCCTGAAGTTTTCCATTGCGGCCCTATAAGCATTTCAAATAATGCTCAAGCAATTAACGCGTTGAACTCTAACGGTTTGGGGCTTGTCCGTTTAAAGCAATTTGTTGCAAACCGTTTTAGTGCAAAGCACCGATCACTCTGAGCGCCACGAATAACGCCACGCGAGCCAAGCACCGCATTGCATTGCGAAGTGCATCAGAAGCCATGCCTGACTGGACCGCGCATTCATCGTCAAGACAAGGGATGTCAGGTGAGCGCCCGCCGGGCCTGCAATGGAGGACTGAACAATGGGGCCCCAAGGGCCCGGGCGGGCCGCTAGCGGCCCGCGATCATCTTCAGGCCCAGCCCCACGAACACTGCGCCGGCCACCCGGTCCAGCCACAGGCCGGCGCGGGGCCGGCGGTTCAGCCAGGCGCCGATGGTGCCGGCGAAGTACCCCAGCAGCCCGAACAGAACGGCCGCCTGCGCCGTGAACACCAGCCCCAGCACGCCGAGCTGCCAGCCCACCTGGCCTTGCGCCGGCACCACGAACTGCGGCAGGAACGACAGGAAGAACAGCACCACCTTGGGATTGATCGCGTTGGCGACCATGCCCTTGAAGAACAGGCTGCGCAGCGACTGCGCGGGTGCGCCCGAGGCCGCCACGCGGCCCGCGCCCGTGCTGCGCAGCGCCTGGATGCCCAGCCACACGAGATACGCGCCGCCCAACCATTTCAAGACGGTGAAGGCGACGGGCGATGCGGCGATCAGCGCGCTCACGCCCACCACCGCCAGCACCGTGTGGCTCAGGCAGCCCAGCGCGCAACCCAGGCCGAAGACGATGCCCTGCCAGCGCCCCCGGGACATGCCCACGCCCAGCACCATGAGGTTGTCCGGACCCGGCGTGGCGGTGATGAGCACGGCGGCGAACAGGGACGAGAGCAGTTGGGCGAGAGTCAGCATCGGGCGATGATACGGCCGCCCTTGGCGCGGCCTCCCGCGCACCTCGGCACCGCCTTGACCGCCCATCGGCACACCAGCCATCCCGAAATGCAAAAAGGGCCGCGCCTTGCAGCGCGGCCCTTTCAAACGGCCAAATCGGCCGGTCGTTCGATCACACGTTCATGATCGACACGAGGCGCGTGTTCAGGTGGGCTTCCACCGCTTCGGAGCCGCCTTCGGAGCCGTAGCCCGAGTCCTTCAGCCCGCCGAAGGGCAACTCGGCTGCCGGAGCGGCGGCCTGGTTGATCCAGAGCATGCCGACCTCCA
This sequence comes from Acidovorax sp. NCPPB 3576, assembly GCF_028473605.1. Lineage (NCBI taxonomy): Bacteria > Pseudomonadati > Pseudomonadota > Betaproteobacteria > Burkholderiales > Comamonadaceae > Acidovorax > Acidovorax sp. NCPPB 3576. Next base: position 1,444,864 of record NZ_CP097267.1, on the reverse strand, counting down.
GCCGCTGGGCCAGCAGGTGCGCGTTCTTGAGCGAGCGCGTGAAGGCATAGCCCGCCAGGCCGAACGGCAGGCGGTTGGCTTCGGCGATGGCGTCCTCGATCTTCTCGAAGCCGCGCACCGCGGCCACGGGGCCGAAGGGCTCTTCGTTGAAGATGCGGGCCGACAGCGGCACGTCGTTGAGCACCGTGGGCTGGAAGAAGTTGCCTTCGCTGCCGATGCGTTCGCCGCCGGTGGCCAGTTGCGCGCCCTGCTGCACGGCGTCGGCCATCAGGTCGGCCATGGCGGTGATGCGGCGCGGATTGGCCAGCGGGCCCATCTGCGTGCCTTCGGCCAGGCCGTTGCCCACCTTGAGGCCCTGCGCGTGGCGCGACAGCGCGGCCACGAACTCGGCGCGGATGCTTTCATGCACCAGGAACCGCGTGGGCGAGATGCACACCTGGCCCGCGTTGCGGAACTTGGCACCGCCCGCGGCCTTGATGGCCAGCTCGACGTCGGCGTCCTCCGCCACGATCACCGGGGCGTGGCCGCCCAGCTCCATGGTCACGCGCTTCATGTGCTTGCCAGCCAGGGCCGCCAGCTGCTTGCCCACGGGCGTAGAGCCGGTGAAGGTCACCTTGCGGATGATCGGGTGCGGGATGAGGTAGTTGGAGATCTCGGCCGGGTCGCCATAGACCAGCCCCACGGCGCCCGCGGGCACGCCGGCATCGGCGAACGCGCGGATCAGCTCGGCCGGGCTGGCCGGCGTTTCTTCCGGCGCCTTCACGAGGATGGAGCAGCCGGCCGACAGGGCCGCGGCCAGCTTGCGCACCACCTGGTTGATCGGGAAGTTCCAGGGCGTGAACGCCGCCACGGGGCCCACGGGGTCCTTCACGACCATCTGGCGCGCGGCCAGGTTGCGGGACGGCACGATGCGGCCATACACGCGCTGCGATTCGTCGGCGAACCACTCGATGATGTCGGCGGAGGCCATGGTTTCCATGCGGGCCTCGGCCAGGGGCTTGCCCTGCTCCTGCACCATGATCGCGGCGATGGCGTCGGCGCGCTCGCGCATCAGGGCGGCGGCGCGGCGCATGGTCTTGGCGCGGTCCACCGCGGGAATGTCGCGCCAGGCCTCGAAGCCCTTTTGCGCGGCCTCCAAGGCACGGTCCAGGTCGGCCTTGCCCGCATGCGCCACGCGCCCGATTTCCTTGCCGGTGGCAGGGTTGTGCACGGCGATGGATTTGCCGTCGGCGGCGTCCTGCCATTGGCCGGCGATGAAAAGGCGGGTGCTGGGGTAACTCATTGTGTGAATGCTCCTGCTGTCGGGGATGGGTGAAAAGAAGGGGGCGAACCCTGCCGCGGGGGCCTAGGCTGCGCGGCAGCAACGGGCAACTATAGGCCCGTTCGCCGGCCCGTGCAGTCCGCGCGGTTACATCCCCAAAGCGCGCGCGGGGCCGGGGCCGCGCCACGCGCGGACACGCAGCGGATCAAGGCCGCGCTGCCGCCACCTGTGCGGGCGCGTCGCCCCAGCCCCCGCCCAGCGCGCGGATGAGCCCCACCGTCGCGGTGTACTGCGCGGTGCGCACCTGAAGCGCCTGGCGGCGGTTGCGCAGTTCGCTGCGGCGCGCGTCCAGCAGTTCGAGCTGGCTCACCAGGCCGTTGCGGTAGCGCGAGTCCGATAGCTGCGTGGCGCGCGCGGCGGCCTGCACGGCGCGGCCCTGTGCCTCGGCCTGGCCCGCCAGCAGGCGCAAGGCGCCCAGCTGGTCCTCGACCTCGCGGAACGCGGTGAGCACCTGGCCCCGGTGCGCGGCCAGGGCGCCTTCCAGGCGGGCGCGGGCGCTCTCTTCCTGCGCGGCGCGCTGGCCGCCGTCGAAGATCGGCAGCGACAGCAGCGCGCCGATGCCCCACGACCGGGCCGACCACTTGAACAGGTCGCCCAGTTCGGGCGAGGCATAGCCGCCATTGCCCGTGAGCGTGACGGCCGGAAACCACGCCGCCTGCGCCACGCCCACGCGGGCCTGCGCTGCCATCACCGAAGCCTGCGCCGCCGACACGTCGGGCCGGCGCGCCAGCACCGTGCCGGGCACGCCCGCCGGGATCACGGGCAGCACCGCTTCGCCGGCAGCGCCTGCACTGCCTGCACTGCCCGCAGGCGCCACGGCGAAACCGCTCGCCACGTCGCCCACCAGCACCGCGAGCGCATTGTTCAGCAGCACCTGCTGGCGCTCCAGCGCGAGAGCCTCCGATTCGGTGGCGGCCACCTCGGTCTGCACGCGCGCCAGGTCCAGCTCGGCCACGTCGCCCGCCTGGTAGCGGCGCTGGGTGAGGCGCAGCGTGTCGCGGTAGGCGGCCAGGCTTTCGTCCACCAGCACGCGCTCGGCCTGCACCGCGCGCCATTGCAGATAGGTCTGCGCCACGTCGGCCTGCACCATGAGGCGCGTGCTTTGCAGCAGCGCATCGCGCGCCTGGGCATCGAGCCGCGCGGCATCGCTGGCCTGCGACAGGCGGCCGAACAGGTCCAGCTCATACGACACGTTCAGGCCGGCCGTGGCCAGCGTGGCCGGCACCGGGCCGCCCGTGGCGGTGTTGGCGCCCGCCTGGCGCGACACGCCGGTGGACACGCCCACCTGCGGCGCGCGGTTGGCATCGGCCGAGCGCAGCAGCGCCCGCGCTTCGGCCAGCCGCGCCGCGGCCTCCTGCACGGTGGTGTTGCCGCGGCCGGCGCGCTCCACCAGGCCGTTCAGCACCGGGTCCTGGAATCCCAGCCACCACTCGCCACGCGGCTGCGCCTCGGCAGGGGGCGCGGTGGTCCACGACCGCGCGCCGTCGGCCTCGCTGAACGTGGCCGGCACGGCCACGCCGGCATGCTCGGGCACGGGGGCGACCGGGCTGCTCATGCAGCCGGCCAACACCAGGGCGGCCGCCAGCGGCGCCAGGCGGGACCAGGACGGCAGAAAAATCGACTTCAAGGGGGCAGTCATCGCATGAACTCCTTCGCTCATTCGTTATGCCCGCGCGGCGACGCCAGCACGGGGTGGGCCACGGCGCCAGCGCCGGTCCCGGAGGTATCGGTCAAGGGCGCGGTGTGGCTGCCGTGCTGCTGCAGCGGCCGGTTGCCGGCCAAGCGGCGCAGCGCCACGTAGAACACCGGCGTGAGGAACAGGCCGAAGGCCGTCACCCCGATCATTCCGGCGAACACCGCCACGCCCATGGCGCTGCGCATCTCTGCGCCCGCGCCGGTGGACAGCACCAGCGGCAGCACACCCATCACGAACGCCAGCGACGTCATCAGGATGGGGCGCAGCCGCAGGCGGCTGGCCTCGATGGCGGCCTGCACGGGCGTGCGGCCGGCAAACTCCAGCTCGCGGGCGAACTCCACGATCAGGATGGCGTTCTTCGCCGACAGCCCCACCAGCACGATGAGCCCGATCTGCGTGAACACGTTGTTGTCGCCGCCTGACAGCCACACGCCCGTCATCGCAGCCAGCAGGCCCATGGGCACGATCAGGATGATGGCGATGGGCAGCGTGAGGCTTTCGTACTGCGCGGCCAGCACCAGGAACACCAGCAGGATCGCGATGGGGAACACCAGCACGGCGGAATTGCCGGCCAGGATTTCCTGGTAGGTCAGCTCGGTCCACTCGAAGCCGATGCCCTGCGGCAGCGTCTCGGCGGCGATGCGCTCGATGGCGGCCTGCGCCTGGCCCGACGAGAAGCCGGGTGCGGGCCCGCCGTTCACGTCCGCCGACAGGAAGCCGTTGTAGCGCATGGCGCGCTCGGGGCCGAAGCTGGGCTCGAGCTTCATCAGTGCCGACAGCGGCACCATCTCGCCCGTGGTGGAACGCACCTTGAGCAGGCCCACGTCCTCGGCCCGCGCCCGGAAGGCCGCATCGGCCTGCACGCGCACGCTGTAGGTGCGCCCGAACTGGTTGAAGTCGTTGGCATACAGGCTGCCCAGGTAGATCTGCAGCGTCTCGAAGATGTCCGTCACCGGCACGCCCAGTTGCCGCGCCTTGGTGCGGTCGATGTTGGCGTACAGCTGCGGCACGTTGACCTGCCAGCTCGTGAACAGGCCAGCGAGTTCCGGCGTCTGGTACGCCTTGCCCATGAAGGCCTTCACGGCGGCGTCCATGGCCTCGTAGCCCAGCGAGGCACGGTCTTCGATCTGCAGCTTGAAGCCGCCCGTCGTGCCCAGGCCGGCCACCGGGGGCGGCGGGAACATGGCGATGAACGCATCCTGGATGCTGCCGAAGGCCTGGTTCAACTGGCCCGCGACGGCACCGCCGCCCTGGTCCGCGCGGCCGCGCTCGGCGAAGGGCTTGAGCGTGACGAACACGATGCCGGAGTTGGAGCTGTTGGTGAAGCCGTTGATCGACAGGCCCGGGAAGGCGATGGCGTCTTCCACGTTCGGGTTCTTCTTGACGATCTCGCCCATGCGGCGGATCACGTCCTCGGTGCGGTCCAGCGTGGCGCCGTCGGGCAACTGCGCAAAGCCCACCAGGTACTGCTTGTCCTGCGCCGGCACGAAGCCGCCCGGCACGATCTTGAACAGGCCCCAGGTGGCCGCCACCAGCGCGGCGTAGATCACCAGCATCAGCGCCTTGCGGCCGATGACGCGCTTGACGCCGCCGCTGTAGGCCTCGGAACCCCGGTGGAACACGCTGTTGAAGCGGCGGAAGAACCCGCCCAGCACCTTGTCCATGCCGCGCGTCAACGCATCCTTCGGTTCATGGTGGCCCTTGAGCAAGAGCGCGCTCAGGGCGGGCGACAGCGTGAGCGAATTGATCGCCGAGATCACCGTGGAGATCGCGATGGTCACCGCGAACTGGCGGTAGAACTGCCCCGTGAGCCCGCTGATGAACGCCAACGGCACGAACACCGCCACCAGCACCAGCGCGATGGCGATGATGGGGCCGGACACTTCGCGCATGGCGCGGTAGGTGGCCTCGCGCGGGGTCAGTCCCGCCTCGATGTTGCGCTCCACGTTCTCCACCACCACGATGGCGTCGTCCACCACGATGCCGATGGCCAGCACCAGGCCGAACAGCGAGAGCGCGTTGATCGAGAAACCCAGCAGGTGCAGCACCGCGAACGTGCCCACCACCGACACCGGCACGGCCAGCAGCGGAATGATGGAGGCGCGCCAAGTCTGCAGGAACAGGATCACCACGACCACCACCAGCGCCACGGCTTCCAGCAGGGTCTGGATCACCGACTTGATGGAGGCGCGCACGAACTGCGTCGGGTCGTAGGCAATGCGGAACTCCACGCCTTCGGGCATGTTCTTTTGCAGCTCGGCCATGGTCTTGCGCACGTTCGACGAGATGTCGAGCGCGTTGGAGCCCGGTGCCTGGAACACGCCCATGCCCACGGCCGGGTCGTTGTTGAGCAGCGAGCGCAGCGAGTAGTCGGCCGCGCCCAGCTCCAGCCGGGCCACGTCGCGCAGGCGCGTCACCGCGCCGTCGCTGCCGGTCTTCACGATGATGTCGCCGAACTACTCTTCGGTCTGCAGGCGGCCCTGCGCATTGATCGACAGTTGCATGTCCACGCCGGGCAGGCCGGGCGACTGCCCCACCACGCCGGCCGCGGCCTGCACGTTCTGGCCGCGGATGGCGGCCACCACGTCAGCCGCCGACAGGCCGCGCTGCGCGACCTTCTGCGGGTCAAGCCAGGCGCGCATCGAATAATCGCCGCCGCCGAAGATCTGCACCTGGCCCACGCCCTGGATGCGGGCGAGCCGGTCCTTCACGTTCAGCACGGCGTAGTTGCGCAGGTAGTCGATGCCGTAGCGGCCGTTGGGCGAGACCATGTGCACGACCATCGTCAGGTCGGGCGCGCTCTTGACGGTCGTGATGCCCAAGCGGCGCACCTCCTCGGGCAGGCGCGGCTCGGCCTGCGAGACGCGGTTTTGCACCAGCTGCTGGGCCTTGTCGGGGTCGGTGCCCAAAGCGAACGTCACGGTCAGGGTCATCACGCCGTCGGTGGTGGCCTGGCTGCCCATGTAGAGCATGCCTTCCACGCCGTTGATGGATTCCTCCAGCGGCGTGGCCACGGTCTCGGCGATCACCTTGGGGTTGGCACCGGGATAGGTGGCGCGCACCACCACCGAGGGCGGCGCGACTTCGGGGTATTCCGAGATCGGCAGCGCGCGCAGCGCGATCAGCCCCGACAGGAAGATGAGCACCGACAGCACCCCGGCGAAGATGGGGCGGTCGATGAAAAAGCGGGAGAGATTCATAGCGTTCTTTCTTGGCGCTCCGCGATCACGCCGCGGGCTGCTTGGCGGCGGTGCGGGCCTCGGCGCCATCGCCGGCCATGCCGGCCTTGGCGGTCATGGGCACGTCCTGCGGGGCGACCTGGGCGCCAGGGCGCACGCGCTGCAGGCCGTTCACGACGATGCGCTCGCCGGCCTTCAGGCCCGAGGTGACGACGCGCAAGCCGTTCACCGGCGCGCCCAGCTGCACCTCGCGGTACTCGGCCTTGTTGCCTTCGCCCACCACCATCACGTACTTCTTGTTCTGGTCCGTGCCCACGGCGCGCTCGTTGATCAGCACGGCCTGGGTGTTCTTCACCTGGCCCATGCGGATGCGGGCGAACTGGCCCGGCATGAGCACGCCGTCGGCGTTGTCGAACACGGCGCGCACGCGCACCGTGCCGCTGCGGGCATCGACCTGGTTGTCGATGAGCTGCAGGTGGCCGGTGTGCGGCGTGCCGCCGGCCGTGCCCGTGCCCATCTGCACCGGAATGCTCTCGATCAGCGTGCGCGCGCTCTTGCCCGAACGCAGGCCCTCCAGCGCCTTCGCCACGATCTGCTCGTCGGTGTCGAAGCTCGCGTAGATCGGGCTCACCGACACCAGCGTGGTCAGCACCGGCGCGCCAGCGCCCGCGGCCACCAGGTTGCCCATGGTGACCTCGATGCGTCCCACGCGGCCCGCGACCGGGGCGCGCACCTGGGTGTAGCCCAGGTTCAGGCGCGCCGTCTGCAGCGCGGCCTGCGCGGCGCGCAGGTTGGCATCGGCCTCGCGCTGGGCGTTCATGCGTTCGTCGTGCTCGCGCTGGGCGATGGCACGCTCTTCCCACAGGCGCGTGGCGCGCTCCATTTCGCTGCGGGTGTAGGACACGCGGGCCTGTGCGGCGACCACCTGGGCTTCGGCGCGGTCCACGTCAGCGGCGTAGGGCGCAGGGTCCACCGTGACCAGCAGGTCGCCCTGCTTGACCAGCGAGCCTTCACGGAAATGCACGGCCTGCACGGCGCCGCCCACGCGCGGGCGGATGTCCACGCGCTGCACGGCTTCGAGCCGGCCCGAAAACTCGTCCCACAGCGCGATCTCCTGCTGCAGCACGGCGGCCACGGAGACGGGCACGGCCGGCGGCGCGGCCTCGGGACCGGGGGATTCGGCGTGCGAGCTGGGCAGCCCGAAAAGCGTGCCGCCCGCCGCGGCAATGGCGGCCGCGGCGCCAGCGGCGGCCCACCAGCGGCGACGGGAAGGGGTGGTGTGTTGCGGGTTCATGGTGGAAGTCCTCCGGGTTTTTTCAAGGCAAAGGCAAAAAGTCGAAATCGATCGGGCAAGGGTTGCCCCTTCCGGCCCACGGGGGCCAGAAACAAAAGGGAACGCGGTCAACAGCGGAAAGGCGGCGAAAGGCGGGTCGTGCGGCTCGCCGGAGCGGATCGCAGTATCAAACCTCAATCGGGGTTGAGGTCAATGCACCCCGCTGGTCAGCGCGGCAGGTCGGTGGTGGTGAGGGTCAGGGCGCAGGACATCGGGTGGCCTCGAAGAAACGGCTGAACTGCGCCTGAACCTCGGGCGCACAGGGACATTCGCCCGAACCGGGCTGCAGCAGGGCATCGGGCCACTGGTTGGCCTTGGCGAACACGTGCTGCGTGACTTGCAACCCCGCCGACTGCAGCCGCGTGGCGTAGGCCAGGGCTTCGTCGCGCATGGGATCGTCGTCGCCCACCAGCACCAAGGTGTGCGGCAAGCCGGCCAGCCGCTGCGCCATCGCGGGCACGGCATAGGGGTGTTCGGCATCGCGGGTGCAGCGCAGGAACTGCAGCCAGCCATCGGCCCACTTGCAGGCGGTCGATTCGCCCATGGCGGCACGCACCGAAGGCGTGGCACCGCAGGGGTCGAGCATGGGCGACAGCAGGATCTGCCCCGCCAGCGGGGGATGGGACTGGTCGCGCGCCATCAGCGCCACGCCGGCGGCCAGGTTGCCGCCGGCCTCCTCGCCCGCCACGTACACCGCGGCGCCGGAGCCGGCCAGGCGCGTGCGGTGCTTGTGCACCCACTTGAGCACCAGATAGCCGGCGTCCACCGGCTGCGGGAACGGATGGTCGGGCGAGAGCGGGTACGCCACCGACACCACCAGCGCCCCGGCACGCTCCAGCAGCCGGGCCACCGTGCAGCCATTGTCCAGATCGCCCGCCACGAAGGCGCCGCCATGAAAATGCACCACCAGCGGCAGCGTTTCCTTGGGCTTCTTGCGGCCATACATGCGCACGGCCACTTCCTGCCCCTTGGCCACCTCAATGGTGGTGTCGGTGCAAGTGGAAGACGGCGGCGGTGTGGTGAGGGTGCTGGACATGGCGTTGACCGGACAAGGACCGGGTGAGTGAAATGTAGCGACGCAGCCGCCGACGATAAACCAGGCAAACGCCACAGCTCTGTTTCCGATTGCCGAACAATCGGCGGCGCTGGCCCGTGTGAGAATTCCCTGGCCCCATCCGGGGCCAGAGAGAGAAGGAGGGCCCATGGACCAGATCCAGGCCATGCGGGTTTTTGCAAGGGTAGTGGAAGCGGGCACGTTCACGCGGGCAGCCGATTCGCTCCAATTGCCCAAGGCGACCATCACCAAGTACGTGCAGGCGCTCGAGGCGCGGCTGCGCGTGAAGCTGCTCAACCGCACCACGCGGCGCGTGACCGTCACGGCCGACGGCGCGGCCTACTACGACCGCACCGTGCGCCTGCTCGCCGATTTCGACGACATCGAGGCGAGCATGACGCACGCGCGCGCCACGCCCAGCGGCCGGCTGCGCGTGGACGTGGGCACCTCGGTGGCGCGGCTGCTCATCATTCCGCGGCTGGAGGAGTTCCACTCCCGCTTTCCCGACATCCAGATCGACCTGGGCGTGAGCGACCGGCCGGTGGACCTGATCGGCGACAACGTCGATTGCGTGATCCGCGGCGGCGAGCTGACCGACCAGTCGCTGGTGGCGCGGCGCATCGGCAACCTGGACTTCGTCACCGTGGCCTCGCCGGCCTACCTGGAGCGCTACGGCACGCCCAGCCACCCTCTGGATCTGGAGGGCGACCACAAGAGCGTGATTTATTTCTCGCCGCTGTCCACGCGCCGCTATCCGCTGGAGTTTCTGCGCGACGGCGAAATGATCGAGATCACCGGCCCGTCCCAACTGGCGGTGAACGAAGCCAATGCCTACGCCGCCGCCCTGATCGCTGGGCGCGGCGTGGGACAGGTCACGCTGTTCCAGGCAGCGCGGCAACTGGAGCGCGGCGACCTCGTGCGCCTGCTGCCCGAATGGTCCATTCCGCCGATTCCGATCTACGTGGTGTACCCGCCCAACCGGCACCTGAGCGCCAAGGTGCGGGCCTTCGTGGACTGGGCGGCGGAGCTGTTCGCCAACGAACGGTATTTGCAGACCTGAGCGATTGCTATTATTTTCATAGCTACCTGCCCTAGTATTGATTGCGCTGAAGCCTTTTTTGATGCACAGCCCCGCCGGACCGCTCCATGCTGGCCGCGCGGGCCGTATGCTCCTTTGCATGACCGAATCCGAAGTCCCCGAACCTGGCGAAACGCCCTCGTCCCCCGCATCTCAGACCCAGGCCCCAGCGCAGGCTGCGCCACCGGCCAAGCAGCCGCGCAACCCGCTGCACGGACTCACGCTCGAAGCCATCGTGGTCGCGCTGCACGGCTACTACGGCTGGGAAGGCCTGGCCCAGCGCGTGGCCTTGCGCTGCTTTGAAAGCGATCCCAGCGTGGCGTCCAGCCTGAAATTCCTGCGCAAGACGCCCTGGGCACGCGAGAAGGTCGAGAGTCTGTATTTGTTCATGCTGCGCGAACAAAAGCGCCAGGGCGGCGGTCCGGGCTGAACGCTGCGGGGCTCGGCGGCCCGCTCGCGCTGCGCCATGGCAGTTCGGGCGCACGGGCCGTGCATTCGTCGCAATCGGCTCGCGGCGGCAGGCCCCGGTGGGCACATTGGAGGCACGGAAAGGCATGGGCCTGTCCGAACACCCAAGCCCCAAGGAGCCCTTCATGCCCACCGTTTTCCATCTCCGCCCAGCGGCGCCCGCCAACGCCGTGGGCCGCACGGCCCTCGCTGCCTGCGCCCTGCTGGCCTGTTCCTTGGCCCTGGCCCAGGCCAGCAGCAGTGGCAACATCCCGGCGAATTCGAGCGCCGCTGCCACGCCCTCGCCCTCGGTGGTTTCCATGGATGCCCCCGCAGGCCGCACGCGCGCCGAAGTGATCGCCGAATTGCAGTGCGCGCGGGCTTCGGGCGAAATGGAAGCCATGGCGATGCAGGCCTATGGCGTGCCCACCCAACCCGTGAACCGGGCGGTGCCCGAGTGCCGCGCCCCCGGCGGCGCAGCGGTGGCTGGCCACACGGCGCCACAGCCAGCCCCTTGAGCGAATGCGGGCAGCGCCCGATGCGCTTTCAGGCCGGCACCGGCACCAGGAAATCGCGGCTGATGCCCGCGCCCAGCTCGTTCACCCGGTCCAGGAACTGCGTGAGGTACGCATGCAGCCCGGTGGACAGGATCTCGTCGATGCGGCCATAGCGCAGGTCGGCCAGCAGCCGGCCTGCCTTGCGCAGGGTTTCCGACGACTGGTCGTTGGCCACCACGGCGAGGTTCTCGCCCACTTCGTGCAGGCTGGCGTGCAGCGAGCGCGGCATGTCGCGGCGCAGGATGAGCAGGTCGGCCACGCGCTCGGGCGTGATGACGTCGCGGTACACGCGGCGGTACACCTCGAACGCCGACACGCTGCGCAGGATGGCGCTCCAGTGGTAGAAGTCGAACTCCTGCGGCGCGGCGCGGCTGCGGTCGCGCGTGCCGGAGCCATGGAAATCGCTCTGCACGGCGTGGAACTTCACGTCCAGCAGCCGCGCGGTGTTGTCCGACCGCTCAAGGAACGTGCCCAGCCGCAGGAAATGGAAGGCCTCGTCCTGCAGCATGGTGCCCAGCGTCACGCCGCGCGACAGGTGCGAGCGGTACTTGACCCATTCGAAGAACTGGCCCGGATCGCGCTCGAACAGGCTGCCTTCCAGCTGGCGATGCAGCTCCAGCCAGGTCTGGTTCTGCGTCTCCCACACCTCGGTGGTGAGCGCGCCGCGCACGGCCCGTGCGTTCTCCCGCGCAGCGCGCAGGCACGACAGGATGGATGACGGGTTGTTGCCGTCGCGCACCATGAACTCCAGCACCCCTTCACGCGTGACCTCGCCGTGCCGCGCGGTGTAGGCAGGGATCAGCTCGCTGATCGACAGCAGGCCCAGCCAGCTTTCCTGCGCCACTGCGGCGGACTGCGGAAGCAGCGAGGTCTCGTAGCTCACATTGAGCATGCGGGCGGTGTTCTCCGCTCTTTCGGTGTACCTGGACATCCAGAACAAGTGATCGGCGGTGCGGCTCAGCATGCGTTCTCCTCGGGCAAAAGACGATCGTGGGCCAGCGGCTTCATGCAACGCTCCCTTCTTCCCCGAGCACCCAGGTGTCCTTGGTGCCCCCGCCTTGCGATGAATTCACGACGAGCGATCCCTCCTTGAGGGCGACGCGGGTCAGGCCGCCAGCGGCGATCTGCACCTTCTGCCCGCTCAGCACGAAGGGGCGCAGATCGATGTGGCGCGGTGCGATGCCCGATTCCACGTAGGTCGGGCAGCTGGAGAGCGACAGCGTGGGCTGGGCGATGTAGCCCGAGGGGTTGGCCAGCACGGCGGCGCGAAACTCCTCGATCTCGGCCTTCGTCGCGGCCGGGCCGATGAGCATGCCGTAGCCACCGGCACCGTGCACCTCCTTCACGACCAGTTCGTGCAGGTGATCGAGCACATAGGCCAGGTCGTCGGGCTTGCGGCACACCCAGGTGGGCACGTTGGCGAGGATGGGTTCCTCGCCCAGGTAGAAGCGGATCATGTCGGGCACGTAGGGGTACACCGATTTGTCGTCGGCGATGCCCGTGCCCACGGCATTGCAGATGGCCACGTTGCCGGCGCGGTAGGCGTCCATGAGGCCGGCGCAGCCCAGGGTGGACGTGGAGCGGAACACCTTGGAGTCGAGAAAATCGTCGTCCACGCGGCGGTAGATCACGTCCACCTGCTTCAGGCCGCGCGTGGTGCGCATGTACACGAAGTTGTCCTTGACCACGAGGTCCTGGCCCTCGACCAATTCCACGCCCATCTGCTGCGCGAGGAAGGCGTGCTCGAAGTACGCGCTGTTGTACATGCCGGGCGTCAGCACCACCACCGTAGGCTGCGCCGTGGCGGCCGGGGCGCTCGCGCGCAGGGTGTCCAGCAGCAGGTCGGGATAGTGCGCGACGGGCGCCACGCGGTGGGTGCGGAACAGCTCGGGAAACAGCCGCATCATCATCTTGCGGTTTTCCAGCATGTACGACACGCCCGAGGGCACGCGCAGGTTGTCTTCGAGCACGTAGTAGATGCCGTTGCCGCTCGCATCCGGGGCGCGCACGATGTCGATGCCGGCGATGTGCGCGTAGAGGTTGCGCGGCACATCGACACCGGCCATCTCGGGCCGGTACTGGGCGTTCCTCAGGATCAGGTCGGAGGGCACGATGCCGGCATGCAGGATGTCCTGGCCGTGATAGACGTCGTGGATGAAGCGGTTGAGGGCGGTGACGCGCTGCACCAGCCCCTGCTGCATGCGGGCCCACTCGTGCGCGGGGATGATGCGGGGAATCAGGTCGAAGGGAATGAGCCGCTCGGTGCCGGCGCCCTCCTCGTCCTTGGCGCCGTACACCGCGAAGGTGATGCCAACGCGGCGAAAAATCATCTCGGCCTCGGCGCGGCGCGCCTGCATGGCCTCGTCTGGCTGGCCCGACAACCACTGGCCGTAGCGCTTGTAGTGGGGGCGCACATCGCTGCCGTCGAACGGCAGCGTCGTGTACATCTCATCGAACTTCTGCATAACTGGTGCCTCCTGCAACCAGCATAGCAAGTTGTGAGCCGGGTTTTGGCGACTTCGGGTGGCCAGCGTCCCCCGCCACGGGCCCGGGACCGGTGGCTACGGCAAAGGCGCCGGTGCGTGGTGCCAGTAGCGCCGGCCCGCATCGCGTTCGCAGCGCCATTCGCGGGGCGCCTCGGACGCCCATGTGGCCGCGCCGCAGCGCGGCGAGTCGAGCAGCACGGCGCCCCGTTCGCGGTAGCGGGCCACCACGTCCGGCGCGGGGTGGCCGAAGCGGTTGCGGTAGCCGGCCTGCACCAGCGCGGTGCGGGGGCGGACCGCATCCAGGAACGCCGCCGTCGAAGATGTCTTGCTGCCATGGTGCGGCACGAGCAGCACATCGGCCGGCCCGATGGCGCCACGGGCCAGCAGCGCGGACTCCTGCGCCTGCTCGATGTCGCCCGCCAGCAGGGCGGAAGGCGGGGCACCCTCCTGCGATGGGGCCGCCGTGATCCGCAGCACGCAGCTCAGGGTGTTGGGCCGCACGGCAGGCCGGGGCGCCGCCTGCGGCGCATCGTCGTGCGCCTGCGCCTGCAGCGGATGCAGCAGCTCGAACAGCACGCCGTCCCACGCCCAGCGCTGGCCCGCCAGGCAAGGCACGGCGGGGCGCAACTGCTGCAGGGCATGCTCGTTCTCGATCGAGCCCATGAGCCCCGCCTGCGGCTGCTGCGCCAGCACGGCGGCGGCACCGCCGGTGTGGTCGGTGTCGCGGTGGCTCAACATCAACAGGTCGATGCGCTCGCCCATGCTGCGCAGCAGCGGCACCAGCACGCGGTCGCCGGCATCGCTCTCCAGCCCATAGCGCGGGCCCGCGTCGTACAGCATGGCGTGGTGCGCGGTCCGCACGAGGACGGCCTGCCCTTGGCCCACATCGGCCGCCAGCAGTTCGAACTGGCCCGGCAGCGGGCGGTGCGGCTGCCACCACAGCACGGGAATCAGCAGCGGCACGCCCAGCGCCCGCAACGGCCAGGGCCAGCGCAAGGCCAGCAGCGTGCCGCCCGCCACCCCGGCCACGCCCGCCCACACCGGCGCGGCGGGCAGCGAGACGGCGGCCCATGGCAGCGCGGCCAGCCACTGCAGCAGGCCGGCAAAGGGCAGCACGCACCACGCGGCGGCGGTCCACAGCGGCGCCCACAGGGTGCCGCCCAAAGCCAGCGGCGTGACCAGCAGCGTGATCCAGGGAATCGCCACCAGGTTGGCCAGCAGTCCGACGATGGACACCTGCCCGAACAGCAGCAGCGTGAGCGGCGTGAGGGCGAGCGTGACGACCCACTGCTCGCGCAGCATGGACACCAATCGGCCCGATGCCCTAGATCTATCTGCCTCCTTTGCTATTGAATCAGTAGCAAACAACACCGCCACCGCGACGAAGCTCAGCCAGAACCCTGCCTGCAGCAGCGCCCAGGGATCGGCCAGCACCACCACTGCGCAGGCCAGCAGCCAGACGTGCGGCCACGGCCAGCGCCGCCCCGAAAGCCGCAGCAGCGCCACGGTGGCCAGCATGCACACCGTGCGCTGCGCCGGCACGCCCCATCCGCTGAACACGGCATAGGCCCAGGCCAGCAGGACGCCCCCGGCCAGCGCCGCCGTCGGCGCGGGCACCGCCAGGCACAGGCGCGGAACGCGGCGCCAGAACGCGCCCACCACCGTGGCCGCCAGCCAGGCAAACAGCGTGATGTGCAGGCCCGAGATGCTGACCAGGTGCGCCACGCCCGTGGCCCGGAACACATCCCAGTCGGCCCGGTCGATGGCCCGCTGGTCGCCGGTGACCAGGGCCGCCACCACGCCCGCGGCCCGGGCGCGGGCGGCGGTGCCGCCGTCGTCCGAATCGGCTGCCGCACCAACGGGCGCCAGGTGGGCCAGGATGGCATCGCGCACCGCTTGCCGCGCCCGCTGCACGGGATACTGCCAGGTCGCCTCCAGCCGCAGCGGCGGCTCGTCCCGCGCGCCGGTGCGCACGTAGCCGGTGGCCTGCACGCCCTGCTCCCACCAGGCCAGTTCGGCATCGAAGCCTTGGGGGTTGCGCAGGCCGTGGGGCGCCTTCAGGCGCACCGTCATGCGCCAACGCTCGCCGGCCCGCACGCCGGTGGACAGGCGCCGCACATCCGCCGCGCCGGGCGCCTCGCCGAACGCGCCGACATACCAGGCCACGTCGATCAGCGCAGGCACGGCGACCGCTCGACCGTCCAGCAAGGCCGATTCCACCACCATGCGCAGCCGCACGCCGGATTCGCCGGTCTGCGGCATGGCAGCCACGACGCCCACCAGGTGAATGTCGCGGCCTTCCAGCGCCGGCGGCAACGCCCCTTGCAAAAACACAAGCGCGCGCAGGCCGGTCGCACCCGCCATGAAGACCAGACCCGCGGCGAACATCCAGCCGCGCGAGCGGCACCAGGCAGGCAGCATGCGGCGTGAAGGCACGGCTGCCGCAATGGCCGCCAACAGCCCGCCCAGCGCCGCCACCGCATACACGGCCAGCGGCCACAGCGCCGCCTGCATGAGTTGCAGCGCCGCTCCGGCGAGCACCCCGCCAAGCCACCACGGCCAGCGCCAGGGGCGCGCCACGGCAGGCGTTGCGGGAGCAGCGAAGGCAGGAGACGGCAGCGGCATGCGCGCATGCTAATGGCGTGCCTGAGCAACGCTTCCTTTCCGCCCCAACCAAATGCTTTCCGCCTGTCGGCATCGCTTTATTCATGGCGCGGGCCGGCGCCGATTCAACTTTACTTTTGCAAAATGCCGCTTATCATTTGAATCATATTTATCAATTAATCCAATTTAGGAGTGCCGTATGTCGCTGCGAAATCTCACCGTCAAAGCCCAGTTGACGCTTTCCTTCGGGATGCTGGCCCTTCTGGTGCTGGTGGCATCCAGCGTGGCGGTGTGGGGGCTGAACGGGGCCAACGAGAACTTCAGCGGCTACGTGCACGGCGTTGCTGCACGCGCCAAGCTGGCCGAGCAGATCCGCACGGCGGTGGACCGCAGGGCCATCGCGGCCCGCAATCTGGTGCTGGTGAAGAGCGATGCCGACATCGCGGCTGAAAAGGCGGCGGCGATCGACGCGCACAAGGACGTGCAGGCCAGCATGGCCAAGCTCAAAGACATGGTCAGCCACGGCGAGGTGCCCCCGGCCATCAAGACCCTGGTGGGCGAGATCGACAAGGTGGAGCAGGCCTACGGCACCGTGGCGCTGGACATCATCAACCTGGCCGTGTCCGGCCAGCGCGAACAGGCCACCACCAAGATGAACGCGGAATGCCGCCCCCTGCTGGCGGCGCTGATCGCCAAGACGAACGAATACGCGGCCGCCACGGACAGCCGGGCGACGGCCCTGGTCAAGGAAGCGGAGGCCGAGTTCCAGTGGCAGCGGTCCCTGCTGCTGGGCGCCTGCCTGCTGGCCTTCGCCGCGGCCGCCATCGCCGGCGTGCTGATCACGCGCAGCCTCACCCGCTCGCTGGGTGCCGAGCCCGCCGAACTGAGCTTCGCAGCCCAGCGCGTCGCGCAGGGCGACCTGTCCGACATGCCCCGTGTGGCCAGCGCCCTGGCCGGCAGCGTGCTCGCCTCTCTGGGCACCATGCAGCAGAGCCTGGTGTCGATCGTGGCCGAAGTGCGCAACGCCAGCGACTCCATCGCCACGGGCTCGATGGAAATCTCCACCGGCAACACCGACCTGAGCCAGCGCACCGAAGAGCAGGCCAGCTCGCTGGAGCAAGTGGCCTCGACCATGGAACAGTTCAGCACCACCGTGCGCAACAACGCGGACAACGCCAAGCAGGCCGATCAACTGGCGCAGAACGCGGCCACGGTCGCAACGCAAGGCGGCGGCGTGGTGACCCAGGTGGTCAAGACCATGAGGGACATCAACGACAGCTCGCGGCAGATCTCCGACATCATCGGCGTGATCGACGGCATCGCCTTCCAGACCAACATCCTGGCGCTCAACGCCGCGGTGGAAGCCGCCCGGGCAGGCGAGCAGGGCCGCGGCTTCGCGGTGGTGGCGTCCGAGGTGCGCAGCCTGGCCGGCCGTTCGGCCGATGCCGCCAAGCAGATCAAGGGTTTGATCGGGACCAGCGTGGAGCGGGTGTCGCAGGGCACCGAGCTGGTGGACCAGGCCGGCCGCACGATGCAGGAAGTGGTCGGTGCGATCCAGCGCGTCACGGAAATGGTGGCGCAGATCCGTGGCGCCAGCGCCGAGCAGAGCGCCGGCGTGGGCCAGATCAGCCAGGCCATCAGCCAGATCGACCAGACCACGCAGCAAAACGCCGCGCTGGTGGAAGAAAGCGCCGCAGCGGCCCAGAGCCTGGAGCAGCAGACGCGCCGGCTGGTGGATGCGGTCGCCATCTTCAAGCTCGATGCCCATGCCATGCTGTCCGCCCCCGGCCAGCCAGCCCTGCGCAGCGCAGCCAAAACCGCCCTGCCCTCGGCCTTCCAGCCACGCCGCCCGGCCCTGGCCTGAACCCACGCGCGCCGTCCGCTCCGGGCGGCCACGGAAGGGACGATCACGGTGCGGCCGCGAACCAACGCGGCCAGAGGGATTGGCACCGCGAGCAACGAATGGGAAGAAACGAAAGCAGGTTGTGCAACACTTGCGCGCTGCGCCGCAGGCCCCCTGGCCTGCGGCCTTTCTGCCTTCCTACTCCTCCCCGTTGCCAAGGAACACCATGAGCGTTTACGACAAGCTGAAAGAACTCGACATCACCCTGCCGCCCGTCTCGGTCCCCGCCGCGGCCTATGTGCCCTACGTGCAGACCGGCAACCTGGTGTTCCTGAGCGGACACATCGCGCGCAAGGACGGCAAGCCCTGGGCCGCGCAGTTCGGCCGCAACATCACCACCGAAGAAGGCAAGGCCGCCGCACGGGCCGTGGCCATCGACCTGCTGGGCACGCTGCATGCCGCCACCGGCGGCGACCTGAACCGCATCCAGCGCATCGTCAAGGTCATGAGCCTGGTCAATTCGACAGGCGATTTCACCGAGCAGCACCTGGTGACCAACGGCGCGAGCGAGCTGTTCGGCCAGGTGTTCGGCGACAAGGGCGTGCATGCCCGCAGCGCTTTCGGCGTGGCGCAGATCCCCATGGGCGCCTGCGTGGAAATCGAGTTGATCGCCGAACTGGGCTGATCGCGCTTCACCGATCGCCCAAGGCCAGCCGCGCGGGCACGGGCCTTGGGGCATCCGCCCCCATCCCCTGCCGGTGCTTTACCGGCTTGTCAGAACGACGTCCAGTCATCGTCACCACCGCCAGCCGTTTCGCGCTGAGCGGCTGCGGGCCTCGGAGCGGGTGCGCTCTTCGGCGCCGCCGGTCTGGCCGCCCGCGCAGGGGTTGAAACCGGCGGGTTCGCCGAGGATGCCCCACTGGCTGCCGAGGCGCCTGCGGCCTTGAGCGCGGGCGCCGGCCTGGCATGCGGGGCCAGCGCCTTGGCCGACGCAGCGACGGCACGCGGCGCAGGGCGCACTGCCGGCGCGGCCACCGGGGCCTTCGCAGCCACGGCGCCCGGCGCCCATGCCGCATCGCTGTCCACCCGGAACACCGACACGATGCGCGTCAATTGATCGGCCTGTTCGCGCAGGCTCTGCGCCGCAGCGGCGCTTTGCTCCACGAGCGCGGCGTTTTGCTGCGTCATCTGGTCCAGGTGGCCGACGGACTGGTTCACCTGCGAAATGCCCGAGCTTTGCTGCGATGCCGCCGCCGTGACCTCGCCGATCATGTCGGCCACGCGCTGCACCGACTGCACGATGTCCGCCATGGTGGCGCCCGCGTCCTGCACCAGACGCGATCCCGCATGCACCCGCTCCACCGAGGCGCCGATCAGCCCCTTGATCTCGCGCGCGGCCTCGGCGCTGCGCCCGGCCAGCAGGCGCACCTCGCCCGCCACCACGGCAAAGCCCCGGCCCTGCTCGCCCGCACGCGCCGCCTCGACCGCGGCATTGAGCGCCAGGATGTTGGTCTGGAAGGCGATGCCGTCGATCACGCCGATGATGTCCTCGATCTTGCGGCTGCTTTGCTGGATCTCCTCCATCGTGGCCACCACCTGCGCCACCACCTCGCCGCCGCGCCGCGCCACGCCCGAAGCACCTTCGGCCAGGCCGCTCGCCTCGCGCGCACTGCCGGCGCTTTGCTGCAGGGTGCTGGAGAACTGCCCCATGGTCGCGGCGGTCTGCTGCAGGTTGCTGGACGTCTGCTCGGTTCGGGCCGACAGGTCCTGGTTGCCCGCGGCGATCTCCGCGCTGGCGATGGCGATGCTGTCGGTGCTGCGTCGTACCTGCTGCACCATGCGGCCCAGCGCATCGCCCATGGTCTGCAGCGAGCGCAGCAGCTCGCCGAACTCATCGCCGCGCACCGACGTGTGCGTGGCGCTCAGGTCGCCGCCCGCGATGCGCGCGGCCAGGGCGTTGGCTTCGGCCAGCGGCTGCTGGATGCTGCGGATCAGAAAATAAGCGCCCGCCACCATGGCCGCCACCAGCAGCGCCACGGCCAGCGCGCCCACGCGCACGGTCACCAGCCGCTCGGCCGCCACGGCCTGCTGCCCGGCCTGGGCATTGCTTTGCTGCAGCTGGACGAAGTCCCGCAGCGTCTTCAGGTACGCCGCCACCGCCGGGTTGTAGCTTTGCTTGACGAGCGCCGTGGCTTCGGCCTGCTGGCCATCGGCCTTCAATTGCCGCGCCCGCGCGCGCAGGTCGGTCATCGTCTTGCGGGCGGTGGCGATGGCGGCCATCTGCGCCCTATCGGTGTCCGACAGCGGCAAGGCCTCCAGCGATTTCTGCACCTCGGTGATCTGCGCGGAGGTGGCGGCGATCAGGTCCTTGAACTCCGCCTCCACGGCCGGATCGCTGCCCACGATGATGGCCTGCGTGCGCGCGGCATTGGTCTCGGTGAGCCCGGCCCAGCGCAGCGCCGCCTCCACCCGCGTGGACATGTCGGCCGTGACCTGCGCGGAGCGGGCCTGCGTGGCGGCCGAGCGGTAGGCCGAGATACCGACCACGGCGGCCAGCGCGATCACGATCGCGACGACGGCCCCCCAGAGCTTGTGGGAAATGCGCAGATTTTTCATGGCCGATCTCCGTTCGCCCCAGCAACCAATAAAGAGATCTCCATGGTGCCCACGGTCGGGCAGCCTTGTGCAGGGCGAAAACCCTTGTGCGCTGCACAAACCGGCAGGTGCGCACCGGTTGCCAGCCGCAAAGGGCTATTCGAGCCGGAACACCGCCGACGGCTTGAAGCCCAGATCGGCGGCCTTGCCCTTGCGCCCGCGCGGCGACCGGGCGTTGTTCAGCGACCGGATCTCCAGCGTCTCCTCGCGCTCCTTGCCGCCGCGCCCCAGGCCTTCCAGGCGGATGCTGCGCGTGTACGCCACCGCGCCCGCCAGGGTGTCTTTCGGCTCCAGGTCGATCAGCATCAGGCCGCGTCCGCCATTGGCCATGGTCTTGAGTTCGCCGATCTCGAAGGTCAGGATGCGCCCGCCCGCCGACGCGCAGGCCACGTGCGTGGCCGGCGCCAGCAATTGCGCGCCGCTGGTGCCCCAGGCGTGGGAGGGGCGGCACACGGTCTCGCCCTCGCCCAGCGAAATGAAGGCCTTGCCGCCCCGCTGGCGCGCCGTCATGTTCTCGACCGAGGCCAGGAAGCCATAGCCCCCCGATCCCGCCAGCAGCAGCGTGGCCGCCGCCGGCCCGGCGAAGTAGTGCAGCAGCTGGGTGCCCGACTCCAGTTCGATGAGCGTGGTGACCGGCTGTCCATCCCCGCGCGCGCCCGGCAGCAGCGACACCGCCACCGAATACACCCGGCCGTTGCTGCCGAAGGCCAGCAGCGTATCGACCGTGCGGCATTCGAACGTGGCATACAGGCCGTCGCCCGCCTTGAAGGCGAAGCTGCCCGGCTCGTGCCCATGGCCGCCGCGCGCGCGCACCCAGCCCTTTTGCGAGACGATCACGGTCACGGGCTCGTCCACCACGCGCACCTCCGCGATGGCCTTCTTCTCGGCCTGGATGAGGGTGCGGCGCGCATCGGCGAAGGTCTTGGCGTCGGCCTCGATCTCCTTGATCATGAGCCGGCGCAGCGAGCCCGGATTGCCCAGGATGTCCTCCAGCTTGCCCTGGTCCACGCGCAGCTCTTTCAGTTCCTGCTCGATCTTGATCGCCTCCAGCCGTGCCAGTTGGCGCAGGCGGATTTCCAGGATGTCCTCGGCCTGCCGGTCCGACAGCGCGAAGCGCGCGATCAGCGCGGCCTTGGGCTCGTCGCTCGCGCGGATGATGGCGATCACCTCGTCGATGTTGAGCAGCACGATCTGCCGCCCCTCGAGAATATGGATGCGATCCAGCACCTTGTTCAGGCGGTGCTGCGAACGCCGCACGATGGTGCCCTGGCGGAAGGCGATCCACTCCTCCAGCATCTTGCGCAGCGACTTCTGCATGGGCTTGCCGTCGCCGCCCACCATGGTCAGGTTGATGGGAGAGGACGTCTCCAGGCTGGTGTGCGCCAGCAAGGTGGTGATCAGCTCCTGCTGCGGCACCTTGCCGGTCTTGGGCTCGAACACCAGGCGCACCGGAGCGTCCTTGCTCGACTCGTCGCGCACGGCATCGAGCACGCCCAGCACGCTGCCTTTGAGCTGCACCTGGTCCTGCGACAGGGCCTTCTTGCCGGCCTTGACTTTGGGGTTGGTGATCTCTTCGATCTCCTCCAGCACTTTCTGCGTGCTGACGCCGGGCGGCAGCTCGGTCACGATGAGTTGCCACTGGCCGCGCGCGAGGTCTTCGATCTTCCAGCGCGCACGCACCTTCAAGCTGCCGCGCCCCGTGCGGTACGCATCGGCGATGTCGCCCGCGGTGCTGATGATCTGGCCGCCGCCGGGATAGTCCGGCCCGGGCACGATGGCCATCAGCTCCGCCTCGGACAGCTGCGGCGCCTTGATGAGCGCCACGCAGGCATCGGCGATCTCGCGCAGGTTGTGGCTCGGGATCTCGGTCGCCAGGCCCACCGCGATGCCGCTGGCGCCGTTGAGCAGCGCGAACGGCAGGCGCGCGGGCAGCTGGCGCGGCTCCTGCGTGCTGCCGTCGTAGTTGGGCATGAAATCGACCGTGCCCTCGTCGATCTCGTCCAGCAGCAGGCTGGTGATGCGCGACAGCCGCGCCTCGGTGTAGCGCATGGCCGCGGCGCCATCGCCGTCGCGGCTGCCGAAGTTGCCCTGGCCGTCGATCAGCGGGTAGCGCTGGTTGAAATCCTGCGCCAGGCGCACCAGCGCGTCGTAGGCCGACTGGTCGCCGTGCGGATGAAAGCGGCCCAGCACGTCGCCCACCACGCGGGCGCTCTTGACCGGCTTGGCGGCCACGTTGCGGGTCGGGCCCGAATACCCCAGGCCCATGCGGTCCATGGAATAGAGGATGCGGCGCTGCACCGGCTTGAGGCCGTCGCACACGTCGGGCAGCGCGCGGCCCTTGACCACGGACAGGGCGTATTCCAGGTAGGCGCGCTGGGCGTAGCCGGCCAGGCTCAGGTTGTCGTCCGATTCGGGCGGGGCAAGATCGAGAGGGGTTTGGTCGCTCATTCGGGAAATCGAAGGTCAAGGGGCGCGCGGGGCGCCGACGTTGCGGGCCGGCAGGCCGGCCGCAGCGCTGGAGGGAGAGGTTTCGTCCGGGCCGCTGCCCAGTTCCATGCGCACGCGGCCCGGCGCGGCCCGGTGGGCCAGCAGCGGGGCGGGTGGCTTGAGCTGGGCATACAGGCCCAGCACGCTTTTCACGTAGTTCTGCGTTTCGCGGTAGGCCGGAATGCGGTTGCCGGCGCGCTGCACGGCGCCCTCGCCCGCGTTGTAGGCGGCCAGCGCCAGGTCGGTGCGGCCATCGAAGAGGTCGAGCAGGTGCCGCAGGTAGCGCGCGCCGGCAGACACGTTGATGGCCGGCTCGGTGAGCTTTTGCTCCACCGACCGGCGCGCCTCGCCCGCCACGCCGAAGCGGGACGCCGTGGCCGGCATGAGCTGCATGAGCCCCACCGCGCCCTTGGGCGACACGGCGCGCGCGTCGAAGCCCGACTCGGTGGCGATCAGCGCCTGCAGCAGTTCGTAGTCCACGCCGTTCTGGCTGGCCGATGCGCGCAGGTGGTGCTTGACGCGCTTGTAGTCGGGGGAGATGTCGAAGAACGCCAGCAGCCGGGCGCCGGACGGCGTGGCCGCGCTGGCGCCCGCGGATGCCGCGGCCGGGCCGTCGCGGGTGGAGTCGAAATCATTGCCGCGAAAGAACAGCCCGTAGCGCGCGTCCACCGGCTCGGCCGCGAAGTGGGTCACGCCGCGCTCGTCCACATAGGCCCACAGGTCGGCGCGCGCCGTTTGCTGCAAAAACAATAGCAGCATGCCGGCGCAAATCATGCGCCAGAGGCCAAAAAGGCCCAAACCCCCGAACCGATCACGCCAGGCCATGGCTCAAATGTCCACTTCCACGGCGTCGCCGTGCAGTTCCATCAGTTCGCGGCGCGCGGCGGCCTCGCCCTTGCCCATCAGCTTGGTGATGAGGCCTTCGGTGGCGGCGAAGTCCATATCGCCCAACTGCACGGGCAGCAGGCGGCGGGTGTCGGGGTTGAGCGTGGTTTCCCACAGCTGCTCGGCGTTCATCTCGCCCAGGCCCTTGAAGCGGCTGATCTGGCACTTCTCGCGTGCCACGCCGTCCTTGGCGCATTTGTCGAGGATGGCCACCAGTTCGCCCTCGTCCAGCGCATACATCTTGGAAGCCGGCTTCTTGCCGCGCGCCGGCACGTCCACGCGGAACAGCGGCGGGCGCGCCACGTAGATGTGGCCCGTCTCGATGAGCTTCGGAAAATGGCGGAAGAACAGGGTGAGCAGCAGCACCTGGATGTGCGAGCCGTCCACGTCGGCATCGGACAGGATGCAGACCTTGCCGTAGCGCAGGCCCGAGAGATCGGGCGAATCATTGGGGCCATGCGGGTCCACGCCGATGGCCACGGAAATGTCGTGGATCTCGGTGTTGCCGAAGAGCCGGTCGCGGTCCACCTCCCAGGTGTTGAGCACCTTGCCGCGCAGCGGCAGGATGGCCTGGCTTTCCTTGTCGCGGCCCATCTTGGCGCTGCCGCCGGCCGAATCGCCCTCGACCAGGAAGACCTCGTTGTGGGCCAGGTCGCGGCTCTCGCAATCGGTGAGCTTGCCGGGCAGCACGGCCACGCCGGAGCCCTTGCGCTTTTCGACCTTCTGGCCGGCCTTCTGGCGCGTCTGCGCCGCCTTGATGGCCAGCTCGGCCAGCTTCTTGCCGTAATCGACGTGCTGGTTCAGCCACAGCTCCAGCGCCGGGCGCACGAAGCCGCTCACCAGGCGCACCGCATCGCGGGAGTTCAGCCGCTCCTTGATCTGGCCCTGGAACTGCGGGTCCAGCACCTTGGCCGACAGCACGTAGCTGGCGCGGGCGAAGACGTCCTCGGGCAGCAGCTTGACGCCCTTGGGCAGCAGCGAATGCAGCTCGATGAAGCTCTTGACGGCATTGAACAGGCCGTCGCGCAGGCCGCTTTCGTGCGTGCCGCCGGCGCTGGTGGGAATCAGGTTGACGTAGCTCTCGCGCACCGGATGGCCGTCCTCGGTGAAGGCCACGCACCAGGCGGCGCCCTCGCCTTCGGCAAAGCTCTCGTGGTGGCGGTCGGCAAAGCCCTCGCCCTCGAACAGCGGGATCACCGGGTCGGCGTTCAAGGTCTGGCCGAGGTAGTCGCGCAGGCCGCCCTTGTACTGCCAGGTCTGCGTCTCGCGCGTCTTCTCGTTCACGAGGGAGACCGACACGCCGGGCATCAGCACCGCCTTGCTGCGCAGCAGGTGCGTGAGCTCGCCCATGGGCAGCGCGATCGCCTCGAAGTATTTGCCGTCGGGCCACACACGCACCGTGGTGCCCTGCTTGCGCTCGCCGGCCGCGAGCGGGCGGGCCACCAGCGGCTCGGTCACGTCGCCGCCTTCGAACACCAGGCGGGCCACCTTGCCCTCGCGGTGGGTGCTGGCCTCCAGCCGCAGGGCCAGCGCATTGGTCACCGAAACGCCTACGCCGTGCAGGCCGCCCGAGAAGCTGTAGGCGCCGCCCGAGCCCTTGTCGAACTTGCCGCCCGCGTGCAGCCGGGTGAACACGAGTTCGATCACCGGGGCCTTTTCTTCGGGGTGCAGGCCGAACGGGATGCCGCGGCCGTCGTCTTCCACGCTGACCGAGCCGTCGGCATGCAGCGTGACCTTGATCTTCTTGCCATGGCCGGCCAGCGCCTCGTCGGCCGCGTTGTCCAGCACTTCCTGGATGATGTGCAGCGGGTTGTCGGTGCGGGTGTACATGCCCGGGCGCTGCTTGACGGGTTCCAGTCCCTTGAGGACGCGGATCGAGCCTTCGGAGTATTCGCTTGGCGGGGTGGAGGAGGGTTTGGCTGCCATGGGGGCGGATTGTAGTGCCGCAGGGCCGGATGGGCTGGATATAAACCCAGCCCCTTTCTGGTCGCAGCGGATGTCCGCCACGGAATCGGTCGCCAAGGCGCACGCGCGAATGGTCCGCCTTGGATACATTTGCCGGATGCCTCAAGACCCCAAAAAACTGTCCATGGTCCAGGTGCTGGTGTGCGGCGCCGCCATCGTCACGCTGTCCATGGGCATCCGCCACGGCTTCGGGCTGTGGCTGCAGCCCATCACCCAGGACATGGGCTGGACCCGCCAGTCGTTCGCGCTGGCCATCGCGGTGCAGAACCTCGCCTGGGGCTGCTTCGGCATCTTCGCGGGCATGGCGGCCGACCGGTTCGGCGCGTTCCGGGTGCTGATCGGCGGGGCGGTGCTGTACGGACTGGGACTGGTCGGCATGGCCCTGTCGCCCACGCCGGCGCTCTTCGCCTTGACGGCCGGCGTGCTGATCGGCGCGGCGCAGGCGGGCACCACCTACGCCATCATCTACGGCGTGCTGGGCCGGCAGATCGCGCCGGAGAGGCGCTCCTGGGCCATGGGCGTGGCGGCGGCGGCCGGCTCGTTCGGGCAGTTCCTGATGGTGCCGGTGGAAGGCCAGCTCATAGTGCGCCTGGGCTGGCAGGAGGCGCTGCTGGTGCTGTCCGCGATGGTGCTGCTGATCGTGCCGCTGGCCTTCGGCCTGCGCGAGCCCGGCTTTCAGGGCCGCGCCGCCGCCCAGCGATCGCAGACGGTGGGCCAGGCGATGGGCGAGGCGCTGCGCTACCCGAGCTTCCTGATGCTGACGGCGGGCTATTTCGTGTGCGGCTTCCAGGTGGTGTTCATCGGCGTGCACATGCCCAGCTACCTCAAGGACCACGGCATGTCGCCGCAGGTGGCCAGCTACGCGCTGGCGCTGATCGGGCTGTTCAACGTGTTCGGCACCTACATCGCCGGCACGCTGGGCCAGCGCAACCCCAAGCGCTACATCCTCGCCTTCATCTACTTCGCGCGGGCCGTGGCGATCAGCGTGTTCCTGCTGGTGCCGCTGTCGCCCCTGTCGGTGTACGTGTTCTCGGCGGTGATGGGCGTGCTGTGGCTGTCCACCATCCCGCCCACCAACGCCACGGTGGCGCAGATCTTCGGCGTGCAGCACCTGTCCATGCTGGGCGGATTCGTGTTCTTCAGCCACCAGATCGGCAGCTTCCTGGGCGTGTGGCTGGGAGGTTATCTGTATGACACCACGGGCAGCTACAGCTTGGTCTGGTATCTGTCCATCGGCTTGGGCGTGCTGGCCGGGCTGGTGAACCTGCCAGTCAAGGAAAGCCCGATCCACCGGGCGCCGCAACCGGCTTCTGCTTGAAAGGCGCTCAGGAACCATGCCATCCACCCCGCACCCCTCGCCCAGCCCGCAGCCGGGCCATGCCGGCGCCGTGCGCACGGCCCGCGTTCGCAGGGCGTGGGCGTGGGGTGCCGTCGGCGCGGCGCTGCTGACCGCCGTGTTCCTGCTGTATGCGGAGCCGGACTTCGTGGTGATGATGGCCGACCAGCTGTGGGCCTGCTTCTGAATATGGATCAAACCGCCTTCACGCCGGCGATTTCATTGCCATGGCAGCTACTATTTTCATAGCAAATGCCGACAACGCACGGCCTTGAGCCACCTTCGGAATGGGTCCGGCGCTGGGCCCACCTCGTGCCGCCCGGCGCCAGCGTGCTGGACGTGGCCTGCGGCAGCGGCCGGCACCTGCGCTGGCTCCACGGGCGCGGCCATCCCGTGACCGGCGTGGACCGCGACCACGAAGCGCTGGCGCCGCTGCAAGGCCTGGGCGAAATACTCTGCGCGGACATCGAAGCCGGTCCCTGGCCCTTTGCGGGCCGCACCTTCGGCGCCGTGGTCGTCACCCGATACCTGTGGCGGCCGCTGCTGCCCACGCTGGCGGCCAGCGTCGCGCCCGGCGGCGTGCTGCTGTACGAAACCTTCGCCGCGGGCAACGAAACCGTCGGCCGCCCGGCCCGGCCGGACTTTCTCTTGCGGCCCGGGGAACTGCTGCAGGCCTGCGCGGGTCTGTGCACGGTGGCCTATGAAGATGGCTTCCTCGATGCGCCGGAGCGCTTCGTCCAGCGCATCGCAGCGGTCCGGCCCCGCGAAGGTGCCGAAGGTGCCGCACCGGCGCGCCACCGGCTCGCACCGCCGCTCTAGTTAGAATGCTCCTTTACCCGTTTTCCACCGCGGACATGACCCCTCCCAGCTCTCTCACCGGCAGCATCGTCGCCCTCGTCACCCCCATGCACGAGGACGGCAGCGTGGACTATCCCACCCTGCGCCAACTGATCGACTGGCACATCGCCGAAGGCACCGACTGCATCGGCGTGGTGGGCACCACCGGCGAGTCGCCCACGGTGAACGTCGAAGAACACTGCGAAATCATCCGCGTGGCCGTCGAGCAGTCCGCCAAGCGCGTGCCCATCATGGCCGGCTGCGGCGCCAACTCCACGGCAGAGGCCATCGAACTGGCCCGCTTCGCCAAGAAGGTCGGCGCCGACTCGCAGTTGCAGGTGGTGCCCTACTACAACAAGCCCACCCAAGAAGGCCAGTACCAGCATTTCAAGGCGATCGCCGAAGCGGTGGGCGACCTGCCCATCGTGCTGTACAACGTGCCCGGCCGCTCCGTGGCCGATATGCTGCACGACACCGTGCTGCGCCTGGCGCAGGTGCCCGGCATCATCGGCATCAAGGAAGCCACCGGCAACATCGAACGCGCGCAATGGCTGATCCGTGATGTGCCCAAGGGCTTCGCCGTGTACTCCGGCGACGATCCGACGGCCGTGGCGCTCATGCTGTGCGGCGGCCAGGGCAACATCAGCGTGACCGCCAACGTCGCGCCGCGCCTCATGCACGAACTGTGCGTGGCGGCGCTCGCAGGCGATGTGCGCCGCGCCATGGAAATCCAGTTCCAGCTCATGCCCACCCACAAGCAGTTGTTCGTCGAAGCCAACCCGATTCCGGTGAAGTGGGCGATGCACCGCCTGGGCCGGTGCGGCGGCGCGATGCGCCTGCCCATGACTCCGCTCAGCCAAGGCAACGAAGCCGCGGTCGAAGCCGCCCTTCGCGCCAGCGGGCTGCTGTGATCCAGCCGCCCTGCCTGCCCCGCTCTCCCCAGACACCAAAGAGGATTTCCGCGTGAACGCTATCAACCGACTGGGCCTGCTGGGCCTTGCCATGGCCCTGTCCGCCTGCTCCGTCCTGGAGAACGACAAGATCGACTACAAGAGCGCCACCAAGGGGGCGACGCTCGAAGTGCCGCCCGACCTGAACCAGATCTCGCGCGATTCGCGCTATGCAGTGCCCGGCGGCGTGGTGTCGGCAGCGGCCTTCGAGGCCGGCCAGTCGCAAAAGCCTGCGGGCTCGGTGAATGCAGCCTCCCGCACCATCGGCGACGTGCGCATCGAACGCGACGGCAACCAGCGCTGGCTGGTTGTGAGCCGCCCCGCCGACACCCTGTGGGACCCGGTGCGCGACTTCTGGACCGAGAACGGCTTCGTGCTGGTGCAGGACCAGGCCAACCTCGGCATCATGGAAACCGACTGGGCCGAAAACCGCGCCAAGCTGCCGCAGGACATCATCCGTTCCACCATCGGCAAGATGTTCGACTCGGTCTATTCCACCGGCGAGCGCGACAAGTTCCGCACCCGACTGGAACGCGGCCCCAACGGCAGTACCGAGATCTTCATCAGCCACCGTGGCATGGTCGAGGTCTATACCTCCGCCCAGAAGGAAAGCACCGTCTGGCAGCCCCGTCCGGTCGATCCGGAACTGGAAACCGAATTCCTGCGCCGCCTGATGGTCAAGCTGGGCGTGAGCCAGGAGCAGTCCCGCGCCATCGCCGCCGCCCCCGCGCAGCAAGTGCCCACGGCCCGCATGGCACGCCAGGGCAATGTGCCCGTGGTCGAACTGGACGAAAACTTCGACCGCGCCTGGCGCCGTGTCGGCCTGGCACTGGATCGCACCGGCTTCACGGTGGAAGACCGCGACCGCGCCCAGGGTGTGTATTTCGTGCGCTATGTCGAGCCCACCGAGAAGAAGGACCCGGGCTTCTTCGGCAAGCTGCTGGGCCGCTCGTCGGATGCCGCAGCGCCGGTCAAGTACCGCGTCGTGGTGCGCAGCGTCGATAACAAGAGCACGGTGTCGGTGCTGAACGCAGCCGGCACGGCGGAGACCTCGGCCAACGCCGAGCGCATCGTGCGCGTGCTGACGGACGACCTCAAGTAACCGGACCCCAGGACTGCGTGCTGCGCTTCAAGAACCTGGGCAGCGGCAGTTCGGGCAACGCCACGGTGGTCGAAGGGCGCTGCGGCACGCAGGTGCGGCGATTGCTCATCGACTGCGGATTGGGGCCACGGCAACTGGCAGTGCGCCTCGGCGCGGCCGGGCTGTCGATCGATGACCTCGACGCCCTGTTCATCACCCACGAGCATTCGGACCACGTGGGCTGCATGGAGAAGCTGGTGGTCAGGCACCGCATTCCGGTCTGGATGAGCCATGGCACCTATACGGCCATCGGCGCACCGGATCTGGACGGGCTGCTGAACATTGCGCGCGACGGCGTGCCCATCGATCTGGGTGCATTCGAAGCCCTGCCCTTCACCGTGCCCCACGACGCCCGCGAACCCCTCCAACTGCGCTGCAGCGACGGCGCGACGCACATCGGCCTGCTGACCGATCTCGGGCATGCCACCGACCACGTGCTGGCCCACCTGAAGGGCTGCCACGCGTTGCTGCTGGAATCCAACCACGATCCCGACCTGCTCGCGGTCTCCACCTACCCGGCTTTTTTAAAGCGCCGCATCAGCGGCCTCTACGGGCACTTGGCCAACACGGTGGCGGCTGACATTCTGCGGGCCATGCAGCACAGCGGACTGAGCCGCGTGGTGGCGGCCCACCTCAGCGCACAGAACAATCGCCCCGAGCTGGCCCAGGCCGCCCTGGCCTCGGCTTTGGGCTGGGAGACGGCGCGCGTGGATGTCGCCAGCCCGGTCACCGGCTCCGACTGGATCGCCTGCGGCTAGAGATCGCAGGGACGATGCGCACACCACCGCCGGAACGCTCTGGAAAGGGCTTTGCCAGGCAGATCGTCAACCCCCCATCGTTGAACGGCGTAACAAATAAAAAAGCCCCGACCTGGTGGTACGGGGCTTTTGCCGATCTCCGGCACAGGGTGCCGAAGACCTGTGGAAGCGATTACTTGGCGGTGGAAGCGCCAGCCGCGGCTGCAGCAGCAGCGTCGGCAGCAGCCTTGGCAGCGTCGCCCGTGGGAGCGGAAGCGGCGTCGGATGCGGGGGCGGTCATGGCAGGAGCGGCTGCATCGGAAGCAGCAGGCGTCACCACGGGAGCGGGTGCTGGTGCGGGTGCTTCCACAGGAGCGGGAGCCGGTGCAGGAGCAGCGGCTTCTTCCTTCTTGCCGCAAGCAGCGAGAGCGACGGAGGCAACCAGGGCAGCCAGAACGAGAGAGTTCTTCATTTCAGTTTTTCCTATTGGACAGACGGATCTTGAATTGCCGCCATTGGCGCCCTCTTGCAGCGTGCTCTCTGGCGGTGCGTGGCGCTCAGGGGCGCCTTTTTTACTTCAACCGCAAATTATAGGGAGATTCCGTCAATACAGACTAACACTGACGGGACGTTTTGTTTCTCTTCAGTAAATCGCCAAATGGGCTGCGGCGCTCAAAGCCCCAGCGTGGTCGCGGGAAAACCGGGAGAACTCTTGCGCAGAAGCCACTCGTCGAGGGCCTCCCGCGCCGACAGGCGGCGCTCGGGCTCGCGGCCCGCTACGCCGGCACAGCGCTCGGGGTCCAGGCGCTGCAGCACCCAGGCATCGGACCACAGAACGCTGGGCAGCTCCAGGCGGTCCGCAGTGGGCGCGCGGCGGCACTCGATCACATGGTCCCACACGCCCCGCCACTGCACGAAGCGCGCATGGCGCCGCACCATTTCGTCGTACGTTCCGGCCAGCAAGGTCAGGCGCCGTCCACGGCGAGCCCAGGACTGCAGCGAGGCCACCACTTCGCGCTCTCCCAACGGCCAGTCGTGAAAGTCGAAATCGCTCAGCACGATTTCGCTCCAGCCCTCCTTCGCAGCGCACGCCAGCGCATCGCGCACCCATTGGCGAAAATCTTCCCGGCCGTTGAAACGCCCGGCAGGCAGTGCCGCCGCTGCGTCGGCATGGCGAGGGAATTCTTCGGACATCGGCAGCTCCTTCGTCACCGCCCTGCGCGGTCAATCAATCCGATGGCGACCAGGCATGTGCCCAGCCGGTTTCGCACCAGGACGACAGCAGCTCCAGCGCATCGTCGCTGGCGCGCGCCACATCACGGGCGTGCAGCACACGTTCATCGGCCAGCCGGCGCATGAGGGTGGCATCGCGGCCCGCAGCCAGGTAGCTGTCGCCGTTGATGAATACATGGCGTGCGTCATACATCATGCGGGTGCGGCGATCCAGTCGGACCCCTTCCAGCAGGCCGCCCACCGCCCCGGGCTCGAACCACACGTTGGGCTTGGGCTCGGTCAGGCTCTCGCCCAGGGCGCGCTCCAGCGCCAGCGGCTCGGAGAGGGCACGTTCCAGCGCTTCGCGTGCGAAGACCTGCAGCGCCTGCGGGATTTCACCCGGCTGCGCCACGGCGGGCTGCGACGGATCGCGATAAAGCTGGGGCGGAGCGTCGTCATCGGCTGCATCGTCGGCCAGGCGCGACAGCAGCTCCTGCGCGATGCCGGTGCGGGCCGGGGAGCGAAAGCCAATGGAATAGGTCATGCACTCGCCTTCGGCGATGCCATCGTGGGCATAGCGCGGGGGCAGGTACAGCATGTCCCCGGGTTCGAGCACGAACTCCTGCTCTGGCTCGAACTGCGCCAGCACCTTGAGCGGAATCCCTTCGCGCAGCGTAAGGTCCTTCTGGCGCCCGATGCGCCAGCGGCGGCGCCCGTGGGCTTGCAGCAGGAAGACGTCGTAGCTGTCGAAGTGCGGCCCGACCCCGCCGCCATCGGTGGCGTAGCTGATCATGAGGTCGTCGAGCCGTGCGCGGGGAACGAAGCGGAACGGCTCCATCAAAGCGTGCACGCCGTCGTCGTGAAGATCGACGCCCTGCACCAGCAGCGTCCATTCCCGCGTGGCGAGCGGGGGCAGCGCGCGGCGTGTGAAAGGGCCGTGGCGCAGCTTCCACACGCCGGCCTTGTGCTGCACGAGGCGCGATTCGACGGTCTCTTGCGCAGCGAGCGCGAACAGCTCGGCGCGGTGCACCGGCGGGTCGAACGCGGGGATGGCCTGGCGAACCAGCAAAGGCTTTTTCTGCCAGTGGCGGCGCATGAACTGCGCCGGCGTGAGGTCGCCCAGCAGCGCCAGAGGTTGTTGAATATCCATGGGGAAATGATTGCCGCGTTCGCGGCCGAGGGTCGAACTGCGACAATTCTCCTATGGAAATCAACCAACAATGTGTGGTCGCTTTGACCTGGATCTTGAAAGACACCCTCGGCGAGGAACTGGACGTGCTCGATGAGCCGGTGGATTTTCTCGTTGGCGGCGACGATCTGCTCGCGCGCATCGAGGAGGCCCTGCAAGGCCACGCCGCAGGCACTTCGCTGTCGCTGCACCTGGAGCCCGAGGAAGCCTTCGGCGACTACCAGGACCAGTTGCTGTTCCTCGAACCGCGCCACCTCTTTCCGGCGGATCTGGAAGAAGGCATGACGGTCGAAGGCAGTGCGCTGCCCGAGGGCACCAACCCGGCAGCACCCCGTGATGTGCTCTACACCGTGGCCCAGATCTACCCGGAGCACATCGTGCTGGATGGCAACCACCCGCTGGCCGGCATTGCGCTGCGCTTGCATCTCACGGTGCAGAGCGTGCGCGAAGCCACCGAGGAAGAGATCGGCCGCGGTTCGGCCGGAACCGGCTTCTTCCGCATCCAGCCGCCCGCGGCGGACGCACCCACCCTTCACTGACCGATTCATTGACCCATGCAAAACGGGCCCCGAGGGGCCCGTTTTGCATGGGGTGCCTGCCACGCGTGCGCGGCAGGCGATGAGAGCATGGGAGGTCAGATGCGCGAGATCTGGCCGCCATACAGGCGCACGCGGTCGCCGGTGCGCAGGTCGCCTGGCGTGGTCACGTCATAGACGCGCTGGCCGCCCTGGTCCAGTTGGATGGTCAGGCGGTAGCCCTCGGCCTGGCCGTCGTTGTTGTTGCCGGTGCGGCCTTCGATCTGGTTACCCACCACACCGCCGCCCACGGCACCCAGCACGGTGGCTGCGGCACGGCCGCTGCCCTTGCCGACCTGATTGCCCAGCACGCCGCCGGCCACCGCGCCCAACACGGCACCGGCACCGCTGGTGCCGCGGTTGCGCGCGTGCAGGGTTTCGATGTTGGAAACCACGCCGAACTCCGTACCGTTCTGGTTTTGGTTCTGTGCGGCGGGGTAGGAGGAGTAGCCCGGCTGGGGCTGAGCGGGGTAGTTGTTGGAGTAGCGCGGCTGTTGGGCGCAGGCGGAGAGCAGGGTCACCAGGGCGACGGAACCTGCCAGGGTGGCGGAGCGGATGAAACGGGACATGAAAGTTCTCCTTCAGAGCGATGCGCAGGCCTTCAAGGCCTTTAACGTGAAGCGGATTGCACCATGCACTCCGCCTCGGCACCCGCCGGGCAATCGCGGCCAGGCAGGCAAGACAAATACCGGCAGCCATGTCGGCGCCGGCCTACAAAAACCGCAACGGGAGGGTTGGACCGCCCGATCAGGATTGCCCCGTCGAGCCGTAGCCGCCTTCGCCGCGCTGCGTGGCGGGAAAGTCGCTGACCACGTTGAACTGCGCCTGCACCACCGGCACGATGACCAGTTGGGCAAGCCGCTCCATGGGCTCCAGGGTGAACGCCGTGCTGCTGCGATTCCAGGCGCTTACCATGAGCTGGCCCTGGTAGTCGCTGTCGATCAGCCCCACCAGATTGCCCAGCACGATGCCGTGCTTGTGCCCCAAGCCCGAGCGCGGAAGGATCAGGGCGGCATACCCGGGGTCTTTGAGATAGATGGCAATGCCCGTAGGCACCAGCTGCCAAGCGTTGGGCTGCAGCGTGAGCGGCTCGTCCAGGCAGGCGCGCAGATCGAGGCCGGCGCTGCCCGGGGTGGCATAGGAAGGCAGTTGCTCTGCCATGCGGGGGTCGAGAATCTTGACGTCGATCTTCACAGGTTCAATTCACTTCTTGGGGAAACGGGAATTCGGAGTTTGGCGCGCCGCGTTGCGCAGCGCCTCCAGCACGGTTTTCAGGGCCGCGGTGCGGTCGGTGCCAGCCGGTGGCAAGTGGGCAGGCAGCAGGCGCCGACCGGCCGCGCCGAGGCCCCACCACAGCATGCCGAGCAAGACGATACCGAACAGCGAGCCCCAGCCGAAAACGAGCCACGCCACTGCCTTTGCCAACACCAGCAAGAGCAGCACCGCCCGCGCCACGTACAGCCACGTCGAAGCGCTTGCGCCCTGCATGGCTGCACCCGCCGGCTGACGCTTTGCATCGCGGTTGGGAACCTTGGCCGCCGTGCCAGGGGCATGGGATCGATCCCTGGATCGGCCCATCTCCACACCAGGCGCTGGCGGGGCTGGATGCTGCAGGCGGCTGAGCCGCTCGACATAGCTTGCGAAATCGCCGTCGGGCGGTGTGTCCCATTCGGGCCGGTGCGGATGTTGCACGGGAGCAGCCACTTGCGAAAAATCAGGTGGCACTGGACAGACGCCGGGCGATCTCGGACACCAACTCGCGGGCCAGTTCACGCTTGGAGGCGCGTGGCAGTTCCCGGTGGCCTTCGGCATCGATCAGCAGCAGCGCGTTGTCGTCCTGCCCGAAGGTGGCCGGGCCGATGTTGCCCACCAGCAGCGGCACGCCCTTGCGCTCGCGCTTGGCGCTGGCGTGGCGCAGCAGGTCTTCGCTCTCGGCCGCAAAGCCGACGCAAAACAGTTGCCCCGAGCGGGCGCGCTCGGATTTCGCCACCTGGGCCAGGATGTCCGTGTTCTCCACGAACGCCAGCGCAGGCACCTCGCCGGAGCCGTCCTTCTTGATCTTGTGGCGGGCCGCCTGCGCCGGGCGCCAGTCGGCAACGGCAGCGGTTGCTACAAAAACAGTAGCATCCGAGGCATGTTCCACTACGGCGTCGAGCATGTTTTGTGCCGATTGCACGTCCACGCGGCGCACGCCGCGCGGCGTGGACAGGTGCACTGGCCCCGCCACCAGCGTGACCTGCGCGCCGGCCTCGCGCGCGGCGCGGGCGATGGCAAAGCCCATCTTGCCGCTGGAGAGATTGGTGATGCCGCGCACCGGGTCGATGGCTTCGAACGTGGGGCCCGCCGTCACCAGCAGGTGCTGGCCGGCCAGCATCT
This sequence comes from Acidovorax sp. NCPPB 3576, assembly GCF_028473605.1. Taxonomy (NCBI): domain Bacteria; kingdom Pseudomonadati; phylum Pseudomonadota; class Betaproteobacteria; order Burkholderiales; family Comamonadaceae; genus Acidovorax; species Acidovorax sp. NCPPB 3576. The sequence goes on along the minus strand of NZ_CP097267.1, from coordinate 1,408,921 downwards.
TGGGCGTGAAGAACGCCGTCAGCTCCTCCAGCAGTTCGGCTGGCTCCAGCATGCGGCCGTCGCCGGTTTCGCCGCAGGCCTGGTCGCCATTGCCGACTGCCAGCACCACGGCGCCGTCGCGCGCCACCTGAGCCAGATTGCGCTGCGTGGCCGGGTGCGCCCACATCTCGCGGTTCATGGCGGGTGCGAGCAACAGCGGCACGCGGTCGATGGGCCGGGCCAGGCAGGTCAGGCTCAGCAGTTCGTCGGAGCGCCCCTGCGCCAGGCGCGCGATGAAGTCCGCGCTGCACGGCGCGATGACGATGGTATGGGCCTCGCGGCCCAGGTTGATGTGCGGCATGTTGTTGGGCTCGCGCGCGTCCCACTGCGAGTGGTACACCGTGCGCCCGGTCAGCGCCTGCATCGTGACGGGGGTCATGAACTGCGCGGCCGCCTCGGTCATCACGACCTGCACGGTGGCCCCGGCCTTGATGAGCAGGCGGGCGAATTCGGCCGATTTGTAGCAGGCGATGCCGCCGGAAAGTCCCAGGAGAATGTGTTTGCCGGCGAGCTCGTTCATGGCGCGCAATTTAGCAGACGGGGCCTGCGGGCTTGCAAAGCGCCGGCCGGGGCCTTGGTGGCCGGCCTCTATAATCCCAATTTCCCACCACCTAAAAAGACATGACCAAATTTGTCTTCGTCACCGGCGGTGTGGTGTCTTCCCTGGGCAAGGGAATCGCCTCAGCCTCCCTTGCCGCGATTCTCGAATCGCGGGGCCTCAAAGTCACCCTCATCAAGCTCGACCCGTACATCAACGTGGACCCGGGCACCATGTCCCCGTTCCAGCACGGCGAGGTCTTCGTCACCGACGACGGCGCCGAAACCGACCTCGATCTCGGCCACTATGAGCGTTTCATCGAAACGCGCATGAAAAAGACCAACAACTTCACCACGGGCCGCATCTACCAGAGCGTGCTGGAGAAGGAACGGCGCGGCGACTACCTCGGCAAGACCGTGCAGGTCATTCCGCACGTCACCAACGAAATCCAGGAATACATCAAGCGCGGCGCCGGCGTGGGCACGGGCGACGCGGTGGACGTGGCCATTGTCGAAATCGGCGGCACGGTGGGCGACATCGAGTCCCTGCCCTTCCTCGAAGCGGTGCGCCAGCTGAGCCTCAAGCTCGGCCCCAACAACGCCGCCTTCGTGCATCTGACCTACCTGCCGTGGATCGCCGCCGCGGGCGAGTTGAAGACCAAGCCCACCCAGCACACGGTGCAGGAGCTGCGCAAGATCGGCATCCAGCCCGACGCGCTGCTGTGCCGCGCCGACCGCCGCATTCCCGAGGAAGAGCGCGACAAGATCTCGCTGTTCACCAACGTGCCCGAGTGGGGCGTGATCAGCATGTGGGACGTGGACACGATCTACAAGGTGCCGCGCATGCTGCACGAGCAGGGCCTGGATGGCCTGATCTGCGACAAGCTGCGCCTGAACACGCCTCCCACCACCCTCAAGCGCTGGGATCAGTTGGTCTATGAGACCGAGCATCCACAGGGCGAGGTCACCATCGCCATGGTGGGCAAGTACGTCGATCTGTCGGACAGCTACAAGTCGGTGAACGAAGCGCTGCGCCACGCCGGCATGAAGAACCATGTGCGCGTGAAGATCGAGCACATCGATTCCGAGACCATCGGCGCCGCCGACGCGGCCGAAAAACTCGCCAAGTACGACGCCATCCTGGTGCCAGGCGGCTTCGGCGCGCGCGGCGTGGAAGGCAAGATCAGCACGGCCCGCTACGCCCGCGAGCACCAGGTGCCCTACCTGGGCATCTGCCTGGGGATGCAGGTCGCCACCATCGAATACGCGCGCCACGTGGCCGGCCTCAAGGATGCCAACAGCACCGAGTTCGAGCCCGCCACGCCCCACCCCGTGATCGCCCTGATCACCGAGTGGAAGGACGCCGACGGCACGATCAAGACGCGCAACGAGAACTCCGACCTGGGCGGCACCATGCGCCTGGGCGCGCAGAGTTCGGACGTCGCGGCCGGCACGCTGGCGCACGAGATCTACGGCAACATCGTCACCGAGCGCCATCGCCACCGCTACGAGGCCAACGTGAACTATCTGGACCAGTTGCGCAAGGCGGGCCTGGTGATCTCGGCGCTCACGCAGCGCGAGCAGCTCACCGAGATCGTCGAGCTGCCCAAGAGCGTGCACCCCTGGTACATCGGCGTGCAGTTCCATCCCGAGTTCAAATCGACCCCGTGGGACGGCCACCCGCTCTTCAACGCCTTCATCAAGGCGGCCGTGGAGCGCCAAAAGAGCCAGCAGCCAGCCCTCGCGGCGGCCTGAAAGCCTTCTGAAGCAACGACGAGAAAAGAAAGAACCCCTGCCATGAAACTCTGCGGCTTCGACGTCGGCCTGGAACACCGCTTCTTCCTCATCGCAGGCCCCTGCGTGATCGAGTCCGAGCAATTGCAGATGGACGTGGCCGGCCAGCTCAAGGAGACGGCGGCGGCGCTGGGCATTCCGTTCATCTTCAAGAGCAGCTTCGACAAGGCCAATCGGTCTTCGGGCACCAGTTTTCGCGGCCCCGGCCGTGAGAAGGGCCTGGAGATCCTGGCCAAGATCAAGCGCGATTTGAATGTGCCCGTGCTGACCGACGTGCACACCGAGGACGACATCACCGAGGCCGCCAAGGTGGTGGACGTGCTGCAGACGCCCGCCTTCCTGTGCCGCCAGACCGACTTCATCCGCGCGGTGGCCCAGTCGGGCAAGCCGGTGAACATCAAGAAGGGCCAGTTCCTCGCGCCGCACGACATGAAGAACGTGATCGACAAGGCCCGCGCCGCCGCCAGGCAAGCCGGCCTGCCCGAGGACAGCTTCATGGCCTGCGAGCGGGGAGCGAGCTTCGGCTACAACAACCTCGTCTCCGATATGCGCGGCCTGGCCATCATGCGCGAGACCGGGGCGCCGGTCGTGTTCGACGCCACCCACTCGGTGCAACTGCCGGGCGGCCAAGGCACCAGCAGTGGCGGCCAGCGCGAGATGGTCCCGGTGCTGGCCCGCGCCGCCGTCGCCGTGGGCGTGGCGGGCCTCTTCATGGAAACGCACCCCGACCCGGCCAAGGCCCTGTCGGACGGCCCCAACGCCGTGCCGCTCAAGCACATGAAGGCGCTGCTGGAAACGCTGGTGGCGCTGGACACCATCACCAAGCGCAACGGATTCCTCGAAAACAACTTTGGAGCCTGAGCCATGAGCAGTGGTTACGTCATCGCATCCGTCACCGTCACCAACCCCGAGCAGTACGAGGAGTACAAGAAGTGGAGCACCCACGCCATGCAGGTGCATGGCGCAGAGGTCTGCATCCGCGGCGGCAAGGTCGAGGTGCTCGAAGGCGATTGGAACCCCGGCCGCACCGTGCTGCTGAAGTTCCCGAGCTTCGAGGCGGCCCGCGCGTTCTACGACACGCCCGAGTACCAGAAGGCCAAGGCGGCCCGCGAAGGCGCGGCCGTCATGCGCATGGTGTGCGTAGAGGGCGTGTGAATTGAAGGTCGCGCTTCATCCACCCATGGTGGTCGCTATCGCGAAAGACAATTACCTGACGCCTCAGCACGCTTTTGCTGACAACACCTACATTCCGGCGATGAGCCCGCCACGGTATGGTCAGGACATCACCTCTGGCTGCCGCTTCCGCGCCCCCAGAGGCCATAGCGTGGGAGACAGTCCCAGCGAACTGGCCCCCAAGATGCTGAAATTGCTCGGTATCTTTGCGGCCGGCGACAAGACGGGCATGGCCAGGCGTCTGTTTGATGATTTCCTGAACACCCGCAGGACCGCTGTGGAGTACTTCGATGACGAGCGACTCAATACGGCAGTGGGCAACCACCCCAATATCAATTCGTTCTGCAATGCAGTCGTTTCCGCACCCAACTCACCCAACAGGACCACCGGCCAACTACGCCTTCATCAATCGCTGAAGAACGCGCAGTGGGACATCAAAAAGCTCCACATGCCGACCAACCTGGGCGTTCCCGCCTTGAACTTGGGAAGCAAGGTCTTTTCGACCCGGGATTTCAATAACGGACTGGGATTGATGATCAACGGGGTGCAGTACGTTTATGTCATCGCGACCCACTACCATTACGACAGCAATGCCAAGAAATACTGGCTGACCCTGAATTTCGTTTTCTACGACATCTTCGGCCTGGACGACGATGATCTCAGGGAATATGGAGCGGCTTCAGATTCGATCATCGCTTCGCCGGCGTCGGTCGGCATTACGGCTTGGTGGCAGCTTCAGCATCAGTTCGGCTATTTCCCGTTGGTGACCCGCGCTGCCACCGTCAAAGAATATGAAATCGCTGCCGAATAATTTATTCAAAAACAATAAGGTATCGGCTTTTGCTTGTGCCTGCCTTATTCTCGGTCTTCTGCTGACTCCGGTGGCTTACATCGCCATTGGGAGTCTCAGCGGTTTTTCCGCAGCATTTTCATTGATTGCACTGCCACCACTGGCACTGAGCCTCTCTTTTTTGCTTTTTCGCTTTTTTAAAAAAAATACTGCTACCGAATCAATCAATATCCGCCATGCGATCGAATTGACTAGCTGGCTGCTGGTATTTTTGTTTTTATTCTTTGTCTCCAACTTCACACTGCTGACCACTTCAGAGCGCGTTGGATTGTTTTCCACGCTTTTTCTAGTCTGCACCATTGTTTCAATTCCGTTGCTGGCCATTCGCCCTTCTGCATTGATTCAAAGAGTGAATACTTGGCCCCAGGCTTTGGTTATCACTGTAGATTTAGTACTGGGTCTGCCCGCAGTCATTCTGACGGCCGCCTACCTGCTAAGCTCCGTTGCATCGCTTTGAAGATAACGCCATCCATATGAGAAGCACGCCTCCAATGCTGTTGGGGCAGCGCTTTGAACCAGAATTAATCATCAACCGGAGAATCCTGAATGAGTGCCATCGTTGATATCGTAGGTCGCGAAGTGCTGGACAGTCGCGGCAACCCCACCGTCGAATGCGACGTGCTGCTGGAATCGGGCGTGATGGGCCGCGCGGCCGTGCCCTCGGGCGCCTCCACCGGCAGCCGCGAGGCCATCGAGCTGCGCGACGGCGACAAAGGCCGCTACCTGGGCAAAGGCGTGCTCAAGGCCGTGGAGCACATCAACACCGAGATTTCCGAGGCCGTGCTGGGCCTGGATGCCTCCGAGCAGGCCTTCCTGGACAAGATGCTGATCGACCTGGACGGCACCGACAACAAGAGCCGCCTGGGCGCCAACGCCATGCTGGCGGTTTCCATGGCCGTGGCCCGCGCCGCCGCCGAAGAGTCCGGCCTGCCCCTGTACCGCTACCTGGGCGGCATGGGCGGCATTCAGCTGCCCGTGCCGATGATGAACGTGATCAACGGCGGCGCGCATGCCAACAACAGCCTCGATCTGCAGGAATTCATGATCGTCCCCGTGGGTGCGCCGAGCTTCCGCGAAGCCGTGCGCTGGGGCGCCGAGGTGTTCCACGCGCTCAAGAAGATCATCAACGACCGCGGCATGAGCACCGCCGTGGGCGACGAAGGCGGCTTCGCCCCCAGCGTCGAGAACCACGAAGCCGCGATCCAGCTCATCCTGCAGGCCATCGACGCTGCCGGCTACACCGCTGGCGAACAGATCGCCCTGGCCCTGGACTGCGCGGCCAGCGAGTTCTACAAGGACGGCCATTACGTGCTGGAAGGCGAAGGCGGCATCCGCCTGACGGCCCAGCAATGGACCGACATGCTCGCCGCGTGGGTGGACAAGTACCCCATCATCTCCATCGAGGACGGCATGGCCGAAGGCGACTGGGACGGCTGGAAGCACCTGACCGAACGCCTGGGCGAGAAGGTGCAGCTGGTGGGCGACGACCTGTTCGTCACCAACACCAAGATCCTGAAGGAAGGCATCGACAAGGGCATCGCCAACTCGATCCTCATCAAGATCAACCAGATCGGCACGCTGACCGAAACCTTCGCCGCCATCGAGATGGCCAAGCGCGCCGGTTACACGGCCGTGATCTCGCACCGCTCGGGCGAAACCGAGGACAGCACCATCGCCGACATCGCCGTGGGCACCAACGCGGGCCAGATCAAGACGGGTTCGCTGTCGCGCTCGGACCGCATCGCCAAATACAACCAGTTGCTGCGCATCGAGGAAGACCTGGGCGACATCGCCCACTACCCCGGCCGCGCTGCGTTCTACAACCTGCGCTGACCTGAAACCTGCCACCTGTGGCACCGCCTTCCGTCACGGAGGGATGTGCCGCAAGCGGCGCCCCGATGTTTTCCTTGCTACCTGATCTGCCGACATGAGTCCCCGCATCGTTCCGCTGGTGCTGCTGCTCCTCCTCGTGGGGGTGCAGGCGCAGCTGTGGTCCGGCCGCGGCAGCGTCCACCACGTGCAGGAGATGAAGGAAAAGATCGCCGCGCAAAAGCAGGCCAATGCCGAGGCGCGCCAGGCCAACGAACGCCTCACCTCCGAAGTACATGACCTCCGCGAAGGCCTGGACATGGTCGAGGAAAAGGCGCGCAACGAACTGGGCATGGTCAAGCCCAACGAGATCTACGTGCAGGTGACCCACCGCTGAGCGCGGGGCCGGTCGCCGCAGCGTTCATTCCCACACCCCCGCCGATTCCCTTGGCCTCCGATCCGGTCCGCATCGCCCTGCTGGGCGCACCCGGCACCGGGCTGGAGGCTTTGACTCGCGCGGTGGCACGGCACCTGGACCCGGGGCATGCCATGGTCGATGCCTGCCCGGCGCTGCATGCGGCCGTGTCGCGCTGCCTGGAGGCGCCGGTGGGTCCATCGCGAGAAAAAGAAGAGGCACGGCAGGCGCTGGCGGCGCTGGCGGCGACCCATGCGGTGACGTGCCATGCGACGCTGCTCTGCGGACTGGATGGCGGGGCTTCGTCGAAAGCCTCGGGCCAGACACTGCAGCCTTCAGGACAGGAGCGGTTCGATGCCTGCCTGCGCGAGGCCCTCTCCGAGGCCGGCGTGGCCTATCGCGTGCTGTACGGCAGCGGGGACGAGCGGCTGCGGGCCACCCTGGATGCTATTAAAAAAATAGCATCCAAGGCATGTAATCCGCTGGCAGGCACGCCTTTTGACCCCGAAAAGCAGCCACGACCTGCCCGCCTTCGCGCGTGGTCGTGCGAGAAGTGCAGCGACCCCGAGTGCGAACACAAGCTGTTCACGGCGCTGCGTGGCTGATGCGGGGCCGGCCGGCTGGCCTTGCCGCCGGCGGCTACTGAACGCTGGACGGCCCCGGCAATTGCTTGCCGGGCTCGGTGAAGATCTGCGCCGCATCCACCGCGTCGTAGCGGTACTGCTGGCCGCAGAACTCGCAGGCCACTTCGATGTCGCCGCGCTCGGCAAGGATGCTCTCGGCCTCTTCCACTCCCAGGCTGCGCAGCATGTTGCTGACGCGCTCTCGGCTGCAGGTGCAGGCGAACCGCGGCCCGTCCACGCCCTGGTGGGGGACGAAGCGCAGCAGTTTCTCTTCCCAGAACAGGCGGCGCAGGATGGTGTCCACATCCAGGCCCAGCAACTCGTCGCGCGTCAGGCTCGCGGCCAGGGTGGCGATGCGGTTGTAGTCCTCGTTGTGGCCGATCTGGTCCTCGTTCTCGCGGTGGGTCAGCTCGCCAGCCAGGTTGCCCTCGCCCTTGATCGGCATGCGCTGGATGAGCAGGCCGGCGGCGACCTGGTCGTCGGCCGCCAGCACCAGGATGGTGTCCAGCTGTTCGGACTGCAGCATGTAGTGCTGCAGCACGTCGCTGAGCTTTTCGATCTTCTCGTGGTGGTCGCCGTGCAGCGGCACAACGCCCTGGTAGGGCTGCTGGCCCGGCAGGCGGTCTTTGGGGTCGAGCGTGATGGCGCAGCGCCCTCCGCCGCCCACGTTCACCATGTCGCTCAGGCGGGCCCCGTCCGGCACCTCGCCGTTCACCGAGGCCGTGGCGCGCAGGCTGAGGTCCGATTGCACCTCGGCCACCGCCAGCTTGACGGGCCCGTCGCCGAAGACCTGCAGCACGAGTGCGCCGTTGAACTTGATGTTGGACTGCATCAGCACGCCGGCCGCGGCCATCTCGCCCAGCAGTTCGCGCACAGGCGGCGGGTAGGCGCCGGAGGTGGTGTTGCCGGCGCGCCGCGCGAGGATCTGGGTCCAGGCGTCGGTCAGGCGCACGATCATGCCGCGCACCGGCAGGCCATCGAAGAGAAACTTGTGGAGTTCAGACACCCTGGTTTTCCTGAAAATGTTGGCGCCGCTCAAGCCAGCTTGCGCAGCCCGGCGCGAAAGCGCTGGGCGTTGTCGATGTAGGTCTGCGCATTTTTGCGCAGGCCCTCGATCTGCTCGGGCGAGAGCTGGCGCACCGCCTTCGCGGGACTGCCGATGATCATGGAGCCATCGGGAAACTCCTTGCCCTCCGTCACCAGCGCGCCGGCGCCGACCAGGCAATGCCTGCCGATCTTCGCACCGTTGAGCACCACGGCGCCAATGCCGATGAGCGATTCGTCGCCCACCGTGCAGCCATGCAGCGTGACCTTGTGGCCGATCGTCACGCGCTCGCCCAGTACCAGCGGCTGGCCGGGGTCGGAGTGCAGCACGCTGCCGTCCTGCACATTGGTGCCGGCGCCGATGGTGATCGGTTCGTTGTCGCCGCGCAGCACGGCCCCGAACCAGATGCTGGCCGACTCGCCCAGCACGACGTGACCGATGACTTCGGCACTGTCCGCCACCCACGACGACGGCGCCGTGCGGGGGGAAATGCCATCGAGTTCGTAAAGCGCCATCCAGGTCTCCTATTTTTTTGCCCGCGGGCCGAATCCTAGAATTGTAGGGATGGACCTTCGCCAACGTGCCCTCGAGGCCCTGTGCCTGACAGACCCCCAGGCCAAAGCAGCCGCCACGCAGGCGTTGCATGCGTGTGCGGCAGACCATCCCGTCGCAACCCTGGGCCCGAACGGCCCCGCCGATTCCGCCACCCTCCCCGGCCGCCCGGAGCGGCCCACGCTTTTGCGCCACACCGAGGTGGCGCGCCGCTCGCCGGCCACGCACGAAGGCCGCGCGGTGCTGATGCACGCCATCGCGCACATCGAATTCAATGCCATCAACCTCGCCCTCGATGCCGTCTGGCGCTTCGATGGCATGGCGCCTGCGTTCTACCTCGACTGGCTGCGGGTGGCTGCCGAAGAGGCCAAGCACTTTGGCCTGCTGCGCGGCCACTTGCAAGGCATGGGGCACGACTACGGCGATTTTCCTGCGCACCAGGGCCTGTGGACCATGTGCGAGAAGACCGCGGGCGACATCGTCGCGCGCATGGCCCTCGTGCCGCGCACGCTGGAGGCCCGGGGCCTGGACGCCACCCCGCTCATCCAGCGCAAGCTGCGGCAGGTGGGTACGCCAGATGCCCTGGCGGCCGTGGATATCCTGGACATCATCTTGCGCGAGGAGATCGGGCATGTGGCGATTGGTAACCATTGGTATCGCTTTCTGTGCGATCGAGAGGGCCTGGATCCGCTCACGCATTACGGCTTCCTGGTGAAGCGCTATGAGGCACCGCGCCTCAAACCGCCATTCAATGCCGATGCCCGCCGTGCGGCGGGGTTCAGCGACGCCGAAATGGAGTGGTTGCAGCATGGCTGACCCCACCGCGTGGACGGCCGTTCTTTCCTACAATGCGCCCAAGCCCCGCAGCTTCCCTGCCGAAGGGATGCGGCCCTAGACCGATCGCTTTCAGTTCGCCTTCCATGCCCCAAACGCCTGTCGCCGGCAACTCCCCGTCCATTGCCCCCGAGAGCAGCCCTGCAGGCGCCATGATCGCCCGGCAGGCGATCATGAACGGGCAGCAGGCCGTGGTGGGCTACGAACTCTTCAACCGGTCCCGCTCCGGCCACGGGCACACCGCGGCCACGGACGTGTTCCTGGTATTCACCGCGCTGTCGCACGCCGGCAGCGAAGAACTGGTGGGCAAGAAGCTCATCTTCGTCAATTGCACGCACGAGAGCCTGTCCGGCGGCCACCTGGAGCTGGTCGATCCCGACAAGGTGGTGCTGGAGATCCCGCCCCTGGGCCATGCGGCCGCCGAAGAGGTCAGCACGCGGCTGCCGATCCTGTCGGGCCTGCGTGAACGGGGCTTCCACCTGGCCTTCAACCACACCGTGCTGGAGTCGGCCTATGCGCCCTGGCTGCCGCTGGCCGACTACATCAAGCTCGACCTGTCGGTGCTGGCGCCGGACCAGCTGGCCGTGCTCATCAAATACGCCGGGCGGCATTCCAAGGCCGAGCTGATCGCCGAAAAGGTGGAGACCGCCAAGCAGTACGACATGGCATCCAGCAAGGGCGTGCAGTTGTTCCAGGGGTACTGGTTCTCCCGCCCTTCGCTGGTGGAGGCCAAGCTGCTCACCCCGGCGCAGACCAGCATCATCCAGCTCATCAACCTCGTGCGCCAACAGGCCAGCACGGACGAGATCGAAGAAGTGCTGAAGAAGGACGCGGGCCTGGCGTTCAACCTCATGCGGCTCATCAATTCGTCGGGCTTCGGGCTCACCCGCGAGATCACCTCGTTCCGGCAGGCCGTGATGCTCATGGGGCTCAAAAAACTGTTCCGCTGGGCGGCGCTGCTGCTCACCGCCTCGCGCGCTGGCGGAATCTCCGCCGCCGTGGGCCATACGGCCGTGGTGCGCGGGCGACTGATGGAGCTGCTGGCCCTGGAGACGATGTCGCAGGAAGACGCCGACCAGGCCTTCGTGGTGGGCATCTTCTCGATGCTCGACCGCATGCTGAGCATGACGATGGAATCCGCCGTGGGGCTGCTGCACGTGCCGGCCGCCGTGTCGGAGGCCCTGCTGCACCGCACCGGCATGCTGGGCGACATGCTGCGGCTGGCCGAGGCCTGCGAATCCAGCGACGACGCCGCCTTCGACCAGGCCGCCAGTTCGCTGCAATTGTCCAGCCAGCAGATCAACATGGCCCATTTGCAGGCCTTGGCCTGGGCAGATCAGTTGACGGAATGAGCCCCAGAGTGGGCGACATCCCGCGGCTCTGGTGGTAAGGTCACCGAATCAATCCAATTCACTGACGCAGACCCCCATGTCGAGCAACTCCGAAAACGTACCGGCTTTCGAGAACACCGCCCCCCAAGGGGAAGACGAGGACTCGAGCAACCTGGCAATCATCGCGCGCCAGGCCATCGTGGATGAGCAGCGTGCCGTTTTTGGCTACGAACTGTTCGACCGTTCCACCGCCTCCGATGCCCACACCGCTGCCAGCGATGCCGCCCTGCTCTTCAATGCCCTGTCGTATGCAGGCACCGAAGCCCTGGTGGGCAAGAAGACGGTGTTCATCAATTGCACGCACGAAAGCCTGGCCGGCGGCCACCTCGAACTGATCCACCCCGAAAAGGTAGTTTTGGAAGTGCCGCCCTTGCCCGAAGGCGCAACGGCCGAAGAGATCGAAGGGCGCGTCTCCACGCTGGAAGGCCTGCGCACGCGGGGCTTTCGCCTGGCCTTCAACCAGAACGTGCTGCGCCGCACCTACGCCAGCTGGTTGCCGCTGGCGGCCTTCGTCAAGCTGGACATGCAGGCGTTCCGGGCCGAACTGGCCGAGCCCCTGGTGAAGTTCGCCCGCGCCAACTCCAAGGCAATTTTGGTTGCTGAAAAGGTGGAGACCGCCGAGCAACACGAGCGCATGTCGGCTCTGGGCGTCAAGCTGTTCCAGGGCTACTGGTTCGCCCAGCCAGCGCTGGTGAAGGCACAGACCATCCGGCCTTCGCAGGCGACGATCATCCAGCTCATCAACCTGGTGCGCAAACAGGCCAGCACAGCCGAAATCGAGGAGTTGCTCAAGAAGGACCCCACGCTGTCGTTCAACCTGCTGCGCTTCATCAACTCGTCGGGCTTCGGGCTGTCGTGCGAGGTCACCTCGTTCCGGCATGCCGTCATGATCCTGGGGCTCAAGAAGCTCTTCCGCTGGGCGGCGCTGCTCATGACCACCTCGCGCGCCGGCGGTTCTCCGCCCGCCGTGGGCCAGACCGCCGTGGTGCGCGGCCGCCTCATGGAACTGCTCGCCGCCGAACTGCTGCCGCCCGAGGAGTGCGACAACGCCTTCGTGGTCGGCGTGTTCTCGCTACTGGACACCATGCTGGGCGTTCCGCTGGAAAAGGCGCTCGACTCCGTCGCCCTGCCCCAGCCCGTCATCGATGCGCTGCTGCACAACACCGGCGTGTTTGCGCCGTTCCTGGAACTTACCAAGGCCTGCGAAAGCGGCGACGAGGTGGCGTTCGCCCGCGCGGCCGATGCGCTGCACCTGTCCAACCGGCAGGTGAACTGGGCCCACTTGCAGGCCCTGACCTGGGCGGAAAGCCTGGGCGAATGAACGGCAAGGCCCGGTCGGCCCAAGCCGGGCGGGGACTGGCTCCAGGCCCTAACCAGCGTGTGACGGTGGGCTGTCACCCCGTTGTCTTCGCCGAAACTCCGCGGGAGAACAGCGCACTTCCCGCTTGAAGAATTTGGTGAAGTGGGTCGCCTCGTCAAAGCCCAGCCGGTCGGCAATGGCGCCGATGGGCAATTCCGTGTGCACCAGAAGCCGCTTGGCTTCGAGATTGATCCTTGCCGCGATCCAACCTTTGGCCGTCATCCCCGTGGCGGCGGCCAGGGAACGGCCCAAACTCTTTTCTGTATAGCCGAGGTGGCTGGCGTAATCGGCCACCTGATGCCAATTCGCAAAGCGTTCTTCAACCAGCGCCTGAAACCGTTTGAAGCGCTGTGACGCGGCGGAAACCGGCGGCTCCTTCAATTGCTGCCGTCCTTGCAAAATGCTCAGCCTTGCCAGCAGGGCGTGAAGTTGATGTCGCAGCAGAGCGTGCACGTGATCGAGGGGAGCTTCGAGATGCGCGTCCTCGTACATCTGCTGAATCGAGCGGCTCACCGTTCGCAATTGATCCCGGTCCAGAAGCACCTTTTCTGGCAGCCCAGCCCGATCCGACATGAGCGCGAGGTCGCCGGATGCAGCGGATAAAGGCATCGCAAACTCCGCGCGGAAAAGGACGATCCAGCCCTCCCAGTCTTCATCGCTCCCGAGGTTATGGGCCTGCCCTGGCCGAAGGATCAGGAATGTTCCCTGTGCGCAGGCAAACGGCTGGAAATCCACCCATTGAACGCACTCTCCTTGGGTGATACACACCAGCATGAAAAAGTCGTAGCGGTGGGTGGTTTGCACTTTCTCCTTGCCGCCGCGACGCCACAGGTCGCCCGCCGGATAGACCTCCAGATCGAGCCGGTAGGGCGCCGTGGGGTCGTACTTCAGCCGCTGGATATCCGCATTCATCGCCCCTTGCCGGGGCCTTGCCATCTTCGACATCACTTGCCTTGCACTCCGCATGAATGTCCAGAAAATACCATTTATTGTCGAAATATAACCGGGTAATTGGCCTCCATTTGTCCAACAATGACCATTCATATTTTCTTGAAACGGAACTTTTCATGACTGGCATCGACATCTCCAAGGCCTATATTCACGCGGTCCAGACGGGCGATCAGGCGGCATTGGGCCAACTGATTTCTCCCGATGTGGTCTGGCACCAGCCGGGTAAAAATCAGTTCTCCGGAATCCATCGGGGAATGGCAGAAGTCGGCCCGATGCTGGGCAAGATGATGGAAGTCTCCAAAGGAACCTTCGCGATCACCCATGCCAGCCACTACATGGCCAATGGCGATTGGGTCGCCGTCACACTGGAGTTCGCCGGTGAAGCCAACGGCATCACGATGAATCAACCGGGTGTCGATCTCATCCGCATTGAGGGAGGCAGGATCGTCGAGGTCCGCCTGTTCTCCAGCGACCAGGCGCAAGAAGACCTGTTCTGGGGGCATTGATCCCGAATTCAGCCAGCGCCGCTTGGGTGTTGACGGCGCGCGACCGACACGGCCGCACCTGAAGCAATGTGCGGCCGCACCGCAGGGTGAGCGTGGTGCGTTGCCGGCACCTGGCGACGGCCTCCCGCCTCAATTCATCTGAATGCCCGCCGCGCGGATGATGCGGGCGTTGTTCTGCGATTCCTCCGCGATCTGCTTGGCGAAATCGGTGGCCTTGCCTCCCTGGGGCACGTTGTCGGTGGCTTCGAGCCGGGCACGGAAGTCCGGCAGGGCCAGGGCACTGTTGATCTCGGCGTTCAGCCGTTCCAAGATCGGCGCCGGTGTGCGCGCCGGCGCAAATACTCCGAAGAGCGAACTCACGTTGGCGGCAGGAATGCCCAACTCGGCCAGGGTGGGCACATCGGGCAAGGAGTCGAGCCTGGCAGGCGCGCCCACGGCCAGCGCGCGCAGCTTGCCGGCCTGGATGTGCTGCATCACCGCGGGCCCGGCATTGGTGGACAGCACTTCGAACTGCCCGCTGAGCGCATCGTTGAGCTGCTGGCCCCCGCCCTTGTAGGGCACGTGCGTGATCTGCACCTGGGTGGACTGCATGATCTGCTCCAGCATGATGTGCCCGAGCGAGGCCAGCCCCGAAGTGGCCCAGCGGACTTCGCCCGGCCGAGCCTTCGCGCTGGCCAGCAGTTGGCGAAAATCCTTGGCCTGGCTGGCGGGCGTGCCCAGCAGCAGCACGGGCGAGACCATCACGCTGGCCACCGGCACGATGTCCTTGGCCGGATCGAACGGCGATTTGCCCAGGTGCGGGTTCAGCACCAGCGGGCTGATGGACGAAAAGCCCAGCGTATAGCCGTCCGGCGCCGCCTTGGCCACGGCGTCCATGCCGATGGAGCCGCCCGCCCCGGCCTTGTTGTCCACCACCACCGAAGTGCCCAATTGGGCCGACAGCTTGTCGCCCAACGCGCGTGCGACCACATCGCTCACGCCACCGGCCGGATAGGCCACGACGATGCGGATGGGACGGGACGGCCAGGTGGGCGACGGTTGAGCGGAAGCAGCGAACGGCAGCGTGGCCAGCCATGAAGAGCTGGCGGCCAGCATCAGTTGCCGGCGGAAACGATCGGTCATGAAAGACTCCAGGGTGCGCAAAAGAAAAACGTGATTGTCCGCGCCCGCAAGCTCCCGCATCGATCGGCGAAAGCCGCCGATCTACCCGCGGGGATGGTGCTGCGCGTGCAGCGCCTTGAGCCGCTCTCGCGCCACGTGGGTGTAGATGGTCGTGGTGGAGATGTCTGCATGCCCCAGCAGCAGCTGCACCACGCGCAGGTCGGCTCCGTGGTTGAGCAGGTGCGTTGCGAAGGCATGGCGCAGCGTGTGCGGCGACAGCGGCACGGTGATGCCCGCCACATGCGCCTGCTTTTTCACGATGACCCAGAACATCGCCCGGGTCATGCCGGCGCCACGCTGCGTCACGAAAAGATCATCGGTCTGCTGTCCGCCCAGGATGGCCGCGCGGGCCTCGCCAAGGTAGCGTTCCAGCCACGCAGCGGCTTCATCACCAAAGGGCACCAACCGCTCCTTTCCGCCCTTGCCCATCACGCGCAGCACGCCTTCGCGCAGGCCCAGCTGGAAGGTCTTGAGCGTCACCAGCTCGGTCACGCGCAGACCGCTGGCGTACATCAACTCCAGCATGGCGCGATCCCGCAGGCCCAGCGGATGACCCGTGTCCGGCGCATGCAGCAAGGCCTCCACCTGGGCCTGCGACAGCGTTTTGGGCACGCGCAGCGGCTGGCGCGCGGCCTGCAGCCGAACGGTGGGGTCGGCCGTGATGCGCCGCTCGCGCAGCGCCCAGTGGAAATAACGGCGCAGCACGGTCAGGCGCCGATTGGCCGACGTGGCTCGGGTCTGTGCATGGCGCGCCGCGAAGTAGGCCTGCAGGTGGTGCTCCTGCGTGCCGTCGATGGCCAATGCAGGCGGCTGCTCGGCCAGCCACTGGGCATAGAGCGTCATGTCGCGCCGGTAGGCCGCCAGGGTGTTGCGCGAGAGGCCATCCTCCAGCCACAGCGCGTCGATGAATGTGTCGATGGAGGTCTGGCTATCGGGCGGCAACATGGCAAAACCATAGCATGATCAAAAAAGCCCGCGGGCGGTGCCGGCGGGCCTGGTCTGCGGAAGGTGCGCGACGATCAGTCGAGCGACAGCTTCTGCTTTTGCACCACGGTCTTGTAGACCTCGAACTCGGCCTTGATCTGCTCGGCGAACTGTTCGGGCGTATTGCCGATGATGATCGATCCGGTGTCCTCGATGCGCTTGCGCACGGCCGGATCTTCCAGCGCCTTGCGCACGCCGGCGTTGATCTTGTCCACCACATCCTTGGGCAGGTTCTTGGGGCCGAGAATGCCGTAGTAGGCCATGCGGTTCACCGGCTCCAGGCCCACTTCCTTGAAGGTAGGCACATTGGGCAGCGCGGCCACGCGCTGGGGCGCGGCGACCACGATGGGCACCAGGCGGCCGTCCTTGATGAAGGCCAGCGCCGAAGGCAGGTTGTCGAAGATCATCGGAACCTGGCCGGCCACCGTGTCGTTCAAGGCCGGGCCGGCGCCGCGGTAGGGAATGTGCGTGACGAAGGTGTCGGTCAGGCTCTTGTACAGCTCCATCTGCAGATGGCCGATGCCGCCCGTGCCGGACGACGAGTACGAATACTTGCCGGGCACCTTCTTGATCTCGGCGGCGAAGCTCTTGTAGTCCTTGGCCGGGAAGCTGGGGTTCACCGCGATGATGTTGGGCGTCGCGGCGATGTTGATGATCGGCGTGAAGTCGGTCAGCGGGTTGTAGGGCGTCTTGGGGTTGATCGCCGGGTTGGCCGCCGTGGTGGACACGGTGGCAATGCCCAGCGCGTAGCCGTCCGGCGTGGCCTTGGCCGTCTCGGCCGCACCGACCACGCCACCGCCACCCGCCCGGTTGTCCACGATCACGGGCTGGCCCAGCGCGCGCGACAGCGGATCGGAGATCACGCGGGCAATGATGTCGGTCGTACCGCCCGGAGCAAAGGGCACCACCAGCCGGATGGGTTTGTTGGGATAGCTCTGGGCCATGACACTGCCCGTCGCCATGAGGACAGCCAGACCCAGCCAGTTTCGGCGTTGCATAGAAGTCTCCTTGTACTGCTTGAACACGATGAAAACGATGGTGTGCATCCTAATCGCTGGCGCACGCCGATCGTGGTCCGCATGGCAGTCCACAGTGAGGGGTTTCCCGCACGCGCAAGGGCGGGTCCCGGTCGCAGGAGGGGGTTCATTGCCGTCTTTACGGGTGCAGCGTGGCTCCTTGCATGGCAGGGCGAAGGGCCGAACGGCCCGGTGGTTCAAAAAGATCGGGCATCACACCATCGCATCCCAAAGCAGCTTGACGCCGACCAGCATCGTGCCCGCCAGGAACACGGTTTTCATTCGCTCAGGCGACAGGACGCGGGCCACCCAGGCGCCCATCACGCCGCCCAGCGCACAACCGATGAAAAGCGGAATGCCCCATTGAAAATCGACCACCCCGTGGGTGATGAAGGTCGTCACCGACGAGCCCACCACGAGCAGGTTGAGCCGCGTCATCACCGAGGCGCTGTCGGAAAACGACAGGCCGAAAAAATGCATCAGCGCAAAGATGAGAAAGGTGCCGAAGCCCGCGCCGAAAAATCCCGAATACACGCACAGTGCGAACACGGTAGCGATCCCGGCCAGCGGCAGCCGCGCGGACGCTTGCGGCCCCGCCGTGCGGGCAGAGAAATCGGTGCGGTAGGTGATCCAGAGCACCACGGCCATCATGGCGGCGACGATGATCCGCAGCACCCGGTCATCGACCCCCGTGACGATCAGCGAACCCATGATGGAGCCGGCCACCGCCAGCGGCCACAGCACCCAGGGAATGCGCACCGGGGCGTTCACGGCGCGCCGGTGGGCGAGCGTGCCGGTGAAGAACGAACCCACGAGCGCGAACTTCACGGTGGCGATGGACGCAGCGGCAGAGTGCCCCATGAGCAGCAGCAACGGCACACCGATCGTGACGCCCCCCCCGACCGTCACCGCCACGCCACCCACAACGAGCCCCATCAGCGCCATTGCGCAGAGCATCACCATGCGAGGGACAACTCGTCGTTGCTCAACACGTCGATGGCACGGCGCGACAACGCATCCGTCACCATCCCCTGGATGCCACCGCTGCCGACGCCTGCGCCTCCTCCTGTGCCCTGCGGCTGCGTCATGTAGCGCCGCAGCACGGCCATGCGCAGCGGCACGCCGTACGCGGCCTGCAGGAAGTATTTGTTTTGCGGCGTGGGGTCCACATCGGTGTCCAGTTCGTCCGTGCGGGGCAGGCAGTGCATGACCGCCAGCCACGGCGGCGCCTTGGCCAGCAGTGCGCGGTGCACGCGGCATTTGTCCAGTTGCCGCTGGTACAGAGCGGCATCGCTGAACATCTCGCGCTGCACGCGCACGACATACAGCAGATCGACATGGCCCAGCATGGCCTGCACCGAATCGTGCAGATGGATGGGGCGGCGCGCCGCCGCGGCAAGATCGGCCGGCAGCGGGCTGCCTTCGTCGGCCTCGCTGGCGGCATCGACGGCATGCAACTCGACGTCGCGAAACTGCCCCAGGCCCACCATCAGCGATTTCACGGCACGCGAGTAGCGCAGCCCGCCGACGAAACCCACGCGCAGGCCGTCGAGGGTATCGAAATGCTCGCGGGCGGTGTACAGGTCGATCAGGGTCTGGGTGGGGTGCCGTGCGAGCCCTTCTCCGGCGTTGATCAGCGGCACGTCGAGGGTGCCTTTGATCTGCTCCATCACGCCGTGGTCGGCGTGCCGCGCGACCAGCGCATCGGAGTAGTAGCCGGCCATGCGGGTGGTGTCGAGCAGGCTCTCGCCCAGGGGTTGGCGGGTGCTGTGCATGTCGCAAACGCTCAGCACGCGCGCGCCGAGGCGGTAGGCCGCGGATTCGAAGCTCAGCCGCGTGCGCGTGCTGGGTTGGCAAAACAGGGTGAAAACGATTTTCCCGGCCAGCGCATTTCCAAATTCCCCAGGAAACCGCCGGATGTTATCGACGTCGGTAAACAACGTTTCGATTTCGCTGCGCGAAAGATCTTCGATGGATATCAGGTTTTTTGCGGCCATGCGCCATCAGTCGTTGCAGCTGACAAATACACAAACACAAGGCGCTATCGGTGCGCCAGTGCGCACCGATAGCAGCTTGGCTCCTCCCCTCCCGGCTTTTATCAAGTCTCTGGAGTTTTTTGCATGGGTTGAATATTGACGGCATTCAATCCATAAGTGAAGATTTGCCGTCTTATACAAAACATAAGCTAAGCCTATGGAACGTACCTTGGATCTCGATCAATTACGGACCTTCGCGCTGGTGCTGGAACTGGGGAGTTTTTCTGCTGCGGCGCAGCGGCTGGGCGTCACCCAGCCCGCGGTGAGCCTGCAGGTGAGAAATCTGGAGCGCCGCTTGTCGGTGCGCCTCATCGAGCGGGTCGGCCGCCGGGTGGGACCCACTTCCGCCGGTGCGGATCTGCTCGCCCATGTGCCGCACGTCACGGCCGCGGTGGCCAACGCCGTGAGCGCGGCCACCTTCCATTCGGCCGGGGTGACGGGGCGCGTGCGCCTGGGCACCGGCCTGACCTCGTGCCTGTACCTGCTGCCGCCGATCCTGCAGGACCTGCGCAAGCGCTTTCCTTCGCTGAGCATCATCGTGAGCACGGGCAACACGGAGGATTACGTGCGCCGCATCGAGGACAACTCGATCGACGCGGCCATCGTGACGCTGCCCATCGTCTCGCGCGCGGTCGCCGTCGTGCCGATCCTGGATGACGAGCTGATGGCCATCTGCCGCCGCGGCACCGGCCATTGGCCGAGGGCGGTCACGGCGGAAATGCTGAGCCAGCAGCCCCTGGTGAAGTTCGAGACCGGCAGCAGCACGCGCGGCATCGTGGACGACTGGCTGAGCGCCGGCGGCAGCCTGCCCACGCCAGCCCCCGTCATGGAGTTCGACAGCGTGGAGGCCATCAAGGCGATGGTGGCAGCGGGCCTGGGCTGCGGCATCCTGCCGCGCATGGCCTTGTCGGGCCACAGCCGCCGCCACGAAGACCTCGACCTGCGGCCGCTGGACCCGCCGCTGTTTCGCACCCAGGCCCTCATCACCCGCCATGACAAGCCCATGAACCGGGGGCTGCAGAAGGTGATCGAGGCCATCGTGGAAGGCGGCAAGGCGGCGATGCGGTCAAGTCCCTGAGGCGCCACCCGCGCTCGTCCCGGACTGAATCCGGGGCGGGCCGCGCGGTATCCTGCACGCCGTGAATTACGCGCAGCTCCTCCTTCCCGACTTTGCCCTCATCCTGTGCGGCTACCTGGTCTGCCGCTACACCGCGCTGAACCGCGCCGTGTGGCAGCCGGTGGAGAGCCTGGTGTACTACCTGCTCTTTCCCGTCCTGCTGTTCCAGTCGATCGTCAAAAGCCCCATCCAGATCGGCGAGGCCTCGGGGCTGATCCTGGCCGGTGTGGCGACGGGTTTCGCCGGCATCGCGCTGGCCTACAGCCTGCCACGGCTGCCCGGCCTGCGTGGCCGCATCGACCCGCGCGACCACGCCGCCAGCGCCCAGGTGGCGTTCCGCTTCAACTCCTTCATGGGCCTGGCGCTGGCGGAGCGGCTGGCGGGCGCGCAGGGGCTGCTGCTCATCGCCGTGCTGATCGGCGTGTGCGTGCCGCTGTTCAACGTGGCCGCCGTGTGGCCCATGGCGCGCACGGGGCAGCACGGGTTTTTCAAGGAACTGCTGCGCAACCCGCTCATCGTGGCCACCGCGTCGGGCCTTGCTGCCAACCTGCTGGGCTTTCACATCCCCGTGTGGATGGAGCCCACGGTGAGCCGAATCAGCGCGGCGTCGCTCGCGCTCGGGCTCATGGCGGCGGGTGCTGGCATGCAATTCGGGCTGCTCACGCGCGGCAAGCTGCTGTCGGCGTCGGTGCTGACCATCCGGCATCTGGTGCAGCCCCTCATCGCCTTCGGCATGGCGCGGCTGCTGCGGCTGGACGCGGTGCAGACCACGGTGCTGATGGCGTTCTCCGCCCTGCCGACCGCGTCCACCTGCTACGTGCTGGCCGCCCGCATGGGCTACAACGGTCCGTACGTGGCCGGTCTGGTGACGCTGTCCACCGTGCTGGGGGTGGTCAGCCTGCCCTTCGCGCTCGCCGTGCTGCGCTAGAAAAGCCGCGCGGCCTGCGGGCCGGTCACCACACGCCGGCCCAGTGCAGGAACGCCGCCATCACCGGCATGAGCAGCGCCGTGGCGATGCCATTGAGCGCCATGGCCAGCGCGGCGAACGAGCCCGCGGTGGCGTTGGTCTGCAACTCGCGCGCCGTGCCGATGGCATGCGCCGTCAGCCCCACGGCGAAGCCGCGAACCACCGGGTCGCCATCGAGCCCCAGCACGCGCAGCAGCGGGCCGGCCATCACCGCGCCGGCGATGCCAGTGACCGCCACGGCCACCGCCGCCAGCGATGCGATGCCGCCCAGCCGCTCGGCCACGGCCGTCGCGATAGGAATGGTGGCCGACTTGGGCGCAAGCGACATCAGCGTCTGCATCGACCCGCCCAGCGCCCAAGCCACCAGCACGGCCGAGCCGATGGCCGCCACCGATCCGGCCAGCAGCGCGACCGCCACCGGCCGCCAGATCTGCCGGATCTTGCCCAGTTGCCCGTACAGCGGCACCGCCAAGGCCACCGTGGCCGGGCCGATGAAGAAATGGATCAGCTGCACGCCCTCGAAGTACACCGGATACGGCACGCCGAGCGCCAGCAGAACGCACACGATGCCAATCACGGCGGTGAGCACGGGCAGCAGGAACGGGTTGTGGCCGCTGCGGCGGTACAGCCACAGCGCGGCGAGGTAGGCCAGCAGCGTGAGGGTCAGCCAGGTCAGAGGGGACCGCTCCAGCGTGCCCAGGGCGGCCAAGCCGGTGATGGCGTCCGTCATGCGGGCGCCTTCATGCCGCAGGGCCCGCGCGCCGGCCGCGTGCCAGCAGCCAATGCAGGGTGAGCGCCGTCACGGCCATCGTCACCGCCGCACCCACGACGCAGGCGATGAGAAAAGGCTTCCACTCGTCCGCCACCCGGCCGAAATGCACCATCACGCCGGTGACGGTGGGGATGAACAGCAGCATCATGTGCTGCAGCAGGGTGGATGCGGTAGTGGCCAGCGCCTCGGGCACGCGCCGCCGCCAGGCGAGCCAGGCCAGCAGCCAGAGCATGCCGACCAGGGCACCGGGCATCGGCCAGCCCGTCAGGCGCACCGAGGCCTCCCCGAGCAACTGGAAGGCGATGAGAAGGCACAGGGCGTGGATCATGGGCAGGCCGTTATTGTCGGCCAGCCGAAGCACACCCGCGATCGGGCGTTTTGCCGCAGGCAAACGCTATTTCGAACGCTACATATTTGATAGCACAATGCCCTAGTCTTTATTGCGCTGGAGGCCTTTTTGGCTTAAACCCCAGGCGACATGCTCCCGCACCAGGGCACTGGCGTCGGCGGCACGGGACTGCAGTGACGCTTCGATGCCGGCATCGCCCGTGGCACGCAGCGCGTTGCCCAGCGCCACTGCCACGTTGCGCAGCCACCGCTCATGGCCGATGCGGCGGATGGGGCCGCCTTCCGTCATGCGCAGGAAGGTGGGCTCGTCCCAGGCAAACAGGTGCGCGAGCTGCTGCCCCGCCAGACCGGGCCTCGCATCGAAGTCGGGCAGCCCGCTGGCCTGGGCGAACTTGTTCCAGGGGCAGATGAGCTGGCAATCGTCGCAGCCGTAGATGCGGTTGCCCATCAGGGGGCGCAGCTCGGCGGGAATGGGACCCGCATGTTCGATGGTGAGGTAAGAGATGCAACGCCGGGCGTCCACCCGGTGCGGCGCGACGATGGCCTGCGTGGGGCACACGTCGATGCAGGCCTGGCAGCTGCCGCAATGCGCGGTGACGGGCTCGCTGGGCTCGAGCGGCATGTCCACATAGATTTCGCCCAGAAAGAACATGGAGCCCGCCTCGCGGTTGAGCACCAGCGTGTGCTTGCCACGCCAGCCCTGCCCGCTGCGGCTGGCCAGCTCCGCCTCCAGCACGGGCGCCGAATCGGTGAACACCCGGTGCCCGACCGGCCCCACGGCCTCGCCGATGCGGTCGGCCAGCTTCTGCAGCCGCTGGCGCAGCACCTTGTGGTAGTCGCGCCCCCGGGCATACACCGACACGATGCCTTCGGACGGGCGCTCCAGCCGGGCGAACTCCACGGCCTGCCAGCCGGGCCCGGCGCCCGGTGCGCCGTGCACGGGCGTGTCGCGGGGCAGGTAGTCCATGCGCGCGGTGATCACGCTCACGGTGCCGGGCACCAGTTCGGCAGGCCGGGCGCGGCGCAGGCCGTGGGTTTGCATGTAATGCATCTCGCCATGGAACCCTTGCGCCAGCCACTGCATCAACCCCGGTTCTGCGGACGACAAATCCACACCGGCCACGCCGATTTGGGAGAATCCCAATTCGCGGGCCCAGCCTTGCATTTGAGGAACGAGTTGACTGCTGCTGAACATCACCCCCGGATTGTAGAAAGCCCCCCCTCGGACACGCCCGTCGCGCTGCGCTGGGATAGCGAGGAAGACACCGCCGCCTTCGCCGCCCGGCTGGCGGCACAGGCACCGATCGCCAACGCCTTCATCACCCTGCACGGCGACCTGGGCGCCGGCAAGACGACGCTGGTGCGCCACCTGCTGCGCGCGCTCGGCGTGCAGGGCCGCATCAAGAGCCCGACCTATGCCGTGGTGGAGCCGCACGAGGCACCGGGGCTGGCGATCTGGCACTTCGACTTCTATCGCTTCAACGACCCGCGCGAGTGGGAGGATGCGGGCTTTCGCGACATCTTCGCGGGGCCGGGACTCAAGATCGCGGAGTGGCCCGAAAAGGCCGCCGCGCTTATCCCCATTGAAGACCTTGCTATACACATTGAAGCAGGGGATGATGGCGAGCGGCACGTCACCCTGCAGGCCCGCACCGCGCCGGGCCGCACCCTTGCACAAGGATCGAAGGCATGAGCGAAGCGCCACCTCCCCATCAACGCAATCGGCGTTCGCTGCTGCAGGCAGGCACGCTGGTGCTGCTGCTGGGCACGCAGCAGATCGCGCGCGGCGCCAGCATCCTGGCCGTGCGCGTCTGGCCCGCGCAGGACTATTCCCGCGTCACCATCGAATCCGACCGCCAACTGGTGGCCAAGCAATTCTTCGTGACCACGCCGCCCCGCCTGGCGGTAGACATCGAAGGCATCGACCTGAACCCCGAACTGCGAGAACTGGTCGCCAAGGTGAAGGCGGACGATCCCAACATCGCCGGCATCCGCGTGGGCCAGAACGCGCCCAACGTGGTGCGGCTGGTGCTGGACCTCAAACGGCCCGCGCTGCCGCAGGTGTTCACGCTGCCGCCGATCGCGGCCTACCAGCACCGGCTGGTGTTCGACCTGTACCCGGCCGAGCCCGAAGACCCGCTGGAGGCGCTCATCGCAGAGCGCCTGCGCGAAGCGCCGCCGACCGCGCCCATGCCCAACATCGCCGCAGGCAGGCCCGGCACGGCGGGCGATCCGCTGGGTGATTTGATCGCCCAGCAGATCCAGCGCCCCGGCGCCCCGCCCACGCCGGCGGGCCTGCCCACACCGGCCGCCCCGGCCGCCCCCACTGCACCGCCACCGGCGGTGGCAGCGGCGGCCGCCGCCCCGACACCGCCGCATGCGCCGTCGCCCGCACCGGCCGCCCCCGCCATCGCGAAGGCGACCGACCGGCTCATCATCGTGGCGCTGGACCCGGGCCACGGCGGCGAAGACCCCGGCGCCACCGGCCCCGGCGGCACGCGCGAGAAAGACGTCGTGCTGAAGGTGGCGCACCTGCTGCGCGACCGCATCAACGCCACCACGGTCGGCGGCAACCCCATGCGGGCCTTCCTCACCCGCGACGCCGACTATTTCGTGCCCCTGGGGGTGCGCGTGGACAAGGCCCGCCGCGTGCAGGCCGACCTGTTCGTGAGCATCCACGCCGACGCCTTCACCACGCCTGCCGCGCGCGGGGCCAGCGTGTTCGCGCTGAGCCAGGGAGGAGCCTCCAGCTCGGCCGCCCGCTGGCTGGCCAACAAGGAGAACCAGTCCGACCTCGTGGGCGGCCTCAACGTGCGCGTGCAGGACCGCCACGTACAAAGCGCCTTGCTCGACATGAGCACCACGGCGCAGATCAACGACAGCCTGAAGCTCGGCAGCGTGCTGCTCGGCGAGATCGGCAGCATGGCCAAACTGCACAAGCCGCGCGTGGAGCAGGCCGGCTTTGCCGTGCTCAAGGCGCCGGACATTCCGAGCGTGCTGGTGGAGACCGCTTTCATCAGCAACCCCGAGGAAGAAGCCAAGCTGCGCACCGCCGCCTACCAGCAGCAATTGGCCGACGCGCTGATGCGCGGCATCACGCGATACTTTGCCAAAAACCCGCCATTGGCGCGCAGCCGGTCCGTGTGACGGCGCAGCGGGCCTGAGAGCGTGATCCAAAACCACGAGGAGAATCCCATGGCCCTGCACCACGCACGTTCCGGAGAGGTCGTCAGCCTGAGCCCCTTGGGCGACAAGTTGGCGGGCGCCGCCACCACGGCCATCATCAAGGCCGCCCAGCTGGAGGTGATCCGCGTCGTGCTGCCGGCCGGCAAGGATTTGCGCCAGCACGACACGCCGGGCGAGATCACCGTGCAATGCCTGGAGGGCGAGGCGGAGTTCCACACCGCCAGCGGGGCGCGCCTGCTGCGCCCTGGCGACTTCGTGCACCTGCAGCCCCGCGCCGCGCATTCGCTGCGTGCGGTGAGCGACGCATCGCTTCTCGTGACCATCTGCCTGGCTCCGGGCTGATCCGCAAGCCGCGGTCAGGTGGGGCACCTCCTACAGCAGGCGGCCTCGCCTGCCTACACCGCAGGCGCGCCGCCGGGGCGATAGTGCAGGCATGGGTTGGGACAGGCAAATGCAGCGGTTTGAACGGATCGCTGTCCTGTCCGGATCCCATGCCCTCACAGATACCAGGAGCCAAGTCATGAACTACCGCCATCTCGTTTCCGCCGCCGCTGTCGCAGCCGCACTCGGCCTCGTCGGCTGCTCTTCCAACCCCACCAATGCACAGATCGGTACCGGCGTAGGCGCCGTGGCCGGCGGCGTGTTGGGCAGTGCCGTCGGTGGCACGACCGCGACCGTGATCGGTGCCGGCGCCGGTGCGCTGGTCGGCCATGAACTCGGCGAAGACCGCGACCAACGCCGCCGCTGATCGGACGGGGATGGTTTAACCCCATCCTTTCGATCACAAAACGCCTGCAGGGCCTCCGTGCCTTGCAGGCGTTTTTGCGTTGCTGCCAAGCGGAGCATGGGCAGGGAGCGTGATGAAAAAACGAGAAAAGCGCCTCGCCCACTAACCGATACGGTTTAGTACATTTAAAGCGCATGAGTGCGGCTAACATTCTTCGCTTGTTCCACTCTGCAGAATGCAATTCATGCATCCATCGTCCCTGGCACCCGCCACCGAAAATCCTCCACTCGAGCCTGCGCTGAACCGCCGCCGTGCCGCCCTGCAACTGATGGCCATACCGGCCGCCATGGCGTCGGGCAGCGTCCTGGCGAGCAACACAGGGAACGCGGTGGGCGCTGCTGCCAAGACACGGTTCACCACATCGCAAGGCTGCCACCTGCACTACCAGGATCGTGGCCGGGGCCCGGCCGTGCTGCTCGGGCACAGCTACCTGTGGGATTCTTCGATGTGGGCGCCCCAGATCCAGGCGTTGTCGCGCCACTACCGTGTGATCGCGCCCGACCTGTGGGGCCACGGCGCGTCGGGGCCGCTGCCCGCCGACACCCAGGATCTGAAAGGACTTGCCTCGCAGATGCTGGAATTGCTCGATGCCCTGCACATTCGCGAATGCGCCGTGGTCGGCCTTTCGGTGGGCGGCATGTGGGGAGCGGAGCTTGCGCTCAAGGCGCCCGAGCGCGTTCGCAGCCTGGTGATGATGGATACCTACCTCGGAGCCGAGCCCGAGGCAACGCGCCAGCGCTATTTCGGCCTGCTCGATGCGATCGAGGCCGGCGGGCAAATCACCCAGCCGCTGGTGGATGCCATCGTGCCGATCTTCTTTCGGCCCGGCACCGATCCCTCGAGCCCCCGCCCCGCCGCGTTTGGCCGCAGCCTGGCGGCGATGGCGCCCGATCAACTGCGCCAATCGGTGGTGCCGCTGGGCCGCATCATCTTCGGCCGCGCCGATGCGATGGACCGGCTGGCCGCGCTCCGCCCGCAGGCCACTCTGCTCATGTGCGGCGATGAGGACATTCCTCGCCCGCCGCACGAGATGCACGGCATGGCCGAGGTGATCGGCTGCGATGCCGTGGTCATCCCCGAGGCCGGCCACATCTCGAACCTGGACAACCCGGAGTTCGTCACCCGCCAGCTGCTGCAGTGGCTGGACCGCACGATGCGCTGACAGCGCTTTCGCTCGACCCGCCTGATGACGGGACGGGGGCGCGGCGCCCCCGGCTCCCTGCTCAGGCCGGCTTCTGCCGGCCGGCGCGCCAGCCGCCGTAGAGCGCGATCAGCCCCGGCACCAGGATCAGCGCCCAGATGATCTTGTCCAGATTGGCCTGCACCCATGGGAAGTTGCCGAAGAAGTAGCCCGCTGTGCAGATGCCCAGCACCCACAGCAGCGCACCGCCCACGTTGAACGCCGTGAACTTCGCCCGGCCCATTTCGGCCACGCCGGCCACGAAGGGCGCGAAAGTGCGGATGAAAGGCATGAAGCGCGCCAGCACGATGGTGACGCCGCCGTAGCGTTCGTAGAAGTCGTGCGCCTGCTGGAACGCGCGCCGGTTGAACCAGCGCGAATCGGGCCACTGGAACACCTTGGGCCCGAAATAGCGCCCGATGGTGTAGTTGCACTGGTCCCCGAGGATGGCCGCCGCGATCAGCACGGCGCAGGCCAGCGGAAAGTTCATGAGCCCCGCACCGCACAGCGCACCGACGATGAACAGCAGCGAATCGCCGGGCAGGAACGGCATCACCACCACCCCCGTCTCGACGAAGACGATGAGGAACAGCAGCGCATACACCCACGGGCCGTAGGCGCTGACGAAGGCCGCCAGGTGCTTGTCCACGTGCAGGATGAAGTCGATCAGGAACTGGATGATTTCCAAGGGCGGACCTTCTGAGGAAAGTGGGATGGCGGGATTGCCAATGCGGCGCGTACTCTAACCGCACTGCCTAGAATGCCGGGCAATGACCACAGAGCCCACCCTGCGCCGACCGATCCGCGACCTGCCCGACGAACTCATCAGCCAGATCGCGGCCGGCGAGGTGGTCGAACGGCCCGCCTCGGCCGTGCGCGAACTGGTGGACAACGCGCTCGACTCCGGCGCCACCCATATCGCCGTGCGCCTGCTGGCCGGCGGCGTGCGCCTGATTTCGGTAGAAGACGACGGCAGCGGCATCCCCCAGGAAGAACTGCCGATCGCCCTTCGGCGCCACGCCACGAGCAAGATCACCAACCTGCACGACCTCGAATCCGTGGCCACCATGGGCTTTCGCGGCGAGGCGCTCGCCGCCATCGCCTCGGTGTCGGAAATGGCCTTGCTGTCGCGCACCGCGGAGCAGGCCAGCGCTTTCCTGCTGGACGCGCGCAGCGGCGAGCTTCGGCCTGCCGCGCGCAGCCAGGGCACGACGGTGGAGGTGAAAGAGCTGTTCTTCGCCACGCCGGCGCGGCGCAAGTTCCTCAAGACCGATGCGACCGAGCTGGCCCACTGTGTCGAGGCCGTGCGCCGCCACGCGCTCGCCCGGCCCGATGTGGGCTTTGCCATCTGGCACGAAGGCAAGCTGGTCGAGCAGTGGCGCGCCACCCTGGCCGCCGGCGACGATTCCGATGGCGCGCTGCAACAGGCGCTGGACCGGCGGCTGGCCGATGTGCTGGGAGACGATTTCCTCGCGGAATCGGTCGCTGTGCGCCACCGCCATGGCGCCATCACGGTAACCGGCCGCGCGGGCCTGCCGGATGCGGCCCGCTCGCGCGCCGACCAG
This sequence comes from Acidovorax sp. NCPPB 3576, assembly GCF_028473605.1. Classification (NCBI taxonomy): domain Bacteria; kingdom Pseudomonadati; phylum Pseudomonadota; class Betaproteobacteria; order Burkholderiales; family Comamonadaceae; genus Acidovorax; species Acidovorax sp. NCPPB 3576. The sequence continues at coordinate 1,379,923 of NZ_CP097267.1, read as the reverse complement.
CAGTTTTGCTACGTGAACGGCCGCTTCGTGCGCGACAAGGTGCTCACGCACGCCGCGCGCGCCGCCTACGAGGACGTGCTGCACGGGCAAAAGCAGCCCGTGTATGCGCTGTATGTGTCCATCGACCCGTTGCGGGTGGATGTGAACGTGCACCCCACCAAGATCGAGGTGCGCTTTCGCGACAGCCGCGAGGTCCACCAGGCCGTGCGCCATGCGGTGGAAAACGCATTGGCCGTGCCCCGCGCCCAGGCGCTCGCCGCGAGCGGCGCTGCCGAAACTCCGGCCACCGACGGGGCAATCGAGGCCGTCGGGGCCGCCTCGGCCCCCTCGCCGATGATGGGGTCCGGATGGAAGGCGCAAGCAGCCATTCGGTTCGATGAGCCCGTGGCCGGCCATCGGGTGACCGACCTGCAGGCATTGTGGGGATCGCCCAAGGCACCCGGCGATGCAGGGCAAGGCGTTTATTCCGTGGCCGGTGTGCAGGAGCCGCAGGCCGGCTGGGGCCACCCCAGCGCGGCCGGCCCCGCGACGGCCCGCCCTGGCGCATGGGCCCCGCCCCCATCGCCTCAGAACCTGCAGCCTTCGCCACCGGCAAGCACAGCCCCGACTGCGCACGGCGAAGACGCCCCCGCCTGGCCCCTGGGCCGTGCAGTGGCGCAGATCCAGGGCGTGTACATCCTTGCGGAGAACGCGCACGGCCTGGTGATCGTGGACATGCATGCCGCGCACGAACGCATCGTGTACGAGCGGCTCAAGGCGCAGGTGGACAGCAGCGAGCGCATCGCCAGCCAGCCGCTGCTGATCCCCGCGACCTTCGCCGCCACGCCGCACGAGGTGGCCACCGCCGAGGCGCAGGCCGACACGCTGGCGATGCTGGGACTGGAGATCGTTCCTTTCTCCCCCAAGACGCTGGCCGTGCGCGCCGTGCCCACCTCGCTGGCGCAGGGCAACGCCGTGGAGCTGGCACGCAGCGTGCTCGCCGAGTTGGCGGCGCACGACGCCAGCACCGTGGTGCAGCGCGCACGCAATGAAATCCTGGGTACGATGGCCTGCCACGGTGCGGTGCGTGCCAACCGCCGCCTCACCCTCGATGAAATGAACGCCCTGCTGCGCCAGATGGAAGTCACCGACCGATCCGACCAGTGCAACCACGGCCGCCCCACCTGGCGGCAACTGTCCATGCGCGAGCTGGACGCCCTCTTCCTGCGCGGGCGCTGAGATTTTGCGGCCCCGGCCACCGAGGTAAACCACCATGCCCCTGCGCCGCCGAAATCCGTCCCACCTTCGTGCTGCCTGCCAGGGCTATGGCGTGGCGGCCCTGGCGGCCATCGCCGCCATCACGCTGCCGGCCCATGCGGGGCGGCCCCTGACGGTGGACGACGCAGGGGTGAACGCCCCGGGCGAAGGGCATGTGGAACTGTGGTGGGAGGGCGTGCACCATGATCGCGGTGCTTTCTATGTGGCACCGGCCTACGCGCCACTGGCGCTGCCAGGCCTGGAGCTGGGCGCCTTGCTGGCGCGCGATCTGGACGGCCACGCAACAGTGCAAAGCGTGGTGGCCAAATGGCAATGGACGCCGCCGCCCGAGCAAGGCTGCCATGCGGCCAGCAGCGTGGGCCTGTGGCACACCCACCGCGAACCCCGCAGCACGCGGGCCCTCAACCTGCTGGGCACCTGCATTGCCAGCTGGGGGGCCGTGCATGCCAACGCAGGCACGCTGCACACGCCCGACCACCGCTGGCTGCCCACCTGGGGTGCCGCGGTCGAATCCACCTGGGGCACGGTCACCGCCCATGTCGAAGCGTTCGGACAGCGCGGCGGGTCGCCCACGTACCAGACCGGCGCGCTGTGGGAATGGACGCCGGGCTGGCAACTGGATGGCGTCATCGGCCGGCGGCAGGGCAAGACCCTGCTGAGCATCGGAGTCAAACGCAGCTTCTAGACCGCACTCGACAGCGCCCCGGCGCGCAGGTCCGCCGCACCTGCACTGCATCGCGAACCAGCAGGCGCGCATCCATTCGGCCGCCCAGCCGGCGGATGAGTGGTCCACCGGCCATCGAGCGATCGATCAGTCGTCCCGCGCCGCCTTGGCGTGGTCGGGAAAGTCCGCGAACACGCCGTCCACGCCCAGGCGATAGAACAGGCGGTATTCGGCCTTCGGGTCGCCCTTGAAGTCGGACGCCAGGCGGCGCGCCTCGCTGCGGAACGTGTACGGATGCACGAACAGGCCGGCCGCATGCGCGTCGGACACGACGGAGGTCGCGGGCATCATCACGCGGTCGCGCTCGTCGATCTTGCCGTCGCCGTTCAGGTCGTCGGGCTGGCCGTCCTTGTTGTCGTCCACCAGCTTCGAGGAGATCAGATAGGGCTTCCAGGGACCGATGCCGTCCGCATAGGTCTTGACCTCCTTCAAGCCCGCGGGCGTCAGCAGGCTGGCGAAGGTGCGCTGGTCGCGGGCCACGGCGAAGTCGTACGGCTTGTCGTAGGGCGCGGTCAGGTCCATGCTGCCGTCGGCCTTGATGTCGTTGGCATCCACCAGTTGCACCAGGCGCACCTGGGTCTTGGTGCGCAGGTACTTGAGGTTGGACACCTCGAACGACTGCAGGATGACGGGCGACGTCGCCGTGGTGTAGCCGTATTGCGAGAGCGTGCCGAGCAGCCGGTCTTCGAGCTTGAGGTTCAGGTTGGCGTGGTAGGTGGGGTGCTTGGTTTCGATGTACACGCCCACGGTGCGGCCCACGCGCGTGCCCTCGGACCGGGCGAGGTCCAGCACTTCGGCCAGCGTCGGGATCTGGTACTTGCCGTTGAACGACTGGTCGCGCTCGGCCAGGGGCTGGATGGCGCGCAGGGTCTTGATCTCGGCCAGGGTGAAGTCGGAGGCGAACCAGCCCTCTTCCTCCACGCCATCGACCATCTTCCTGGTCTTGCGGCTGGCGAACTCCGGGCGCTGCGAGACGTCGGTGGTGCCGGTGATGTTGGGTTCGTGCCGAGCGATCAGCACGCCGTCCTTGGTGGCCACGAGGTCCGGTTCGATGAAGTCCGCGCCCAGCTCGATGCCCTTCTTGTAGCCTTCCAGCGTGTGGTCCGGCAGGTAGCCGGCGGCACCGCGATGGCCGATCACCAGGGGCTTGGCGCCATTCAGCGTGGGGAAATCATCGTCGTTGCCGCCACAGGCGGCCAGGGCGGCAGCGGCGGCCAGGGCCAGCGCGGCCCCTTTGAAACCAGACAGGTGCATTGCTCTACCTCGTTGATCGTTGAAGTGCGCCACTGTGGAGGCGCCACATGACAGGACGGTGACTTGGGGAACTTTGCCGCGGCATCGGTATCGCTGCGCCGGTTGCACCGTTGTTGTGCGTTGTTGCCCCACCCTGCCACCCGGAGTGCGCATCCTACGGGCCACACCATCCGGCCGTCACGGCCTATCGATGCTGCGCTGCAGCGTCAATCGGCGCTTGCCCGGGCTTTTGTCCTGGCCAGCGGTGCCGAAATCAAGCCATCTCTCCAGCACCATCCCGATGTAACAAAGCGCATCGGCGGGCGCGTTTCTTGCAAAAGGCGGAAAAGCCGGGGATTTCCCGATTTGCTATTAAAAAGTGAGCGCTCCAGGCAATCAAAACGCCGGCATACCCGCTGAAACACTGCCACAGAACTTTCCCGCCGCCGCGGCACTCAGTCCTACCCATGAAACGCTGGCTCCTCATTTCATCCATCGCCCTGGCCATGGCCATCACGGCGGGTTGCGCCACCCTCGACGCCAAGCAGCGCGAGTGGATCTTCCAGCCCAGCGACCGCGCCTGGGGCGGTGCCCAGGCCACGGACGACATGGAAGACGTCTGGATCGCATTCGACTCGCAAGCCACCGGCAAGGCCGAGAAGCTGCACGGCCTGTGGCTGCCGGCCGCGCGGGCCGACGCACCCGTGCTGCTTTACTTGCACGGCGCGCGCTGGAACGTGTCGGGATCCGCGGGCCGCATGCGGCGCATGCAGAGCATGGGGTTCTCGGTGCTGGCGGTCGATTACCGCGGCTTCGGGCGCAGCAGCGCGGCCCTGCCGTCGGAGACGACGGCTCTGGAGGACGCCCGCGCCGCGTGGGACTGGCTGGCGCAGCGTGCCCCACAGCAGCCGCGCTACATCTTCGGCCACTCGCTCGGCGGCGCCATCGCCATCGACCTGGCCGCGATGGTGAACGACGAGCAGGGCACCATCGTGGAAGGCACCTTCACCAACATCCCCGAGGTGGTGGCCACGTTCAAATGGGGCTGGCTGCCGGTGTCGGCCCTCATCACGCAGCGCTTCGAGTCGGCGCGCAAGGTGGCGCACATCGGCTCGCCGCTGCTGGTGGTGCACGGCAGCGACGACAGCCTGATCCCGCCGACGCTCGGCCGCAAGCTCTACGAGGCCGCGCAGGAACCCAAGCGCTTCGTGCTGGTGGAAGGCGGCACGCACCACAGCACCAACACGGTGGGCGAGCCGCAGTACCGCGCCGCGCTGGCGGACCTGTTCCACGTGTATTGAGCCGGTCGGGCCCGAGGCGGCTGCCCGGTGCTTGCGGCCGCATCCATCTGGTAGGCTCGCCCGCATGTCCGTCCCCCCTTTCGCCGCGGCGGGCCAGGAGCCGCCGGCCGTGGCCGTCGCGCCGGGTCTGGCCATCACCGTGCTCGCGCTGCTGCTGAGCCTGCAGCCCGTCACCACCGATCTCTACCTGCCTGCGCTACCGTCGCTCACGCGCAGCCTGGACGCTCCCGTGGCGTCGGCCCAGCTCACCCTCAGCGCGCTGTTGCTGGCCTTCGGGTGCTCGCAACTCGTCTGGGGGCCGCTGTCGGACCGCTTCGGCCGCCGGCCGGTGCTGCTGGCCGGTCTTTCCACCTACACCCTGGCCTCGGTCGCCAGCGTGCTCGCCCCGTCGATGGAATGGCTGATCGGCTGGCGCGTGGCGCAGGGCGCGGCCATGGGCGCGGTGGTGATGTGCGCCCGCGCCATCGTGCGCGACCTGTACACGCCGGCGCTGGGCGCGCGGGCCATGTCGCGGGCCCTCACCGGGCTGGGCATCGCGGCCAGCCTGTGCGCGCCGGTGGGCGGGCTGCTGACGGAGTGGCTGGGCTGGCGCGCGGCGCTCTCGGCCCTCACCGCCTACGGCGTGGCCACGCTGGCCGTGGTCGCACTGGGCCTGCCCGAGACGCTGGCGCGGCGCAATCCGCACGCCCTGCGGCCGGCCACGCTGGCGCGCACCTGGGCCACGGTGCTGCGGCACCGCACGTTCTGGGCCTATTCGCTGCTGACCACGGCCAGCTACGGCGGGCTGTTCACGTTCCTTGCCGCGTCGTCGTTCGTCTTCATCGAGGCCCTGGGGCTTTCGCGCCCGCAATACGGCGCCGTGCTGCTGTCCACCGCGCTGGCGTACCTGGTGGGCACGGTGCTGTGCCGGCAACTGCTCGCGCGCCTGGGCGTGCGGCGCACCGTGGCGGTGGCCGGCGCCGTCAGCCTGCTCGGCGGCACGCTGATGGCCGCGGCGGCCTACGCCGGCTGGCATGCGCCGCTGGCGCTGCTGCTGCCGATGTGCCTGTTCATGGTGGCGCATGGCATCCACCAGCCCTGCGGGCAAAGCGGTGCGGTGGGGCCGTTTCCGCAGGCGGCCGGCGTGGCCTCGGCCCTGAATGGTTTCATGATGATGCTGGTGGCCTTCGCCGTGGGCCGATGGGTCGGCGCGCGGCTGGACGGCACCGTGTGGCCGCTGGTGCACGGCGTGTGGGCCTGCTCGGCCGCGCTGGCCCTGACCGCCTGGACGCTGGTGCAACGACACGGAGAGCCCCATGCGCCTGCCTGAAACGCTGCCTTGCATCGCGCTGGCCGGCCCCACGGCCTCGGGCAAGACGGCGGGCGCCCTGGCGCTGGCCGCATCGCTGGCGCCGCATTGCCCGGTGGAGATCGTGAGCGTCGATTCGGCGCTGGTGTACCGCGGCATGGACATCGGCACGGCCAAGCCGACGCCCGACGAACTGGCCGCGGTGCCGCACCACCTGATCGACATCCGCGACCCGCTGCACGCCTACAGCGCGGCCGAATTCGTGGCCGACGCGACCCGGCTCATCGCGCAGATCCGCGCCCGCGGCGCGCTGCCGCTGCTGGTGGGCGGCACCATGCTGTACTTCAAGGCGCTGCTGGACGGCATCGACGACATGCCGCCCGCCGACCCCGCCGTGCGTGCCGAACTGGAAGCGCGCGCCGCCGCCATCGGCTGGCCCGGCATGCACGCCGAGCTGGCCCGCGTGGACCCGGCCACCGCCGCGCGCCTGGCACCGGCGGACAGCCAGCGCATCCAGCGCGCGCTGGAGGTGTGGCGCATCGCAGGGCAGCCGCTGTCGAGCTTTCACACCATCAAAAAGGGAGCAGAGGACGGCGCCAATACTGCGGTGGATGCCCTTTTCACTCTGGAGCCCGAAGACCGCGCCTGGCTGCATGGCCGCATCGCCCAGCGCTTCGACGCCATGCTGGACGCCGGTTTCGTCGATGAAGTGCGGCGCCTGCGCGCGCGCGGCGACCTGCATCCGGACCTGCCTTCCATGCGCTGCGTAGGCTACCGCCAAGCGTGGGAGGTGCTCGACGGCGAGGCCGCCACCGGCACGCTGGACCTCGCCGGCCTGCGCGAGCGTGGCATGGCCGCCACCCGGCAACTGGCCAAGCGCCAGGTGACCTGGCTGCGCAGCATGCCGGCACGCCACGCCATCCCCTGCGATGCGCCCGGCGCCACCGAGCGGATGGTGCAGGCCGTGCACCGGCGGCTGGCCGGCCAGGCTGCGGCATGAGCGAAGCACCGCCCGGCACCGCCATGCTGCGCGTCGAACGACTGGGCAAGCGCTACGGCGAGGCCGACGTGTTCGCGCAGGTGGACCTGGCCGTGCACCCGGGCGAGTTCGTGGCCATCGTGGGCGAATCGGGCGTAGGCAAGTCCACGCTGCTCAACTGCCTGGCGGGCCTCGATACCTGGGACACGGGCCGCATCGTGCACGGCGGCACCGACCTGTCCACGCTGGACGACACGCAGCGCGCCCTTTGGCGGCGCACGCACGTGGGCTTCGTGTTCCAGGCTTTCCATGTGCTGCCGCACCTGGACGTGGCGCAGAACGTGGCCCTGCCGCTCATGCTGCTGGGCCGCACCGATCCGGGGCGGGTGGCGCACATGCTGGCCGCCGTGGGCCTCGACGGATTGGGCGATCGCCTGCCCCAGCAACTGAGCGGCGGGCAACTGCAGCGCGTGGCCATCGCCCGCGCGCTGGTGCACCGCCCCGCCCTGCTGCTGGCCGACGAGCCCACGGGCAATCTCGACCCCTCCACCGCCGCCCGCGTGATGGACCTGCTGCTGGCGCAAACGCGCGAACACGGCGCCGCGCTGGTGCTGGTCACCCATTCGGACGCCGCAGCGGCCCGGGCGGACCGGCGGCTGCGCCTCACGGCCGGCGGCATGGCGCCTTCCGCGGGCCAGCCCGGCCCGGTCGCACCACCTGCGACCTGAACGGCACCGGACGCCCCCCATGCTCCGCCTGCTGCGCACCTTCTCCTGGCAGGAACTGCGCCACCACCCCTGGCGCGCCGCAGCCGCAGTGGCCGCCGTCATGCTGGGCGTGGCGCTGGCCTTCGCGGTGCATGTGATCAATGCGTCGGCCCTGTCGGAATTCGCGCAGGCCGTGCGCAGCGTCAACGGCCAGCCCGACCTGGAACTGCGCGCGGCGCAAGGCAGCCTGCCGGAAGCGCTGTACGGCCCGGTCGCCACGCACCCACTGGTGGCGCGGGCCGGTCCGGTGCTGGAGGTGTCCGCCCAGGCCAGCGTGCCCGGCGCGCCCGATCCCGCCCCGGTGGCCTTGCGCGTGGTGGGGGCCGATGCGCTGCTGCTGCCGACGATGGCGCCGGCCTTGATGCCCCGTGCCTTCGAAGGCGCCGACCCGTTGGCGCTGCTGGCACCGGCCACGGTGTTCCTGAACGGCGCGGCCCTGCAGGCGCTCGGGCTGCGCGGCGATGCCGTGGTGCCGGCGTTGCAGCTTCGGGTGGGCCTGCAGGTGCACACGGTGCGCGTGGCAGGCACGGTGGCCGCGGGCGGTGCGCCGCTGGCCGTGATGGACATCGGCGCGGCGCAGGACCTGTTCCAGCGCGGCGGGCAACTGAGCCGCATCGACGTGCAACTGCGCCCGGGCGCCAGTGCCGACGCCTTCCGCCAGGCGCTGCAGTCCCTGCCCGGTGCATCGGCCGGCGTGGCGGTGCTGCAGCCCGGGGACGCCACCGCGCGCACCAGCAACCTGTCCCGCGCCTACCGCGTCAACCTGACCGTGCTGGCGCTGGTGGCGCTGTTCACCGGCGCGTTCCTCGTGTTCTCGGTGCTGGCCCTGAGCGTGGCCCAGCGGGCGCCGCAGTTCGCCCTGCTGGCCGTGCTGGGCGCCACGCCCCGCCAGCGCTTGGCCCTGGTGCTGGCCGAGTCGGCGGCGCTGGGCGCGGCGGGCAGTGCGGCCGGCATCGCGCTGGGCACGGCGCTGGCGGCCCTGGCGCTGCGCTGGCTGGGCGGGGATCTGGGCGGTGGCTATTTCGCGGGGGTGCAGCCGGCACTGCAATGGAGCGCGCCAGCCGCGCTGCTGTATGGCCTGCTGGGCCTGGCCGCGGCGCTCGTGGGCGGCTGGTGGCCGGCCCGCGCGGCCCAGCAGTTGCCGCCCGCGCAGACACTCAAGGGCCTGGGTGCAGCGCTGGGCGGATCGCAAAAGGGCGGGCTGGCGCTGCTGCTGGTCGTGGCCGGCGCCCTGCTCGCGGGCGCACCGCCCGTATTCGGCATTCCGCTGGCCGCCTATGTCTCGGTGGGCCTGCTGCTGGTGGGCGGCATCGCCCTGCTGCCCTGGGCCGTGGGCGGGCTGTTGCGCGGGCTGGCTCCGCTGGCCGGCCGGCACCTGCTGCCGATGCTGGCCCTGGAGCGCGCACGCCGCACGCGCGGCACCGCCGCCGTGGCGGTGGGCGGCGTGGTGGCCAGCCTGAGCCTGGCCGTGGCGCTCACGGTGATGGTGAGCAGCTTTCGCGGATCGGTCGGGCAGTGGCTGGACGCGGTGCTGCCCGCTCCGCTCTACCTGCGCCTGGCCAGCGCGACGGGTTCAGCGGGGGCGGACGACATCGCAGCCTTTCCCCCCGGATTCGACACGGCGGTGGCCCGGCTGCCCGGGGTGGCGCGCGTGCAGGCCCTGCGCACCAGCAGCCTGTTGCTGGACCCTGCCCGCCCCGCCATCGCTGTGCTGGCCCGGCCGCTGGACGGCGAACCGGCCCAGGTGCTGCCGCTGGTGGGCACGCCGCTGCCCGTACCACCGGGGCGCATCGGCGTGTACGTGAGCGAGGCCGTGCTCGACCTGTACGGCGTGCGGCCCGGCATGGACTGGCCGGCGCTTTCGCAGTCTTTTCGGCCGCTGGCGCAAGAAAGCTCCCGGCAGGTTGCTCCGTTTTTCATAGCGGGCGTGTGGCGCGACTATGTGCGCCAGTTCGGTGCGGTGACGCTGGACCGTGCGGACTTCGTGCGCCTGACCGGCGACACGCGCACGAACGACCTGGCGCTGTGGCCGCAACCGGGCGTTGACGAGGCCGCGCTGCGCCAGTCGATCGAGGGGCTGGCCAAAACCCTGTCCGGCGAGGCCATGGACAGCGCGGGCACGGTGAATGGCGGGGCGCTGGAATTCGCGTCGGCGGCGGGCATCCGCGAACGCTCGCTGCGCATCTTCGACCGCAGCTTTGCCGTCACCTACTGGCTGCAGGCGGTGGCGATCGGCATCGGCCTGTTTGGCGTGGCCGCCAGCTTCAGCGCCCAGGTGCTGGCGCGGCGCAAGGAATTCGGACTGCTCGCGCACCTGGGCCTCACGCGCCGGCAGGTGCTGGCGGTGGTGGCGGGCGAAGGGGCCGCATGGACGGCCATCGGGGCGGTGGCGGGCACGCTGCTGGGGCTGGCCGTGTCGGTGGTGCTGGTGCACGTGGTCAATCCGCAGAGCTTTCACTGGACCATGGACCTGCGCGTGCCCTGGTGGCGGCTGCTGGCCCTTTGCGCGGCCGTGCTGGCCACCGGCACGGTGACCGCCTGGCTGGCGGGGCGCGCGGCAGGGGGACGGCAGGCGGTGCTGGCCGTCAAGGAAGACTGGTAGGCCTGCGATGCAGGCCGGAAAAAGAGCGCACCGGTGGCCATGGGCGTTTACCCGATTGATGCACCGCCGTCACAGGCGTTAAATTTTGTTTGCAAGCCAGTATTTATTTAGCGATGATGCGGCGGCGATAGTTAATTAGAAAACCGCAATGCGGACCCAGGACATGGCTGGCCGGACAGGAGTGAACCGGCCGTCTTGCATGTCCTATCAATCAAGGAAATCAGTATGAAAAAAGCACTTGGGCGGCTCCTGGTCGGGTTCGCGGCCACTGTGGTCCTGTGCAGCCCTGCTGCCGCGCAATGGGTCTTCCCGCCGGGCTCGTCGCTCGATGTGCCTGCGGGGGGCCAGACGGATCTGGGTTGCTCAGCGCTCGACATGCAAGGCACGCTGAACCTCAATGGAGGCACCGTGACCGTGGACACCGATGCCACCTTCGGCTCGGGCTCCAACGTCACGGGCAGCAACGGCGTCATCTCGGTGGGCGGCAATCTCATCTCCACCGGCAACGTCAGCACCGGTAGCAACACCGTGGTGCTGCGCGATGGCTGCGATCCCGGCAACACCAGCCAGATCAGCGGCAATTTCGTGTTCCAGAACCTCACGATCTCCAGCACCACCGGCCGCACCTTCGTGCTGCCTGCAGGCACCAACATCACGGTGCTGGGCACGCTCACCGTCCAAGGCGCGCCGGGGCAGAACGTGCAACTCGTGTCGTCCAGCGGCACGACGGCCGTGGTCAACCTGGGCCCCAACGCCACCGTGGTGCGCAACTTTGCCAGCGTGACCGGCACCGTCCAGATCGGCGCCGTGACCACCGTGGCAGCCATTCCGACGCTCAGCGAGTACGGGCTGATCCTGCTATCGCTGCTGATCGGCATGGCCATGTACTGGAAGCGGCGCGAATTCGCGGCGCACTCCCGCCGGCTCAGCTGATGCATCGCGCCGGCCAGGCGCCATTGAAAATTCAAACTACCGCTAGATAAGAGAGGGTTTCGCCATGTCCAAGAATCGCCTGCACCGCTACTGGGTCGCTCCTGCACTGAGTTCCGTCCTGGCCCTGCACGCCGCCGGAGTGATGGCTGCCGATATCACCGTGACGCCGCCCGCAGGCGGCGGCTTCGTGATCAAAGGCCAGGGCGGCCAGGAGCGCCTGCGCGTGCAAGGCACGGGCGAGGTCTATGTGCCTGGCCTGTCCGCCTCGCCGACCAACAGCAACCTGACCTGCTACGACGCCGGCACGGGCCAGTTGACGCAGTGCGCGGCGGGCGTGGGCACGGGTGCGACCGGCGCCACGGGTGCGACCGGAGCCGCGGGCCCCACTGGCGCGACGGGCCCGACCGGCGTCACAGGGGCCACGGGCGCCACCGGGGCGGGTGCGACGGGCGCCACGGGTACGACGGGGGTGACTGGGGCCACGGGCGCCACCGGGGTGACTGGCGCCACAGGCGCCACAGGCGCCACCGGAGTCACCGGAGCAACGGGTGTGACCGGCGCCACAGGCACGACCGGAGCCACGGGCCCCCAAGGTATCCAAGGCATCCAGGGCGTGACGGGCACCACCGGAGTCACTGGCGCGACGGGCACCACTGGCGCCACGGGGCCGACCGGCACGACGGGGGCTACCGGCGCAACGGGGGCCACGGGCAGCGTGGGCACGTTGACCACGTCCCAGTCTCCCGCCACCAATTGCAACGGCGGTACTGGCGAGGACACCCGGACGGCGACCTGCAGCGCGGGCAACGTCGTGTCCGGCGGGTGCAATTCAACCGATTTCCGCAACGTCATCGCATCGTCCTATCGCTCGTCCGCAACGCAGTGGTCCTGCAAGTTCAACTGCACCGAAGTCGCCAACGTGGTGGCTGAAGCATATTGCCAGTAACGCCCCTCCGTGAGGCATCCCGGGATATGAACGCCTTCGGCTTTCCGTTCCTGCGGGTGCCGCGGCACCCGCAGTGATCCGCCCCCGCGTCTGCCTCAACATGATCGTGAAGAACGAGGCACCGGTGATCACCCGGTGCCTCGATTCGGTGCGGCCGTTCATCGACCATTGGGTCATCGTGGACACGGGTTCCACGGACGGCACGCAGGACATCGTTCGCCGCTTCCTGCAGGACGTTCCCGGAACCCTGCACGAACGCCCGTGGAAGAACTTCGCGCACAACCGCAACGAGGCCCTGGAGCTGGCACGGCCGCATGCCGGCTACCTGCTGTTCATCGACGCCGATGAGCAGTTGCGCATGCCGGAGCACTACCAGTGGCCGGCGCTGGATGCCGACGGCTACCTCTTCCTGTGCGACATGAACGGCTGGGAATACCAGCGCAACAGCATGGTGGCCACGCGCGTGGACTGGCGCTGGGAAGGCGTGCTGCACGAATACCTCACGGCCCCCTCGCACGGCCCATGGCAGACGCTGGCGGGTCCGGTCATCGAGGTGGCCCACGACGGCGCGCGCGGGCGCGATCCCGACACGTACCTGCGCGACATCGCGGTGCTGGAGCAGGACCTGCGCGAGCACCCGGACAACACCCGCAACGTGTTCTATCTGGCACAAAGCTACCGCGACGCGGGCCGCCTGCAGGACAGCCTGGAGTGGTACCGCCGCCGCGCCGGCATGGGCGGCTGGGAAGAAGAATCGTGGTACGCGCTGTTCCAGGTCGCGGTGCTGACCGAGCGCCTGCAGATGCCCGACAGCGCGGTGCGCGACGCCTATCTCGCCGCCTACGCACAGCGGCCCCAGCGCGCCGAACCGCTGTGCGAGCTGGCACGCTACCACCGCCTGCGTTCGGAGTTCGCGCTGGCACACCTGTATGCCCAGCAGGCCGCACGCATCCCGAAGCCGGCGGACATCCTTTTCGTGGACGGCGCGGTGTACGCCTGGCGCGCGCTGGACGAACTGGCCGTCAGTTCCTTCTACGCCCCCGGCGCGCAGGACCAGGGCCGGGACGCCTTGCGCCAATTGCTGCGCGACCAGCGCTTTCCCGCATCGGAGGCTGCGCGCATGCAGGCCAATCGCACGTTCTACGGGCTGTGACGCCGGGCTGAACACGTGTGCCGGCATGGCGGCAAACCGGCAGCCATTCGGTCTTTGGCTCCTCCAACGCGGCTCCATGCCCGTGCCATGGATCGGTACGCGCTACCCGTCTCTCCCCGCGCGGTGACAATGGCCCGATGCGCCTGACCGACCTTACCGCCCCGCCAGCAGGCGACCGCACCATTTCAGCGGACAACCTCGCTCGACCGACGGAATGAAACCGCTCGCCCCCCTCGCCCTGTCGCCGCCTGGCTGGAGTCGTCGCGCCTGGTTGGCGGCCACGGCCCTGGCTGGCGGCGCGCCCTGGCTACCCGCCCACGCCCTCCCCCCCCGCACGCTGGTGTTCCCGCAGGACCATGGCAGCCATCCGGCGCTGCGGACCGAGTGGTGGTACATCACCGGCCAGGCGCGCGCGGCGGGGCGGCTGTGGGGGTTTCAGGTGACGTTCTTTCGCTCGCGGGTCGAGGCCGCGCAGCCGCTGCAGTCGGCGTTCGCCGCCAAACAACTGGTGTTCGCGCATGCCGCGCTGACCGACCTGGGCCGCGCCGCGCTGCACCATGACCAGCGCATCGCGCGCGCCGGCTTCGGCATCGCCGGGGCCAGTGAAGCCGACACCGACATCCGCCTGGGCGACTGGACGCTGGTTCGCACTCCCCGCGGTGCGGGGAGCCGCTATGCGGCCCAGGTTCGAGCGGCCGACTTCGCGCTGGACCTGCAGTTCGACACCACCCAGCCCGTCCTGCTGCAGGGCGCACAGGGCCTGTCGCGCAAGGGGCCGGACGCCACGCAGGCCAGCTACTACTACAGCCAGCCGCAAATGTCCGTGACCGGGCATCTGCAGTTGGCAGGCCGGCGCATGGCTGTGGAAGCCACAGCCCCGGGCAGCCTGGACAACCGCGCCTGGCTGGACCACGAATGGAGCGATGCGCTGGTGCACCCCGATGCCGTGGGCTGGGACTGGATCGGCATGAACCTGCAGGACGGCAGCGCGCTCACGGCGTTTCGCATGCGGCGCGGCGACGGCTCGGCGCTCTGGGCCGGCGGCTCGCTGCGCGCGGCCGGGGGCACCACGCAGGTGTTCGGGCCGCAGGCCGTCGCGTTCACCCCGCAGCGCCACTGGACCAGCCCCGCCAGCCAGGCGCGCTACCCGGTGCAGTGGCGCGTGGATACGCCGGCCGGATCGTTCGAAGTGCATGCACTGCTGGATGCGCAGGAGCTGGACAGCCAGGCCTCGACCGGCGCCATCTACTGGGAGGGACTCAGCGAGTTGCGGGACCTGGCCGGCAAAGTGGCAGGACGCGGCTACCTGGAGATGACCGGCTACGCCCGGCCGCTGCGGCTTTAGCAGGGGCCGGGAGCGAGGGCGCGTGGCCCAGGCCGCATCTCGCCGCCCGCTTCGGCTCAGGCCTTGCGCCCGGCCCGCCGAGGCAGGCGCGCGATGATCTCGCCCATGATCCCGCGGCGAAACGCCAGCACGCACACCACGAAGATGAGGCCGGTGACCATGGTGACCGACTCGCCCAGCGTGTTGAACCATTCCACGCCCGTGATCGAGGCGACCAGGTGCCCGAACTCGCCGATCTTGTTTTCCAGCAGCACGACCACGGCCGACCCGACCAGCGGGCCCGACAGCGTGCCGAGGCCGCCCACCAGCGTCATCAGGATGACCTGGCCCGAGGCCGTCCAATGCACGTCGGACAGCGTGGCAAAGCCCAGCACCAGCGTCTTGAGCGAGCCGGCCAGCCCGGCGAGCGCGGCCGAGATCACGAAGGCCAGCAGCTTGAAGCGGTGCGTGTCGTAGCCCAGCGAAATGGCGCGCGGCTCGTTTTCCTTGATGCTCTTGAGCACCTGGCCGAACGGCGAGTGGATGGTGCGCACGATGAGCAGGAAGGCCAGCACCACCACCACCAGCGCCACGTAGTACATGGTGAGGTCGCTGGACAGGTCGATGAGCCCGAAGAGCTTGCCGCGCGGCACGCCCTGCAGGCCGTCCTCCCCACCCGTGAACGGCGCCTGCAGGCAGGCGAAGAACAGCATCTGCGCCAGCGCCAGCGTGATCATCGAAAAATAGATGCCCTGGCGCCGGATGGCCAGCCAGCCGAACAGCAGCCCCAGCAGCGCGCCGCCGGCGGTGCCGGCCAGCAGGCCCAGCTCGGGGGTGAGGCCCCAGACCTTGATGGCGTGGCCGGCCACGTAGGCCGCGCCGCCCAGGAAGGCCGCATGGCCGAACGACAGCAGCCCGGTGTAGCCCAGCAGCAGGTTGAACGCCGAGGCGAAAAGCGCGAAGCACATGAGCTTCATCACGAAAACCGGGTAGGCGCCCAGGAAGGGCGCCGCCAGCAATGCGGCAAGCAGCAGGCCGTAGCCGATGGGGGCGAGTTTTTGGGAGTTCATGCGTGCGGCCCCTGCTTATCTCTCTTTGCCGAACAGGCCGGCGGGGCGGATGAGGAGAACGATCACCATGATGACGAACACCACGGTGGAAGAAGCCTCGGGATAGAACACCTTGGTGAACCCTTCGATCACGCCCAGGCCCAGCCCGGTGAGGATCGAGCCCATGATCGAGCCCATGCCGCCGATCACCACCACGGCGAACACGACGATGATGAGGTTCTGCCCCATGAGCGGCGTGACCTGATAGACCGGCGCGGCCAGCACGCCGGCGAAGGCGGCGAGCGCCGCGCCGAACGCGTAGGTGAGCGTGATCATCACCGGCACGTTCACGCCGAAGGCCTCCACCAGGCGCGGGTTCTCGGTGCCGGCGCGCAGGTAGGCGCCGAGCTTGGTCTTTTCGATCACGTACCAGGTGCCCAGGCACACCACGAGCGAGGCCACCACCACCCAGGCGCGGTAGTTGGGCAGGATCATGAAGCCGAGGTTGGTCGCGCCTTCCAGCAGTTCCGGCGTGTCGTACCCCAGGCCCGAGACGCCGTAGATGGAGCGGAACACCCCCTCGATCAGCAGCGTGAGCCCGAGGGTCAGCAGCAGGCCGTAGAGGTGGTCGAGCTTGTAGATCCAGCGCAGCAGCAGCCGCTCGATCAGCACCCCCAGGATGCCCACCACCACCGGCGCGGCCAGCAGCATCACCCAGTAGTTGATGCCCAGGTAGGTCATGCCCATCCAGGTGAGCATCGCGCCCAGCATGAACAGCGCGCCGTGCGCGAAGTTGATCACGTTGAGCAGGCCGAAGATCACCGCCAGCCCCAGGCTGAGGATGGCGTAGAACGACCCGTTGACCAGCCCCAGCAGAAGCTGGCTCAACAGGCCCGGCAGTGAGACACCGAAGATTTGCATGGGAGGGCGCGAGTGGCAGTGAAGCGGTGAAAAAGAGGGTCAGCGTAACGGGCGGCGCGCCATGGGCGTCATTTCCAGGCCGCGCACTTGCTCTCGGCCTGGGTGGCGAACACTTCCTCGCCGGGCAGCTTCTTGACGAGCTTGTAGTAGTCCCAGGTGCCCTTGGACTCGGCCGGCGACTTCACCTGCATCAGGTACATGTCGTGCACGTAGCGGCCATCGGGGCGCAGCGTGCCGGAGCCGAAGAAGTCGTTCATCTTCATGCCGCGCCAGGCCTGCATCACCTTGTCGGCATCCGTGCTCTTGGCGGCTTCGACGGCCTTCAGGTAGTTCATGGTGGCCGAGTAGTCGGCTGCCTGGATCTCGGTCGGACGGCGCTTGGTCTTTTCCATGAACTTGTCGGCGAACTTGCGCGTGTCGTCGTTCAGGTCCCAGTACCAGCTCGTCGTGAACTGCAGGCCTTCGGTGGTCTTGAGGCCCAGGCTGTGGATGTCGCTGAAGAAGATCAGCAGGCCGGCGAGCTTCATGCTCTTGCCGATGCCGAACTCCTTGGCGGCCTTGATGGCGTTGATGGTGTCGCCGCCCGCGTTGGCCAGGCCGAGCACCTGGGCCTTGGAGTTCTGCGCCTGCAGCAGGAAGGACGAGAAATCCGACGCGTTGAGCGGGTGCTTGACGCTGCCCACCACCGTGCCGCCCTTGGCCTTGACCACCGTGCTCGCATCGGCCTCCAGTGCATGGCCGAACGCGTAGTCCGCCGTGAGGAAGAACCAGCTCTTGCCGCCGCCATCGACGATGGTGGCGCCGGTGCCCTTGGCCAGCGCCACGGTGTCGTAGGCGTAGTGCACCGTGTAGGGGCTGCACTGCTCGTTGGTGAGTGCCGAGGTGGCCGCGCCGTTGTTGATGAACACGCGCTTTTTCTCCTGCGCCACCTTGGCCATGGCCAATGCCGTGCCCGAGTTGGTGCCGCCGAACACCAGGGTCAGGCCCTGCGTGTCGATCCATTCGCGCGCCTTCGATGCGGCGATATCGGCCTTGTTCTGGTGATCGGCGCTCATCAGCTCGATGGGCATGCCCAGCACCTTGCCGCCGAAGTCGTCGATGGCCATCTGGATCGCCACCGCGCCGTTCTTGCCTTCCACGTCGGCATACAGGCTGGACATGTCGGTGATGAAGCCGATCTTGACCTTGTCCTGCGCCTGCACCGCCGATGCGGCCAGGCCCAGGGCGCCCAGCGCCAGGGCCAGTCGGGTGAGTTGTCTGTTTTTCATGGCTTTGTCTCCTGATCTCGGATGTGTTTTTTTCGATCGTGCGCGTCAGCTCATTTCCACAGCGCGCATTTGCTCTCGGCCTTGGTGGTCCACACCTGGTCGGCGGGCAGTTTGCTCACGACCTTGTAGTAGTCCCAGGGCTCCTTGGATTCGGCCGGGGCCTTCACCTGCACCAGATACATGTCGTGCGCGAAGCGGCCGTCAGGGCGGATCACGCCCTTGGCGTAGAAGTCGTCGATGGGCGTGGACTTGAGCTTTTCCATCACCTTGTCGGCATCGAGCGTCTTGGCGGCTTCCACCGCCTTCAGGTAGTTCATGGTGGCCGAATAGTCGGCGGCCTGGATGTCGGTCGGCATGCGCTTGGTCTTGGCGAAGAACTTGCGGCCGAAGGTGCGGGTCTTGTCGTCCAGGTTCCAGTCCCAGCTGGTGGTGAGCAGCAGGCCTTCGGTGTTCTTCAGGCCCAGGCTGTGGATGTCGGTCACGAAGACCAGCAGGCCGGCCATCTTCATGGTCTTGTTGATGCCGAACTCGCGCGCGGCCTTGATGGCGTTGATGGTGTCGCCGCCGGCATTGGCCAGGCCGAGGATCTGCGCCTTGGAGTTCTGCGCCTGCAGCAGGAAGGACGAGAAGTCCGACGCGTTGATCGGGTGCTTAACGCTGCCCACCACCTTGCCGCCCTTTTCCTTGACCACCTTGGCCGTGTCGGCCTCCAGCGCGGCGCCGAACGCATAGTCGGCCGTGAGGAAGAACCAGTCCTTGCCGCCCTGCCCCACGATCGCGCCGCCCGTGCCCTTGGCCAGCGCCACGGTGTCGTAAGCGTAGTGCACCGTGTAGGGACTGCACTGCTCGTTGGTGAGCGCCGAGGAGCCCGCACCGTTGACGATGAACACGCGCTTCTTCTCCTGCGCCACCTTGGCCATCGCCAGGCCCGTGCCGGAGTTGGTGCCGCCGAACAGCATGGTCAGGCCCTGCGTGTCGATCCATTCGCGCGCCTTCGATGCGGCGATGTCGGCCTTGTTCTGGTGGTCCGCGCTCAGCAGCTCGATGGGCTGGCCCAGCACCTTGCCGCCGAAGTCGTCGATGGCCATCTGGATCGCCACCGCACCGTTCTTGCCTTCCACGTCGGCGTACAGGCTGGACATGTCGGTGATGAAGCCGATCTTCACCTTGTCCTGCGCCTGCGCGGAGAACGTCGCGAGGCCCGCGGCCCCCAGCAGGACGGCGAGTGCCTTGAGGTTCATCTTTTTCATGTCTTTGTCTCCTTGGGTCTTCGATGGAAAGGGGATCGGGTGCGCTGCAGAAAACGCGGGTCGAAGCAGGCCCGCGCCGGCTCAGACGCCCAGCAGTTCGTTGAGCACGGGCATCTTGGATTGCAGCTCGGCAGCGCCGAACTGCTCCACGATGCGGCCGTGCTCCATCACGTAGAAGCGGTCGGCCAGCGGCGCGGCGAAGTGGAAGTTCTGCTCCACCATCACCACGGTATAGCCCTTCTGGCGCAGCGTGGTGATCATGCGGGCCAGGGCCTGCACGATCACCGGCGCCAGGCCTTCGGAGATTTCGTCGAGCAGCAGCAGCTTGGCCCCGGTGCGCAGGATGCGCGCCACCGCCAGCATCTGCTGCTCGCCGCCCGACAGCCGCGTGCCCTGGCTGTGGCGGCGCTCGGCCAGGTTGGGGAACATGGCGTAGATCTCATCGACCGACATGCCCTGCGTGCCGGTCTTGAGCACCGGGGGCAGCAGCAGGTTTTCTTCGCACGACAGGCTCGCGAAAATGCCACGCTCTTCCGGGCAATAGCCCACGCCCAGGTGCGCGATGCGGTGCGTGGGCATCTGGATCGTTTCCTTGCCATGGATGCGCACGGAGCCCTTGCGGGCGCCGGTCAGCCCCATCACGGCGCGCATGGTGGACGTGCGGCCCGCGCCGTTGCGGCCCAGCAGGGTCACCACCTCGCCGGGCTGTACCGTGATGTCCACGCCATGCAGCACGTGCGACTCGCCGTACCAGGCCTGCAGGCCGCTGATCTCGAGGGCCGGCGCGCTCATGCGTGGGCTCCTTGCAGCTGTCCATCGGTGGTGCCCATGTAGGCCTCCATCACCTGCGGGTTGCGCGAGACCTCCTCGTACGGCCCCTCGGCCAGCACGGCGCCGCGCTGCAGCACGGTGATGCGGTCGGCGATCGTGGAGATCACCTTCATGTTGTGCTCCACCATGAGGATGGTGCGGCCGGCCGAAACCTTCTTGATGAGCTGCGTGACGCGGTCCACGTCCTCGTGGCCCATGCCCTGCGTGGGCTCGTCCAGCAGCATCAGCTCGGGCTCCATGGCCAGCGTGGTGGCGATCTCCAGCGCGCGCTTGCGGCCGTAGGGCAGGTTCACGGTGGTCTCGTCGGCCAGGTCCTGCAGGCCCACCTCGGCCAGCAGTTCCATCGCGCGGCCGTCGAGCTGCTGCAGGCTGCGTTCGCTGCGCCAGAAGTGAAAGGCCGTGCCCAGCTTGCGCTGCAGGCCGATGCGCACGTTTTCCAGCAGCGTGAGGTGCGGGAACACGGCGGAGATCTGGAACGAGCGGATCACGCCGCGCCGGGCGATCAGCGCGGGCCGCTCGCGCGTGATGTCCTCGCCGTTGAACCGGATCACGCCGGAGGTCGGCTCCAGGAACTTGGTCAGCAGGTTGAAGCAGGTGGTCTTGCCAGCGCCGTTGGGGCCGATCAGCGCATGGATGGAGCCCCGGCGGACCGCGAGATTGACATCGCTGACCGCGGTGAAGCCTCTGAACTCTTTGGTCAGGCTGTGGGTTTCGAGAATGACGTCGCTCATTGCGCCTTGGCCGCTCCGTGGTGTGCTGTGGTGCTGGGCGGGGCGCTTCGCCCGGGGGAGCGAGGCACCCTGGCCTGCGTTAGGTTGCACCGCATCCTAAGGCGCGCGCCCGCTGCGCAGATACTGGGACAAATGCCTATGTATAAACGCCTACCCGGCCGGCGGCCCGCACTGCCACCTCCGGGGGTGCACCGCCACGGGCCAGGGCAGGCATCCCTTTCCGATCATGGGTTTGAATGAAATCCGCTTCACGCCCTAGATTCCATTGCCAAGACAGCTATCAAATCAATAGCAATACCATCCGATGGCGGGCTTCCCGGCAAGGCGCATGCCGATCCGGGCGTGGGCTCCTACACTGGCGCCCATGCCCTCCTCCACCACATCCCCCCCCGCCGGCGCTCCCCGATCGCTCGGCGGCCTGCTGCCTTTTCTTCGGCCTTACGCCGGGCGCATTGCGCTCGCTCTGGTCTTCCTGGTGCTGGCGGCGCTGGCCACGCTCGCGTTTCCGCTGGCGCTGCGCGAACTCATCGACGGCGGGCTGGTGGGCGCTTCGCGCGGCGAGCAAGCCATGGCGCTGCGCGAGCATTTCGGATTGCTGTTCGCCGTGGCCGTGGCGCTGGGGCTGTTTTCCGCTGCGCGTTTCTACACCGTGAGCTGGCTGGGCGAGCGCGTGACGGCCGACCTGCGCAACGCCGTCTATGCGCATGTGCTGCAGCAAAGCCCGCAGTTCTACGAAACCACGCAGACCGGCGAAGTGCTGTCACGCCTGACCGTGGACACCACGCTCGTGCAGACCGTGGTCGGCTCGTCGCTGTCGATGGGCCTGCGCAACGCGGTGATGGGCGTGGGGGCGCTGGCGATGCTGGTGTGGACCAACCCGTACATCATGTCCGTGGTGTTCGCGGCCATCGTGGTCGTGGTGCTGCCCACGCTGTGGATCGGCCGCTGGGTGCGCCGCCTCTCCCGGGCCAGCCAGGACCGGGTGGCCGATTCCAGCGCCATCGCGGCCGAGGTGCTCAATGCCGTGCCCGCCGTGCAAAGCTACACCGCCGAGTCGCGCGAAGCCCGCCGATTCGACGAGTCCACCGAGAACGCCTTCCAGACCGCCGTGCGCCGCAGCCGGGCACGCGCGGCGCTGGTGGCCTTCATCGTGATCGCGAATGCGGCGCTGCTGCTGTGGGGCCTGTACCGGGGCACCCAAGCCGTGCTGGCGGGTGAAATGTCGGCCGGCCACCTGGGCCAGACGGTCATCTACGTCATGTTCCTCGCGGGCGCCGTGGCGGTGCTCGGCGAGGTGTACGGCGACCTGCTGCGCGCGGCCGGGGCCACGGAACGGCTCATGGAGCTGCTCGCCAGCCGCTCGCCGATCGCCAGCCCCGCACAGCCCGTGGCGCTGCCGGACACGGGCGGCGGGCTGCGCGTGGATTTCGACCGGGTGGCGTTCCACTACCCCTCGCGGCCGCAGGCGCCGGCGCTGCGCGGCTTCGACCTGCACCTGTCCGCCGGCGAAACCGTCGCGCTGGTGGGCGCCAGCGGCGCGGGAAAGACCACGGTGTTCCAGCTGCTGCAGCGCTTCTATGACGTGGATGCCGCAGGCGGCGGCATCGCGCTGAACGGCGTGGACATCCGGCACTTGGCACTCGGTGATCTGCGCGCCCATGTGGGCATCGTGCCGCAGGATGCCGTGATCTTCTCCGCCTCGGCCCTGGACAACATCCGCTACGGCCGTCCGGACGCCACCGAGCAGGAAGTGCAAGAGGCCGCGCGCGCCGCCTTCGCGCACGAGTTCATCATGGCACTGCCCGAGGGCTATGGCACCTTCCTGGGCGAGCGTGGCGTGCGCCTGTCAGGCGGACAGCGCCAGCGCATCGCGATCGCCCGCGCCCTGCTCAAGAACCCCCCGCTGCTGTTGCTGGACGAGGCCACGAGCGCGCTCGATGCAGAGAGCGAACGCATGGTGCAGGCCGCGCTGGACGCCGCCATGCAGCGCCATAGCGGCCAGCGCACCACCCTCGTCATCGCCCACCGGCTGGCCACGGTACAGAACGCCGATCGCATCGTGGTGATGGACCAGGGGCAGATCGTGGAAGAAGGGCGCCATGCGGATCTGGTGCGGCAGGGCGGCGTGTATGCCCGGCTGGCAGCACTGCAGTTCACGCAGTGACGGCGCCGATGTAATGCCTGCGCCCGGGAGGCGGTGGCCGTCCGCCGGCTATTGCAGCGTTTTCTTGGCCGCGTCTGGCAGCGCCAAGGGCAGCACGGCGATGCCCTCTTCCAGCAGCTGGGCGGCCTCCTGGGCGCTGGCCTGGCCACGGATGCCGCGCTCTTCGGCTTCGCCGTGGTGCATGCGGCGCGCCTCCTGCGCAAAGCGCGGGCCCACATCCTCGGTGTTGGCCACGATGTGCCGGGCCATCCGCAGCCAGGCGGCATGCAAGGCCGCATCGCCCATGGGCATAGACGGCGGGGCTGCCACCGCAGTGCCAGCCGCGTCTGCTTCGCTGGCGCGAGCCGCGGCAGCGGCCGGACTCGGAGAGGCCCCCAGATTCAGGCGGGGCGCACTCAGGCCCTTGCGAATCTCGCTGCTGCCGCACAAAGGACACTGCACGAGATCGCGTGCCAGTTGGCTTTGAAAGTCGGCCTCGGACCCGAACCAGCCCTCGAAGGCATGGCCCTGTGCGCAATGGAGATCCAGCACTTTCATGGCGAGGGGAAAGCAACGAGGAAGGGAAAGGGGAAAGGGGGAGCGCTGCAGCCGACAGGTGTGGCCCGGGCCGTCAGGCCTTGCGCCGCACCAGGTAGCGGTAGATGAACCCGGGAAACGCCAGCGTGATGAACAGCGTGGCGGTGATCGCGTAGAACTCCCACTGCTGGGGCGCGATCTGACCCACGCGGCGCTCCAGCAGCAGCGAGATGCCACCGACCAGAAAGTAAAGCAGGACCATCTCGCCCAGGCGCGCCGCCATGGGCTTGGTGGGCGCCGCCTTCGGGCCCACCAGCAGCCAGCGCTGGCTGAGGAATGGCAGGTTGGCCCCGATGGCCGCCAGCACGATCACCAGCCAGATGGACGCGGTGGCGGACACGGGAGGGGCAACGGCCTTGCGAAGAAAGAAACCCGAGCGCGCTCAGGTCGCCAGCGCACGCACGACGGCGTCGGCGCACAGCGCCATCAGGCCGCCGGGCAGCAGGCCCAGCACCAGCACCAGCGCGCCGTTGAGCGTGAGCACCATGCGCACGTCCAGCGGGGCCGACACGTTCGCGGCGGTGAGCGGCGCATCGAAGTACATCACCTTCACGACGCGCAGGTAGTAGAAGGCGCCGATCAGCGACATCACTACAGCGAAAACGGCCAGGGCGATGTACAGCGTCTGGCCCGAAGCCACCAGGGCCTGCAGCACCGACAGCTTGGCGTAGAAGCCCACCAGCGGCGGCAGGCCAGCCAGCGAGAACAGGCACACCGCCATCACGCCGGCATACAGCGGGCTGCGCTGGTTAAGGCCCGCCAGGTCGGAGATTTCTTCGCTTTCGAAGCCTTCGCGGGCCAGCAGCAGGATCACACCGAAGCTCGCCAGCGTGGTCAGCACATAACTCACCACGTAGAACATGGAGGAGCTGTAGGCGTTCTCGACCGCGTTGGCATCCACATTGCCGTTGACCACGCCCGACAGCAGGCCCAGCAGCACGAAGCCCATCTGCGAGATGGTGGAGTACGCCAGCATGCGCTTCAGGTTGGTCTGGGCGATGGCCGCCAGATTGCCCACCAGCAGCGAGCCGATGGCCAGCACGGCGAGCATCTGCTGCCAATCGATGGCCAGCGGCAACAACCCGTCCACCAGCAAGCGGATGGTGATGGCGAAGGCCGCCAGCTTCGGCGCGCCGCCGATGATCAGCGTCACCGCCGTCGGAGCGCCCTGGTACACGTCGGGAATCCACATGTGGAAAGGCACCACACCCAGTTTGAACGCGAGGCCCGCCACCACGAACACCAAGCCGAACACCAGCACCTGGTGCCGGATCTGGCCGGAATTGACCGCCTTGAACACCTGGCCGATGTCGAGCGAGCCGGTCGCGCCGTAGATCATCGACAGGCCGTACAGCAGGAAGCCGCTGGCCATCGCGCCCAGCACGAAATACTTCATTGCGGCTTCGGTCGAGGTCGCATGGTCGCGGCGCAGGGCCACCAGCGCGTAGCTGGACAGCGTGAGCAATTCCAGGCCCAGGTAGATCACCAGGAAGTTGTTGCCCGAGATCATGATGAACATGCCCAGCAGCGCGAACATCGACAGCGTGAAGAACTCGCCGCCGCGCAGCATGTCGCGGTCCCCTGCGTAAGGACGGCCATAGACCAGCGTGACCATCATGGCCACGGTGGCGAAGCACTTGAGCCAGTTGCCCATGGCGTCGCTCACCACCATGTTGCCGAAGCCGTAGAAGGTGTTGCCGGTGTTGGCATACAGGGCCTGCAGCACGGCCACCACTGTCAGGGTGAGCATGGTGAGCACGTAGGTGCCCGTGCGCCGTGGGCTGGTCACGCCCAGGTCCACGAGCGCGATCACGCAGGCCATGACCAGGAGCACGATCTCCGGATACACCGCCAGCCAGCTGATGTTGTCAATCATCTCGAGTCTCTCGTTTCAGTCTGGTCAGTTGAGCTTGGACAGCGCCACGTGCTTGAGCAGCTGCGCCACCGAAGCGTCCATCACGTCGGTGAAAGGACGTGGGTACAGGCCCATGTAAAGCACGGCGATGGCAAGCACGGCCATCACCAGGAACTCGCGGGCATCGATGTCCTTGAGGTCCCTCACGTGGTCGTTGGCGACGGGGCCGAGGTACACGCGCTTGTACATCCACAGCGTGTAGGCCGCGCCGAAGATCAGCGCCGTGGCAGCAGCCAGGCCGATCCAGAAATTGGCCTTGACCGCGCCCAGGATCACCATCCATTCGCCCACGAAACCAGCGGTGCCCGGCAGGCCGCAATTGGCCATGGCGAACAGCAGCGCGAAGGCGGCGAACTTGGGCATGGTATTGACCACGCCGCCATAGGCAGCGATCTCACGGGAATGCACCCGGTCGTACAGCACGCCGATCGACAGGAACATGGCGCCCGACACGAAGCCGTGGGCAATCATCTGCACCAGACCGCCCGACACGCCCAGGTCGTTGAAGATGAAGAAGCCCAGCGTCACGAAGCCCATGTGCGCCACGGACGAATACGCGACCAGCTTCTTCATGTCCTTTTGCACCATTGCCACCAGGCCCACGTAGATCACGGCCACCAGCGACAGCGCGATCATCAGCCAGGCCCATTCGCGCGCCGCGTCGGGGGCGATAGGCATGGAAAAGCGCAGGAAGCCATAGGCGCCCAGCTTCAGCATGATGGCCGCCAGCACGGCGGAGCCGCCGGTGGGGGCTTCCACGTGCACGTCGGGCAGCCAGGTGTGCACCGGCCACATCGGCACCTTCACCGCGAAGGCGGCGAAGAAAGCGAAGAACAGCAGGGTCTGCGAACGCGCAGACAGGGGCAGCTGGTGCCATGTCGCGATGTCGAAGCTGCCGCCGGACTGGTTGTACAGATAGATCAGCGCGATCAGCATCAGCAGCGAGCCGAGCAGCGTGTACAGGAAGAACTTGAACGCTGCGTAGATCTTGTTGGGGCCGCCCCAGATGCCGATGATGAGGTACATCGGGATCAGCGTGGCTTCGAAGAACACGTAGAACAACAGGCCATCGAGCGCGCTGAACACGCCGATCATCAGGCCCGAGAGGATCAGGAACGCGCCCATGTACTGGTTCACGCGCTCGGTGATCGACTCCCACGACGCGATCACCACGATCACCGTGATGAACGCCGTGAGCGGCACGAACCAGAACGAGATGCCGTCCACGCCCAGGTGGTAGTGCACGTTGAAGCGCTCGATCCACTGCGCCTTCTCGACGAACTGCGCTGCGGCGGACGTGGCTTCGAAGCCGCCATACAGCGGCACCGTGACGGCCAGCCCCACCAGCGCACCGATGAGGGCCAGCCAGCGCACGGCGCGTGCGTGCTCGTCGCGCCCGAAGGCCAGCAGCAGGACGCCGAACGCGATCGGCACCCAGATGGCAAGACTCAACAAACCCATTTTTATTTTTCCTCTACTTGTTGAGCCACACGAAGTACGTCATGAGCGCGAAGATGCCCAGGATCATGACCAGAGCGTAGTGGTAGATGTAGCCCGTCTGGAACCAGCGCACGACACCCGCCACGCGGCCCACGAGCTTCCAGGAGCCGTTGACCAGCACGCCGTCGATCACGGCTTGGTCGCCGCCCTTCCACAAACCCATGCCCAGTGCACGCGCGCCCCGCGCGATGATGTTCTCGTTGATCCAGTCGAGGTAGTACTTGTTCTCGAAGAGCACATAGATCGGATGGAAGATGCGCTTGATAGCTGCCGGCAGGGCCGGATTGATCATGTACATGTAGTAGGAAGCGGCCACACCCGCCAGCGCCAGCCAGAACGGCGCGGTCTGCAAGCCGTGCAGCGCCATGCCCACAGGGCCATGGAAGATTTCTGCCAATTCGGCCATGGCAGGGTGCTTGGCGGCATCGACGAAGATCACGTCCTTGAAGAAGTCGCCGAACAGCATGGGCTGAATGAACAGGAAGCCGATGACCACCGAAGGAATGGCCAGCAGGATCAGCGGCACGGTGACGACCCAGGGCGACTCGTGCGGCTTGGCATCGTGTCCATGGCCGTGGTGGTCGTCATGGGCATGGTGATCACCGTGGTGTGCGTCGGGGTTCTGGTCGTAGCGTTCCTTGCCGTGAAAGACCAGGAAGTACATGCGGAACGAATAGAACGCGGTGACGAACACGCCCGCCAGCACGGCGAAGTGGGCAAAACCCGCCGCCGGCAGCGTGCTGGCATGCACGGCTTCGATGATGCTGTCCTTCGAATAGAAGCCCGAGAACAGCGGCGTGCCGATCAGTGCCAGCGAACCCAGCAGCGAAGTGATCCAGGTGATGGGCATGTACTTGCGCACGGCGCCCATCCAGCGGATGTCCTGATTGTGGTGCATGCCCATGATGACCGAGCCCGCGCCGAGGAACAGCAGCGCCTTGAAGAACGCGTGCGTCATCAAGTGGAACACCGCCACCGAGTAGGCGGAGGCACCGAGCGCCACCGTCATATAGCCCAGCTGGGACAGCGTGGAATAGGCCACCACGCGCTTGATATCGTTCTGGATGATGCCCAGAAAGCCCATGAACAGCGCCGTGATCGCACCGATCACGAGAATGAAGTTGAGCGCGGTGTCCGACAGTTCGAACAGCGGCGACATCCGCGACACCATGAAGATGCCAGCCGTCACCATGGTGGCAGCGTGGATCAGGGCGGAAATGGGCGTGGGGCCTTCCATCGAGTCCGGCAGCCAGACGTGCAGCGGAAACTGCGCGCTCTTGCCCATCGCACCGATGAACAGGCAGATGCAGATCACGGTGATCAGCATCCAGCTGGTGCCCGGGAACGACAGCGCGCCCAGCTCGCTGGCCTTGCCGAAGATCTCGCCGTAGTTCAGCGTGTTGGTGTACGCCGCGATCAGGCCGATGCCCAGGATGAAGCCGAAGTCGCCCACGCGGTTCACCAGGAACGCCTTCATGTTGGCGAAGATCGCCGTCGGCTTGTTGAACCAGAAGCCGATCAGCAGGTACGACACCAGCCCCACCGCCTCCCAACCGAAGAACAGCTGCAGCAGGTTGTTGCTCATGACGAGCATCAGCATCGAGAAGGTGAACAGCGAGATGTAGGCGAAGAAACGGTTGTAGCCGTCGTCCTCTTCCATGTAGCCGATCGTGTACATGTGCACCATCAGCGACACGAAGGTCACCACGCACATCATCATGGCCGTGAGGCTGTCCACGAGGAAGCCGACTTCCATCTTGAGGCCGCCGACCACCATCCAGGTGTAGAGCGTTTCATTGAAGCGCGCGCCGTCCATGGCCACGCTCTTGAGCGTCATGGCCGAGAGCACGAAGGCCACCAGCACGCCGAGGATGGTCAGCGTGTGGCTCAGCCGCCGGCCGATCCGGTTGCCGCCGAATGCGGTGCCGAAGATACCCGCCAGGGCGGATCCCACCAGCGGTGCCATGGGCACCGCGAGCAGTGTCGAAGCAGAAAGGGTTTGGCTCATTCTTGAGGACCTTGCATGTACCGGCGACTCAACCCTTGAGGGTGTTGAGATCTTCCGCGTTGATACTGGATTTGTTGCGGAACAGCAGCACCAGGATCGCGAGGCCGATGGCCGACTCTGCCGCGGCGACCGTCAGGATGAAGAACACGAACACCTGTCCGTGCATGTCGCCCAGATAGTGCGAGAACGCGACGAAATTCATGTTCACGGCCAACAGCATCAACTCGATCGCCATCAGCAACACGATCAGGTTCTTGCGATTCAGGAAGATGCCGATGACAGCGAGAGCGAACAGCATCGCGCCCAGCGACAGGAAATGGCCCAGGGTCAATGTCATGCCTTCTTCTCCTCGGCCGCGGGCATCGCCGCGGCCTCCTCTGCAGGCTTTTGCGTCGCGGCGACCTTCACCAGCGCCACCCGATCGCTGGCGCGCACACGGATCTGCTGCGATGGATTGATCGCCTTGCTGTCCTTGCGCTGGCGCAAGGTGAGCGCGATGGCCGCGATCATCGCCACCAGCAGGATGACCGCTGCGATCTCGACGGGGTACAGGTACTCGGTGTAGAGCAGCTTGCCCAGCGCCTTGGTGTTCGAGTAAGGCAGCACATGGCCCGCCGCATCGACCACGGCCGCAACCGCCTTGGGCTCGTCCATTCCACGGAAGCCGCCCATCAGCACGGCCGCCATTTCCAGGGCGATCAGCGCGCCGATGAATGCGGCCAGCGGAAAGTGCCGCCAGAAGCCCTGCCGGATGGAATCGATGTGGATGTCCAGCATCATCACCACGAACAGGAAGAGCACCATCACCGCGCCGAGGTACACCAGCACCAGGGCGATGGCGAGGAACTCCGCCTTCAGCAGCAGCCAGATGGCAGCGGCCTGGGAAAACGCGAGGATGAGATACAGCACCGCATGCACGGGGTTGCGTGCGGTGATGACCCGGAAGGCTGCAAACAGCAGCACGACCGAGAACAGATAGAAGAAACCAGTCTTGGCGTCCATGAATCGGGTCTTTGTAGGGGTTCAGGAGCCGCGCTCAGCGGTACTTGGCGTCGGCCGCCTTGGCTGCAGCGATCTCGGTCTCGTAACGGTCCCCGACGGCCAGGAGCATGTCCTTGGTGAAATACAGGTCGCCGCGCTTTTCGCCGTGGTATTCCAGGATCTGCGTCTCCACGATCGAGTCCACCGGGCAGCTTTCTTCGCAGAAGCCGCAGAAGATGCATTTGGTCAGGTCGATGTCATAGCGCGTGGTGCGGCGCGAACCATCCGCACGCACATCGGACTCGATGGTGATCGCCAGCGCCGGGCACACGGCTTCGCACAGCTTGCAGGCGATGCAGCGCTCCTCGCCGTTTTCGTAGCGGCGCAGCGCGTGCAGGCCGCGAAAGCGAGGTGACAAAGGCGTCTTCTCTTCAGGGAACTGAACGGTCACCTTGCGTCGAAACGCATAGCGACCCGTCAGGGCCATGCCCTTGACCAGCTCCACCAACATGAAGCTCTTGAAAAAATCCTTGATCGAAAAGGATGCAGTAGCAGCAACAGCAGTCATCGGTGTCCCCGCTCAATTCCAGATGTTCCATGGCGAGTGCAGCCACGCGCCAACGATAAGCAGCCACACCAGCGTGACCGGAATGAAGATCTTCCAACCCAGACGCATGATCTGGTCATAGCGAAAGCGCGGGAAGGTCGCGCGGATCCAGATGAACATGGACACCACGACGAAGGTCTTGAGGCCCAGCCAGATCCATCCCGGGATGAAGTCCAGTGCCGCCACGGGCGACAGCCAGCCCCCCAGGAACATGAGCACGGCCAGGATCGACACGAGCCACATGCTGGCGTATTCGGCCAGGAAGAACACCGCGAAACCCATGCCCGAATATTCGACCATGTGGCCCGCCACGATCTCGGCCTCGCCCTCGACCACGTCGAAGGGGTGGCGGTTGGTTTCAGCCACGCCCGAGATCAGGTAGACGATGAAGATCGGCAGCAGCGGCAGCCAGTTCCACGACAGGAAGCCAAGTCCCTTGGCAGCGGCCATGCCGGCGCCCTGCCCCATTACCACTTCGGTCAGGTTCATGCTGCCCGACACCATGATGACAACGAGGAAACAGAAGCCCATCGCGATTTCATAGCTCACCATCTGGGCAGAAGCGCGCAACGCACCCAGGAAGGCGTACTTGGAGTTGGATGCCCAGCCGGCGATGATCACGCCGTACACCTCGATCGAGGTGATGGCCATCACCAGCAGCAGACCGGCATTCACGTTGGCCAGGGCCACGTCCGGACCGAACGGAATCGCCACCCAGGCCGCCAGCGCAGGCATGATGGCCATGACCGGGCCGAGCACGAACAGGCCCTTGCTGGCCGCCGTTGGCTGGATGATTTCCTTGGTCAGCAGCTTGAGGCCGTCGGCCAGTGGCTGCAGCAGCCCGAACGGGCCGACCCGGTTGGGACCATGGCGCACTTGCATGAAGCCGAGCAGCTTGCGCTCCCACAGCGTGAGGTAGGCCACGGCGCCCATCAGGGGAGCCACGATGGCCACGATCTTGATCAGGTTCCAGATCACCGGCCACACCGCTGCCGTCCACCAGGACTGGGCAAACAGGTGCAGGCCGCCGTTGTACAGCGCGTCGATCATGCGGCAACTCCTTCAGCGGCGCGGCGTGCATCGGCCGTCAACTGCAGCGACGGCGCACGGCGCACCAGCCCGTCGAGCTGGTAGATGCTGGCCACGACCGGAGCGGTACCCGCACCGGAGGGCACGGCGATGGCAGCGCGCGTGCTGTTGCTCAGGCGGTCGGCAGGCAGCTGCGCCAGCGGAGCGGCCACCGTCGCACCCGTGGCTTTCGCCAGCACGTCCTGCGAAGTCTCGAAGTCGAGGCCCTGCACGCCCAGCAGGTTGCCGAGCACCCGCAATACCTTCCACGCGGGGCGGGCATCGCCCAGCGGCTTGACCACGGCGTGAAAGCTTTGCAGGCGGCCTTCGGCATTGACGAAAGTGCCCGAGGTTTCGGTGAACGGCGCGATGGGCAGCAGCACATCGCTGAATTCCATGTTGGCCTTGAAAGGGCTCAGCGTCACGACCATCTCGGCACCCGACAGCGCAGCCGCTGCCTGTGCACCTGCAGCGGAGTCATGGACGGGTTCGATGTTCAGCAGCAGTGCCGCCTTGAGGCCGCCCGCCAGCATCTGGCCGGCGTTCAGGCCACCCTTCTGGGGTTGTGCGCCGACGAACTGCGCGCCCACCGTGTTGGCGGCTTCGGTGAGGTAGCCCACCACCGCCCCCGTCTGGGCACCGATCCACTGGGCCAGCGCCAGCAGGCTCGAGGCCTGGGCGTGGTGCGCAGCGGCGTTGCCCAGCAAGATGGCCCTGCCTTCGCCCGAAGCCAATGCACGGGCCATGCCGGCAGAGACGTCGGTCACGCGGCCGCTGGCCACAGGGGCAGCCACACCGCGGTCCTGCGCCAAGGCGGCGGCCACATCGGCCAGGGCCGCAGCCCAATCCTGGGCTGGCGCAACGATGGACTGCGCCACCGGCATGGCCCAGTCGCAGGCCGCGTCGTTGAGGGCGCTCACGGTACAGCCCTTGCGCGCAGCCTGGCGGATGCGCTGCGCGAACAGCGGGTGGTCCTTGCGCAGGTTCGAGCCCACGACCAGCACCGACTGCAGCGAGGACAGCGAAGCGATACTCGTGCCCAGCCAATGGATGCCATCGGCCTCGGTGAACTCGGCGTGGCGCAGGCGGTGGTCGATGTTGTCGCTGCCGATGCCGCGCACCAGCGAACCGGCCAGGAACAGCTCCTCCAGCGTGCTGTGCGGGCTCACCAGCGCACCGATGCTCTGGGCACCATGGTCGGTGCGGATGCCCTGCAGGCCATTGGCCACGTATTCCAGCGCGGTCTGCCAGTCCACTTCCTTCCACTGGCCGCCCTGCTTGAGCATCGGGCGCGTCAGACGCTCGTCTCCGTTGAGAGCCTCGTAGGAGAAGCGGTCACGATCGGCAATCCAGCACTCGTTGACGTCTTCGTTCTCAAAGGGAACGACGCGCATCACCTTGTGGTTCTTCACCTGGACGATGAGATTGGCACCGGTGGAATCGTGTGGGCTCACCGACTTGCGGCGCGACAGTTCCCAGGTCCGGGCGCTGTAGCGGAAAGGCTTGCTGGTCAGCGCGCCCACGGGGCAGATGTCGATCATGTTGCCCGACAGCTCGGAATCGATCGTATCGCCCAGCACCGTGGTGATCTCGGAATGCTCGCCACGATGGATCATGCCCAGTTCCATCACGCCGGCCACTTCCTGGCCGAAGCGCACGCAGCGGGTGCAATGGATGCAGCGGGTCATCTCCTCCATGGAGATCAGCGGACCGACGTCCTTGTGGAAGACGACGCGCTTTTCCTCTTCGTAGCGCGAAGAAGAGCCACCATAGCCCACCGCCAGATCCTGCAGCTGGCACTCGCCGCCCTGATCGCAGATCGGGCAGTCCAGCGGGTGATTGATGAGCAGGAACTCCATGACCGACTGCTGGGCCTTGATGGCCTTGTCGCTCTTGGTGCGCACGATCATGCCTTGCGTCACGGGCGTGGCGCAGGCCGGCATCGGCTTGGGCGCCTTCTCCACATCCACCAGGCACATGCGGCAATTGGCGGCGATGGAAAGCTTCTTGTGATAGCAGAAATGGGGAATGTAGGTGCCCGCCTTCTCGGCCGCATGCATCACCATGCAGCCCTCGGCGACTTCTACCTTCTGTCCGTCCAGTTCGATTTCAACCATATGCGTTTCTCGCGATCAGGCAGAGGCAGAAGCCTGAGGGGTCTTGTTGCGGATCAGCGCTTCGAATTCCGGGCGGAAGTGCTTGATCATGGCGCGCACCGGCATGGCGGCGGCATCGCCCAAAGCGCAGATGGTGCGGCCCTGGATGTTGTCGGCCACCGAATTGAGCAGCTCCAGATCGCCGTCGCGGCCTTCGCCGTGCTGGATGCGGTCAATCACGCGCCACATCCAGCCGGTGCCTTCGCGGCACGGTGTGCACTGTCCGCACGATTCATGCGAATAGAAATAGGACAGGCGCAACAGGCTCTCCACCATGCTGCGCGAATCGTCCATCACGATCACGGCGCCAGAGCCGAGCATCGAGCCGGCCTTGGCGATCGAATCGTAGTCCATCGTGCATTCCATGATGACGGACGCCGGCAGCACCGGAGCGGACGATCCACCGGGAATCACGGCCTTGAGCTGGCGGCCCTTGCGCACGCCACCTGCCAGTTCCAGCAGCTTGGCGAACGGCGTGCCCATGGGCACCTCGTAGTTGCCGGGCTTTTCGACGTCGCCGGAAACCGAGAAGATCTTGGTGCCGCCGTTATTGGGCTTGCCGCAGGCCAGGTAGGCCGCGCCGCCGTTGCGGATGATCCAGGGCACCGCGGCAAACGTCTCGGTGTTGTTGATCGTGGTGGGCTTGCCGTAGAGGCCGAAGCTCGCAGGGAATGGCGGCTTGAAGCGCGGCTGACCCTTCTTGCCTTCGAGCGACTCCAGCAGTGCCGTTTCCTCGCCGCAGATGTAGGCGCCGAACCCATGGGCGGCATGCAGCTGGAAGCTGAAATTGCTGCCCAGAATCTTGTCGCCCAGGTAGCCCGCAGCACGCGCCTCTTCGAGCGCCTCTTCGAAGCGGTCGTAGGTCTGGAAGATTTCGCCGTGGATGTAGTTGTAGCCCACGGAAATGCCCATCGCATAAGCCGCGATGATCATGCCCTCGATGACGATGTGCGGGTTGAACTGCAGGATGTCGCGGTCCTTGCAGGTGCCCGGCTCGCCTTCGTCGGAATTGCAGACGAGATACTTCTGACCAGGGAACGAGCGGGGCATGAAGCTCCACTTGAGGCCGGTGGGAAAACCCGCACCGCCACGGCCACGCAGGCCCGATTCCTTGACGGTCGCAATGACCTGGTCCTGGGTGAGACCAACGCCTTCGCCCTGCTCGAGGATCTTGCGCAAGGCGGCATAGCCACCGCGCGCCTCGTAGTCCTTGAGGCTCCAGTTGGTGCCATCCAGACCCGCATAGATCTGCGGATCGATGTGGCGATCGTGGAAGCAGGTTTGAACGCCCGTCGCCTGGAATTGCGACAGAATCTGTGCAGCGGTCGTCATGCTTGCCCTTCCGCCCGGGCCGGGGATGCCACGCCTTCGGCTTGGCGCAGGCCATCCACGAGCTGATCGAGCTTGTCGTTGTCCATGAAACTGCACATGGTGCGGTCATTGACCAGCAACACGGGCGCATCGGCGCAGGCGCCGAGGCATTCGCACTGTTGCAGCGTGAACAGGCCATCGGCCGTGGTCTCGCCCATCGCAACGCCCAGTTTCTTTTCCAGGTGATGCAGCGCCTTCTGGCCATCGCGCAGCTGGCACGGCAGGTTGGTACAGACGTTGAGCTTGTACTTGCCCGTCGGCTGCTGGTTGTACATGTTGTAGAACGTGGTGACTTCATGCACCGCGATCTGGGGCATGCCCAGGTAGCTGGCGATCACGGCCTCGTTCTCGGTGCTGACCCAGCCCAGCTCCTGCTGGACGATGGACAGGCAGGCCATGACGGCCGACTGCTTTTGCTCAGCGGGGTACTTCGCCACTTCGCGCGCAAAACGCGCCAGCGTCGCCTCAGTGATTTGAGACGCGCCCGTCACCACACTCTTCGCTTCGGTATTCATCGGTCAATCTCCCCGAACACGATATCCATCGTGCCAATGATGGCCACGGCATCGGCAATCATGTGGCCACGGGCCATTTCGTCCAAGGTGGCCAAGTGGGCAAAACCAGGCGCGCGGATTTTCAGGCGGTAGGGCTTGTTGGCACCGTCGCTCACCAAGTAGATGCCGAACTCGCCCTTGGGATGCTCCACGGCCGCATACGCTTCGCCTTCGGGCACGCGGAAACCTTCGGTGAAGAGCTTGAAATGGTGGATCAATTCCTCCATGTTCGACTTCATGGATTCGCGCGAGGGCGGTGCCACCTTGTGGTTGTCCGTGATCACCGGGCCGGGGTTGGCGCGCAGCCAGTCCACGCACTGCTTGATGATGCGGTTGGATTGGCGCATTTCCTGCACACGCACCAGATAGCGGTCGTAGCAGTCGCCCGTCTTGCCCACCGGCACGTCGAAGTCCATGCGGTCATAGACATCGTAGGGCTGCGTCTTGCGCAGATCCCATGCAATGCCCGAGCCGCGGATCATCGGGCCGGTCATGCCCAGATTGAGGGCACGCTCCGGCGTCACTACGCCGATGCCGACCGTGCGCTGCTTCCAGATGCGGTTGTCGGTGAGCAGCGTTTCGTATTCGTCCACGCACTTCGGGAACCGCTGCGTGAAGTCGTCGATGAAGTCCAGCAGGGAACCGCTGCGGTTTTGGTTCAGCGCCGCGATGGCCTTGGCGTTGCGGATCTTGTTGACCTTGTACTGCGGCATCGAATCCGGCAGATCGCGGTACACGCCACCGGGACGGAAGTACGCCGCGTGCATGCGCGCACCTGAGACCGCCTCATACATGTCGAACAGGTCTTCCCGCTCGCGGAAGGTATAGATCAGGATCGTGGAGCTGCCGCAGTCGTTGCCGTGCGAACCCAGCCACATCAGGTGGTTTAGCAGGCGCGTGATCTCGGAGAACATCACGCGGATGTACTGCGCGCGCACAGGCACGTCCAGGCCCAGCAGCTTCTCGATGGCCAGGCAGTAGGCGTGCTCGTTGCACATCATCGAGACATAGTCCAGCCGGTCCATGTAGGGCAGCGACTGGATGAAGGTCTTGTGCTCGGCCAGCTTTTCGGTGGCGCGGTGCAGCAGGCCGATGTGGGGGTCGGCACGCTGCACGACTTCGCCGTCCAGCTCGAGCACGAGGCGCAGCACACCGTGTGCGGCTGGATGCTGCGGCCCGAAGTTCAGGGAATAGTTCTTGATTTCAGCCATGGTGGATCACTTTTCGGCGCGAACGCCTCAGTGCAGGCCTCCGTACTTTTCTTCGCGGATGATGCGAGGCGTGATCTCGCGCGGCTCGATCGTGACCGGCTCGTACACGACGCGGCGCTGCTCGGCGTCGTAACGCATTTCCACGTGTCCGGACAATGGAAAATCCTTGCGGAAGGGGTGCCCGATGAAGCCATAGTCGGTGAGGATGCGGCGCAGATCGCTGTGCCCGTCGAACACGATGCCGTACAGGTCGAAGGCCTCGCGCTCGTACCAGTTGGCAGAATTCCAGAGGTCCGAAACCGAAGGCACGACCGGAAAATCGTCATCCGGGCAGAACACCTTCACACGCACGCGCTGATTCATGCTGACCGACAGCAGGTGCGAGACCACGCAGTAGCGCGGACCTTCCACACCGACGTCGCCATACGACGAGTAGTCCACGCCGCACAGGTCGACCAACTGTTCGAAACGGCAGCCCGGCGCATCGCGCAGCAACTGCATGGCCGCAAGATAGTCGGCGGCAGAGACCACCAGGGTCACTTCATCCAGCGCCACCGAAAGCTGGCGCACCTTGTCGCCGAGCGCAGCGGCGATCGCGTCCCGAAGTGCCTCGGGTCGAATAGCAAAGGCAGTCATCGTCAACCCTTCAGACGCGAGCGATGGTGTTGGTGCGGCGGATCTTCTGCTGCAACTGGATGATCCCGTAGATCAATGCCTCGGCAGTGGGCGGGCAACCCGGCACGTACACATCCACCGGAACGATGCGATCACAGCCCCGCACCACCGAATAGCTGTAGTGGTAGTAGCCGCCACCGTTGGCGCACGACCCCATGGAGAGTACCCAGCGTGGCTCGGACATCTGGTCGTACACCTTGCGCAGGGCTGGCGCCATCTTGTTGCACAACGTGCCGGCCACGATCATCAGATCGGACTGGCGCGGACTGGCGCGGAACACCTCGGCGCCGAAGCGACCGATGTCGTAGCGCGCCGCCGCTGCGTGCATCATCTCCACCGCGCAGCAGGCCAGACCAAAGGTCATGGGCCACAGCGAGCCGGTCTTGGCCCAATTCACCACCGAGTCGTAACTGGTGGTGATGAAGCCTTCCTTCATCACGCCTTCAATCATCGTGTCATTCCTTATGAAGACCAGTCATTCCCAATCCAGGGCACCCTTTTTCCACTCGTAGGCAAAGCCCACGACCAGAATGGCCAGGAAGATGACAACGGCAATGAAACCCGTCAAACCCACCTCGTGGAGCGAAACCGCCCACGGAAACAGGAAAGCGATTTCCAGATCAAAAAGAATGAAGAGGATGGCGACCAGGTAATAGCGCACATCGAACTTCATGCGCGCATCTTCGAAAGCTTCGAAGCCGCATTCATAGGGGGAATTTTTGGCCGCATCCGGGCGATTGGGGCCAAGGACATAGCCCAGCACCAGAGGCACGACGCCGACACCGATGCCGACCAAGATGAACAAGAGAACGGGGAGGTACTGATCGAGGTTCATCTGGAGGATGTGCTCACCGCTGAAGCCGCACCCAGACACCCCACATTGGGCGTATTGGATGGGCTTTTGTTTTGGTGCCGTCGGCGAGACTCGAACTCGCACAGCTTTCGCCACTACCCCCTCAAGATAGCGTGTCTACCAATTTCACCACGACGGCTGATTTATGCATCTGGATGGCATGAGGAACCCGTTGGGTTTTTTGGCTTTCCAGACAATCCGGGATTCTACTCCGGAAAAACCCTGCTCCGATGGGCAGGTTTGAATTTTGCGCTTTTCTTCTTACTTGGTTGGAATCTGTCCAGCACCAGAGGCAGGCACCACGGGCGCCGAAGGCACCTCCGACGCTGAGCCGGAAGCGGGTTGCACAGGCGCCACAGCGCCGGGAACTTCCAGCACGCTGCCAACACCTGCAGGCCGAACGTTGCCAAAGTAGGCCAGCGCCAGCGTTGCAACAAAGAACACACCAGCCAGCACCGCGGTGCTACGCGACAGGAAATTGGCACTGCCACTGGCACCAAACAGGCTGCCCGAACTCCCGCTACCGAAAGCGGCCCCCATGTCGGCACCCTTGCCATGCTGAATGAGGATCAGACCGATCATCACCAATGCGGCCAGAATTTGCACCGCCAAAATCACGTTCACAAGCGCATTCATTCTCTATTTACTCCTAATTTGATAGCTATGTGCCAGCGTCTTTATTGCGCCGAAGCAATGATTTGCATAAAGTCGTGGGCCTTGAGCGATGCTCCGCCGACCAACCCCCCATCGATGTCCGGCTGGGCCAGCAATTGGGAAGCATTTGCGGCATTCATGCTTCCGCCGTACAGCAATCGGATGCGTTCGGCCTGAGGACTCGCCGCCGCCAACTGGGCACGGAGCACCGCATGAACCTCTTGCGCCTGTTCGGGCGTAGCGGTGCGGCCTGTACCGATTGCCCAGACGGGCTCATAGGCCACCACAATCTCACTGATGCAGTGCCCGTTCGCATGGATCACTGCAGCCAACTGGCGCTTGACCACCGTCTGCGTTTGCCCGGCCTCACGCTCTTCCAGGGTTTCTCCGACACACACGATGGGTGTGATACCTGCCGCCAGAGCACGCTGCGCCTTGGCAGCCACCACCTCATCGGTTTCCGCGTGATACTGGCGCCGCTCGGAATGCCCGACCAGCACGTAGCGAACCCCGAATTCCAGCAGCATGGCGGCACAGACCTCGCCGGTGTAGGCACCGGACTCATGCGCCGAAACATCCTGCGCAGCGACCGCGACAGCGGAGCCCTCGGCAAGCGACTGCACTTGCGCCAGATAAGGCGCAGGCACTGCCACCGCGATGTCACAGCCGGATGGCTCTGCACCTTCACGCAATGCATTCAATAAGGCCTGGTTGGCAGCCAAGCTGCCGTTCATCTTCCAGTTACCGGCAATCAGTTTCTTTTTTTTCATGCGGTCCACGTCAAAACAATTTTCCCGGCGTGCTGGCTGGACTCCATCAGCGCATGGGCCCTGGAAGCCTCAGCCGCGACGAACGTGCTGTGCACGATCGGACGAACTTTCCGGGACGACAGCAGCGGCCACACACGCTCACGCAAGGCATTGGCAATGGCGCCCTTGAAAGCCACGGAACGAGGCCGCAGCGTGGAGCCGGTGACAGTGAGGCGCCGGCGCAGCACAAGACCCGCATTCAATTCAGCCTTGACGCCCCCTTGAACCGCGATGATCACCAAGCGCCCATCTTCGGCCAAGCATTCGATCTCGCGGGCCACATAGTCGCCTGCAACCATGTCCAGAATCACGTCCACCCCTTTGCCGCCAGTGATGCGATCGATCTCTGCAACAAAATCCTGGGTTTTGTAGTTGATGGCGTGATGGGCACCGATCTCCAGGCAGGCGGCACACTTTTCATCGCTACCGGCCGTGACGATGACCATGGCGCCGAATGCACGGGCCAACTGGATGGCAGTCACGCCGATCCCGCTGCTGCCGCCCTGCACCAGCAAAGTTTCACCGGACTGAAGGCGTCCGCGATCAAACACGTTGCTCCATACGGTGAAAAACGTCTCCGGCAGCGAGGCCGCCTCGATATCGCTGAAACCTTCGGGCACCGGCAAGCATTGCATCACCGGCGCCACGCAATACTCCGCATAACCGCCACCAGCAACCAGTGCACAAACGCGGTCACCCACCTTGAGGCCTGCCTTGTCCATCGCAGCCTGGTCGCCCCGCTCGATCACACCAGCCACCTCGAGGCCTGGCAATTCCGACGCACCCGGCGGAGGCGCATAGTGGCCTTTTCTCTGCAAAACGTCGGGCCGGTTGATGCCACTGGCTGCGACACGGATCAGC
The DNA here is from genome assembly GCF_028473605.1 of Acidovorax sp. NCPPB 3576. Classification (NCBI taxonomy): domain Bacteria; kingdom Pseudomonadati; phylum Pseudomonadota; class Betaproteobacteria; order Burkholderiales; family Comamonadaceae; genus Acidovorax; species Acidovorax sp. NCPPB 3576. The sequence goes on along the minus strand of NZ_CP097267.1, from coordinate 1,339,403 downwards.
AACTCGCCCTGCGCCGGTTCTGGCACCGAGCGCTCTCCCAAGCGCAGAACCTCAGGGCCACCAGGGCCCTCGATTTCAACCACTCGCATAGCCATTACCTTGCCAAAAAAGTTGAGATGAATACAGCGCCAGCGCAGGCAAAATGTGCGCCGGCAGCTATCATTTCAATAGCAATTCAGTTCAGGCATCCATCTGACCCGACGACTCACCGGACGTCAGGGACTGCTGTTGCTGCTGCTGGTCGGCACCATCACGGCGCTCACGGCGCTCGCCACGGTCGGAGCGCTCTCCGCGCTCGGCAGGTGCCGGACGGCCACCGCTGTCACCCATTGGACGATCAGCCAGCGCCTTCATCGACAGTTTGACGCGCCCCTTTTCGTCAGTCTCCAGCACCTTGACCTTGACAATCTGGCCTTCGGTCAGGTAGTCGGTGACCTTCTCGACGCGCTCATGAGCGATCTGGCTGATGTGCAGCAAGCCATCCTTGCCGGGCAGCAGATTGATCAGTGCGCCGAAATCCAGGATCTTGACGATGGGGCCTTCGTAGATTTTGCCGATTTCGACTTCTGCCGTGATCTGCTCGATGCGGCGCTTGGCTTCGTCCGCCTTGGCGCTGTCAGTCGATGCGATCGTGATCGTGCCGTCTTCGTCGATGTTGATCTGCGTGCCGGTTTCCTCCGTCAGGGCGCGGATCACCGCACCGCCCTTGCCGATCACGTCACGGATCTTTTCAGGATTGATCTTCATGGTGAACAGCTTCGGCGCGAAGTTACTCACTTCCGTCTTGGCCTCGCCCATGGCTTCCTGCATCTTGCCCAGGATATGCAGGCGCGCCTCCTTGGCTTGCGCCAGCGCAACTTGCATGATTTCCTTGGTGATGCCCTGGATCTTGATGTCCATCTGCAGCGCGGTGATACCGCCAGTGGTACCCGCGACCTTGAAGTCCATGTCGCCCAGGTGATCTTCATCGCCCAGGATGTCGGTCAGCACGGCAAAACGGTTGTCGTCCTTGATCAGGCCCATGGCGATACCCGCCACGTGCGCCTTCATAGGCACGCCAGCGTCCATCAGCGACAAGCAGCCGCCACACACCGAAGCCATCGAAGAGGAGCCGTTGGACTCGGTGATTTCAGACACCACACGCATCGTGTAGGGAAACTCTTCCTTGGTCGGCAGCACGGCGATCAGCGCGCGCTTGGCAAGACGGCCGTGACCGATTTCGCGGCGCTTGGTCGAGCCCATGCGTCCCACTTCACCCGTGGCGAAGGGAGGCATGTTGTAGTGCATCATGAACCGGTCTTCGTACTCGCCGGCCAGCGCATCGATGCGCTGAGCATCCCGTTCGGTGCCCAGCGTGGACACCACCAGCGCCTGGGTCTCACCACGCGTGAACAAGGCGGAACCGTGGGTGCGGGGCAGCACGCCATTGCGGATTTCGATAGGACGTACCGTGCGGGTATCGCGACCGTCAATGCGGGGCTCGCCCGCCAGAATCTGGCTTCGAACGATCTTGGCTTCGATGTCGAACAGCAAGCCTTCGACTTTGACGGCATCAAACTCCACGCCCTCAGCCTTCAAAGCCGCCAGCACCGAGGCAGTGGCTTCACGCAAGGCCTGTGTGCGTGCCTGCTTGCTGCGGATCTGATAGGCAGCGCGCAGCTTTTCTTCCGCCAGGGCATTGACCTTGCCGATGAAGGACTCGTCCTTGGCAGGTGGCTGCCAATCCCAGACGGCCTTGCCAGCGTCGCGTACCAATTCATGGATCGCATTGATGGCAATGTTGCCTTGCTCATGGCCAAAGACCACGGCACCCAGCATGATCTCTTCAGACAGCTGTTGAGCCTCCGACTCGACCATCAGCACGGCCGCTTCGGTGCCGGCCACTACGAGGTCCATCTGGGAATTTTTGCGGGCCGTCTGGCCAGGGTTCAGCACATATTCGCCGTTGATGTAGCCCACGCGCGCCGCACCAATGGGGCCATTGAATGGGATGCCGGAGATGGAGAGCGCAGCACTCACAGCGATCAGGGCCGCAATGTCCGCATCCACCTCCGGGTTCAGCGAAACCGTATGGATGACCACATGTACTTCGTTGAAGAAGCCTTCGGGGAACAGCGGGCGGATCGGGCGGTCGATCAGGCGGCTCGTGAGCGTCTCATGCTCGCTGGGCTTGGCTTCACGCTTGAAGAAACTGCCCGGGATCTTGCCAGCAGCATACGTCTTCTCGATGTAATCGACCGTCAAGGGGAAGAAGTCCTGCCCGGCCTTGGCTGTCTTGGAGCCCACCACCGTGGCCAGAACGACCGTGTCATCGATGTTGACCAGCACGGCGCCGGACGCTTGGCGGGCGATTTCGCCCGTTTCCATGACGACCGTCTTGTCGCCCCATTGGAAAGACTTGGTGACTTTATTGAAAATGCTCATTTTTGCTCCATTTTTAATAGCTGGCTACAAAGAGCCAGCATGCAAAGGAGTGCAATTCAGAACACGATGCCATTCCAGTGACCCTTCATTTTTTGCCCGTGGGACAAGGCCATTGGAATGACACAGCTTCGATCTGTTTTGCCGCTCCGAAGTAAAAAACGCCTGAGCTAGCGTGCTAACCCAGGCGTTTCGGCATGCAAATGCGCTTACTTGCGCAGACCCAGCTTGGCGATCAATGCCGTATAACGCTCAGCGTCCTTCGTCTTCAGATAGTCCAGCAGCTTGCGGCGGCGACTCACCATGCGCAGCAGGCCGCGGCGACCGTGGTGATCCTTGGCATGGGTCTTGAAGTGAGGGGTCAGTTCGTTGATACGGGCCGTCAGAAGGGCCACTTGAACTTCCGGGCTACCGGTATCGTTAGCAGCACGGGCGTTGGCCTTGACGACTTCGGCCTTGATAGAGGATGCGATCATTGGTTTTCCTTGAATTGCGGGGCCGGTGGTTGCAGCGCGTGGCTGCCCTGCCCCTGTCTTACTTGCGCAAGCGGCTGGAATGGCCACAAGCGTGCGTCTTGCACCATGCAAAACTCTGCGATTATACCCCGAGCCATGTTTTGAGCCGTTTCACTCCCAGCACCAGCCGTTCGGGATCGCGGGAAGCGAAGCACCAACGCAACCACCCCTCCGCCTCCAGGCCGAAGGCGCTGCCCGGCGCCAGCCCCAAGCCGGCCTCCAGCACCAACCGCTTGGCCAAGTCCAGCGAATCACCCCGACCGGCCATCCGAAAGAACGCATACATGCCGCCGCGCGGGCAAGCGACTTCCACCTGTGGCAGCGACTGCAGCAATGGAACCAAGATGTCCCTGCACCGATGAAGATGAGACACCACCCCGGGGGTGATTTCGGACGCATGCTGCAGAGCAGCAACCCCTGCCCGCTGGGTGAACACACTGGTGCAGGAAGTGTTGAACTCAATGAGTTTGCCCATGTGATGAGTCATGTCGGCAGGCATGACCAGCCAGCCCAAACGCCATCCCGTCATCAGGAAGCTCTTGGAAAAACTTTGCACCACGATCAATCGGTCAGCAGCTTCTGCAACATCAAGAAAGCTGGGGGCACAGCTCGATGTCGAGGGTTCGTAATACAGCCGTTCATAAACCTCATCTGCCAATATCCACGTTCCCATGGCACGGCAGTGCCGCATGATTTGGATCTGCTCTTCACGCGTGAGTGTCCACCCCGTAGGATTGTTGGGCGCATTCACAACCAATAGCCGGGTGGACGGAGTGATGGCAGCCAAAAGCTCATCCAGATCCAAAGCCCACTCCCCTCCTGGCCGGGGGCGCAATGCCACACGCCGCAGCTGAGCGCCCATGATCTGGGGCTGCGCCGTCAGGTTCGGCCACACAGGCGTCACGGCTACCACCTTGTCGCCAGGATCAAGCAAAGCTTGCATGGACAGCATGAGCCCGCTCACCCCGCCAGCGGTAACGGCGACACGATCCGCAGCGATCGGCCCGTGCAAAGCGCTCATGTAAGAGGCAATAGCGCCTCGCAATTCGGGCAACCCCAGGTTATGGGAGTAGAAAGTCTCTCCGCGCTGGAGAGACTCTACTGCGGATTGACGCAGGTACTCGGGAGTGACCTCATCGCTCTCACCAAACCAGAACGCAAGCACATCGCTACGAGCCATACCCGCGTTTGCGACTTCACGGATTTTGGATTCTCCAAGATTGACAACAGTAGCGCGCATCGAAACGTCCATGACAACAGTTCAGTCCGCATGGTAGCGGCTTCAACCCGAACCTCTTGCGCGACAATACCCATCAAACTCAATTCAAGGGAGAGACCGTGCCCGTTCGAACCGCCCAGCGCATTACTGGATTTGCTTTTTTAATCTGTACCGGACTTTCGCTTGGAACAGCCAGTTTCCAAGCGCATGCCACTGCGTCCCATGCATCGCATACAGGACAAAGCCCAAAGAAAAAGACTACCGTCAAGATCAAGACCGGTACTCAACGAAGTGCTTCTGAAGAGTCCGCAGCAGAGCGGGATCGCAGGCTCTACAGGGAATGCAAGGGACGCCCCAACGCCGGAGCGTGTCTTGGATATGCCAAGCCATGAAGAAACCTTGCGCCGTCAAAAATGCGCATTAAAAGTCGGCATGACCGGCCATTCTCGCGACCACACGCAAGTCCGGACCAATCATGTCCACCGATTGAAAAGCCATCTGGGCTCCTTCAGACAGCTTCGGCAATGCGTTGAGCTGAGCGATGCCAATTCCAGGGCCTAACAATTTAGGCGCCAAATAAAGCAACACATCATCCACCAAACCCGCTTGCAGCAAGGCACCATTCAATCGACTGCCAGCCTCTACATGCACTTCGTTCATTTGCAGGCGGCCGAGATCAGACAACATGGCAGCGAGATCCACGCGCCCCTCAGAATTGGGCAAATGCACGACCGTGACGCCGCGTGAAACCAGCAACGCTTCCTTTTCTGGGTTTTGAATCGCGGTATAGATGAAGATTCGGCGCTTCGCCTTGAAAATGGATGCATGCAACGGCACCATTAACTGACTATCCACCAATGCCAGATCAGGTTGCCGGGGAGTATCCACCTCTCGGACATCTAATCTGGGATCGTCTGCCAACACGGTGCCGATGCCTGTAAGCAACGTACAAGCCCGCGCTCGCCACGCATGGCCATCCGCGCGTGCAGGAGGGGACGTGATCCACTGGCTCTCACCCCCAAATAACGCGGTCAAACCATCCAGAGAAGCAGCGGCCTTCATACGAACCCACGGGCGGCGCCTAATCATGCGGCTGAAAAAGCCGATGTTCAGCTCGCGTGATGCCTGCGCTTCAAGGCCAACGCTCACTTCCATGCCACGCTCGCGCAATTTGCTCACGCCCCGCCCAGCCACCATGGGATTGGGATCGGCGATGGAGGCAAACACCTTGCTCAATCCAGCGTCAGCCAAAGCATCGCAGCACGGACCCGTCCTCCCATGATGGGAGCAAGGCTCCAAGGTGACAAAGGCAGTGGCTCCTTCCACCGAAAGCCCACGCTCCCGGGCATCGCGCAGTGCCATGATTTCCGCGTGATCCTGCCCAGCAGGTTGCGTGGACCCCTCACCCAGTACCTTACCGAAGGCATCGACGATCACGCAGCCGACACGTGGATTGGGAGAGGTACGAAAGAGGCCTTGCTGCGCCAACTCCAATGCCCTCCCCATGAAGTTTGGCTCTGCGAACTTGTTCATACGACTTAAGGAAAAGCTGTCTCGGGCGCCACGGCCGGCGTGCAAGCATCCCATTCTGCCGCCAAACGGTGCGCCTTATGGCGCCAACGGCACGGGATGGATGGGTGAACTGGAAAATATCCCCGTAACATTCAAACATGACATCCCATGCCCTGTTACCAAAGCCCAGGTTGGTCGCCAGAATCCCTTCCTGCTCACGACCCACCAGCCAATCCCTGGGCTTCACCTTGGTTGAGGTCCTGGTAGCGATCATGGTGCTGTCTTTCGGCATGCTGGGCTTGGTTGGCATGCAGGCTTTTGCGCTGCAGTCGAACAGAGAGGCTCGGTTGCAAGCACAAGCCGCCATGTTGGCAAGAGAGCTAGCAGAAATGATGCGGGGCAATAAAGAAGTCGGCGTAAAGACGACACCCGCTGATAACCCATATATTGTTTCACTATCGAGCGGGTCCATGGCCCCAGCCACTCCATCGTATTGCCTGAGCGTGGGCAATGCTTCCACAGGCTGCACATCAGCGACTGATATTGCCAATGCCGAGATGACGGATTGGCTCGCCAGGGTAGACAACACCCTGCCGGGGGCTCGGGTAGCTATCTGTTTTGACAGCGCTCCATACAACAGCAACGGCATACCCCAGTGGGACTGCGCTCCATCCGGAGCAACTGCGAATGAGATTGCAGTTATAAAAATTGGATGGACTCGCAATTCCACCGATAGAAGTAAAACTGGAAACGATGTGCTTGAACAGGCCAGCAGTTCAGGAAGCGTTCCTTACATCATTTTCCCAGTGACCAGTGGCAACGCCAGTGCAATATGAAAAACAACGATTCCATGCAGCATTACCTTGCAGCCAAGCGTCAGCAAAGGGGCTTAACCCTTATCGAGTTGATGGTGGCAATGGTCATCAGCTTGCTGATTGTGCTGGTCGCAGTGGCCGCATTGGTCGTTTCGAGGCAGGGCTTCAGCAGTGTGGATGCAGCGTCACAACTTCGAGACAACAGCAGATTTGCCGTTGATCTTATTCAGCGCCTGGGAGTCCAGGCGGGCTACAAGGATGTGAGAGATGCGGCTACTCCCGCACCAAATAGCACTGCTGGAATTGAATCGAATCCACCACCAAACATTTATGGCATCAACAATCAAAAACGCAGCGAAACCAACGCTTGGGATGAAAGCTCCAACTGGGGTTCGGCTGTAGGGGCAGGCAGCGATATTTTGGTGCTGAGAAATCAAACCAGTCAGCTGGTTCCAACAGCAACCACCTCTGATCAAACCATGATTGACTGCATGGGTTTGGCACCGTCAGCGGTACCCGTTGATCGATACGACCGCATATTAAGTATTTTGCACGTTGGTGTCGGACAAGACGGTGAACCTTCTCTCATGTGCACCCATATCGGTTCAACCGGTTCTCTGGAAGCGGAGCCTTTGATCAGGGGAGTGGAAAACTTTCAAGTGCTTTACGGGGTTGATGGCATCGGTCCGAACAATGCCACTTTGCCGGCCAGTGCAGCAAGTTCGCCAGAAAACGGGCCTGAGCGTTACTTAAGGGCCGACCAGATTACCAACACTTCAAATGCGGCCGTCAGCTATTCCAATTGGCGGCGCGTCAGGAGCCTGCGCATCGGCATGGTTATCAGAGGCCCCAGCGGTTCGGCTATTGATAAGAGCTCTCAAACACTCTATCCGCTGGGTATCGCCAAAGGTTCCAGTTCTGGCGCGATAGGCAGCGGAATGGCAGACGCGACCAATGATCCAGGCACCGTGTTCACGTCATCCGATGGGAGATTGCGGCAAACAGTGACGTTTACCGTGCACCTGCGCAATTATCAACAAGACAATTAGCATGCTGAAATTACAAGATTTATCTGTGAAATTTGCAGTTCTACAATCTTCAAAAGAACGAGGAGCATCATTAATTGTAGTGATGTTGCTACTGGTGATTGTTTCCATATTGGGAATATCAGGAGTGCAGATTTCGATGATGGCTGAGCGCGGCACTCGCAATGATCGAGATACTCAAATCGCTTGGCAATCCACTGAAGCTGCCTTGATGGACGCGGAATTCGACATTCTGGGACAACCAACAAGTTCATCGACTAAAAGAAACAGTATCTTCAAACGAGGGAGCACAGATATTGCTAAATTTGTTCAGGACTGCGGGACATCTGGCAACACGATCGGCCTGTGCGCTCTCAATGCCACGGGCAAGCCGGCTTGGTTGGCTGTGGACTTCACGATTACAGCAAACAACGCCCCAACGACTGTATTCGGGAAATATACAGGACGGACATTTCCCTCAGGAAATGCAGGAATTCAGCCCGCTCAACCTCCCCGCTATGTCATAGAGCCCATTCCTGATCCCTCGATGTCTCGCACAAAAGATCCAAAAGACGTCAAATATATTTACAGAATTACTGCCATGGGCTTTGGCCCAAATGCGGATACTCAGACCGTATCGCAAGTAATTTTTAGAAATTGAAGAGGCCTATATGAATAACTCTGTTTCCTTCAGGCCTGCGACGGCAATAAAAATCATTGCAGCCTGCAAAGAGAGCATTAAAAACTCGTCTTCTGCGAAGTGGATTGCGTTGGCAGCCGTACCTATCATGGCAACCATCTCATTTGTTGCATTCAGCGCAGGCACTGCACCTGCCATACCTGCAATCAATATTTCCGCAGATCCTTTGTATGCAGCAGCTGCGGTGGATAAGCCCACTTTGGCGCTGGCGTTGTCGGTTGAATATCCAACAGTGGGTTCACAATACCCATCGGGAAGCACCACAGACAATACCTATTCCAATTTACAAGAATATTTGGGATATTACGATGCAGAAAGTTGTTATACATATAACGACTCTCCAACAGAAACGCCTGCCAGCGGCTTGACTGCAGCAGACTATAAGCGGTTTGATCGCAGCGGCGCCGCAACCGCAAGAAAGTGCACCAATGCCTTCAGCGGCAATTTTTTAAATTGGGCCAGCAGTTCAGCCATTGATATGCTCCGCTTGGCATTGTCAGGCGGCGATAGATACATTGATACAGCTACTACCAACTCTTCCCTGACCATACTTCAACGCGCAGTCATTCCCAATGGGGATCCTGTCTGCATGTGGAATACCAGTAACTTTCCGGCCAAACAACTTCAAAAAGATGGCGGAAGTGCAGGAACGTATTGGGGAGCCGTCCCCACAGCGATGATCACAGCTGCCAATGGAAACGATATATGGGTAGCGAATACCCTGAATCGAATTTATTTTGGCACCTCCAACACTGGAAACTGCTCTACAGGCCCCGCATCATATAAATTGGGTGCGCCAACGACCAATTCATCCGTGGGACCAGTGAGCGATTCGTCGGCCAGCCTGCCCAGTGGTATTACCCAGTGCGCCACTGAAAATAACACCTGCAGCTTTACCGGAACGAAAGAGGTTTGGTACGGAGTTAGAGTCGGTATCGTCAATTACTGGAAGGTGGCTCCCGCTTCGAATGGTGTGGCTTGTACCAATGATATTTTTGGCGACCCAAAGAGCGGCACTCCAAAGCAATGTTATTACAGAAACTATAGCGGATCGTGGACACCACCTGTGAATGCAAACTTGAACAGCGATGGCTTTTTCTATGCCCGCGTCCAAGTCTGCAATACCACCTCTGGCGTTTTGCAGGATGTGCGTGCTGCATACAATTTGTGCAGGCAATATCCTAACGGAAACTACAAGCCCACTGGCGTTATTCAAAAATACAGCGACCAGATGCGATTGGCCGCTTTCGGTTATCTCATGGACCAAACGGCTAGCTACAACAACGGCCGTTATGGTGGCGTTCTTCGTGCGCCAATGAAATATGTTGGCAGCAAGACTTTCAGCACCACGGGCCAAGACAACACTCCAAGCGGAGGGAATCCCAACGCCGAGTGGAATGCGAACAATGGGGTATTTCTTTCCAATCCGGATAACGACACCAGCCAATCTCCGAATATTAGCGGTGTGATCAATTATCTGAACAAGTTTGGTAGAACCGGCCCTGTGCCTGGTCGCTACAAAATATATGATCCCGTCGGTGAACTCCATTACGAGACGATCAGATATTTGCAGGGATTGCAGCCGAGCGCTGCCGCGACCAACAACATTGCATCAGATATGTACGATGGTTATCCGGTTTATACAACCTGGACAGACCCATACGATAACAGAAGCAACGCTTCGGATTATTCGTGCCTGAAAAGCAATGTAGTCGTCATTGGAGACATTAATACCCATGACGGAAACAGGCTGCCCACGCCTAATGTGGCGAACAATATTCCGGATATCAATGCTTGGCGCACTACGGTTCAATCTTTTGAGCGGAACCAAACGACGAGCTACCAAGATGGTCAGAATGTGGCCAGGACCACGGGCAACCCCAACGGCGCGAACGGTAGCGTGCCGACTGGCACCCAAACCAGTCAGATCATGGGGTCGGCGTATTGGTCTCACACGCACGATATCCGTGGGACAGATTGGACCGCAAACACCGCAAAACAGCGTCCAGGACTCAGAGTCAAGACCTTTCTTTTCGACGTGAACGAATATGGTGCGCAAAACAACGTATCCACACGCCGTTTTGCCAATCAGTTTTTCATGGCATCAAAGTATGGCGGCTTCGAATCGGATCCCAGCAACGCTGCAGCCAGGCCGTACAACACCTATGGCAATCCTTTCAAGCGCCAAGACGGCACCAACGACAACAATGTCTGGCAAAAGCAAAATGATCCTGGCGAGGCTGGCACCTACTACCTTCAAAGTAGTGCACGTGGTGTCCTTTCGGCCTTCGACGATATTTTCAGCAGGGCGTCGACCCAAGCCAGAAGCATTGCAGGCAGCTCAGCCTCTTCCACGACCATCAGCAGCACGTCGGGAAGCGTCGTGTACTCTTCCAAGTTTGATACCAGCAACTGGAGCGGGGATGTCGTCGCTGAACCTCTGACTGTTTCTGGTACAAGTCTCAGCTTAGGCTCCCAGAACTGGAGCGCCGCTGATCGCCTGTCGGTAATGGCTTCGCCTGCTGCCAATCGCAAGATTTTTGTAGGCAATGCCGCTGGAAATGCCAATCCAGTGGCGGCGTCATTTACTTGGGCAACGATTGAAGGCGCTTTGCAAGGCTATCTCAATAAAGCAGAACCTACCGCGTCTTCAGATGGGCAAGGTTCGGCACGTGTCAGCTTTTTGAGAGGGGATCGAACCAAGGAAGGAAACCCTTTCCGGGTGCGAAGCTCATTGCTTGGAGATATTGTCAATTCCAGCGTCGTGTATTCAGGCGCACCTACTACAGCCTATTCCGGCGCCGGTTATGCCGCATTCAGGAATAACTATAACGCCCGCACACCAGCCGTTTTTGTTGGCGCAAATGACGGTATGCTGCATTCATTCAACGCAGGAACTGGCGACGAGTTGTTTGCCTATATTCCCAGTTGGCTGGGGCCTAAACTCTCAGCATTGACAAACACCAGCTATGTGACCAACCACCAAAGCTATGTCGATGCGTCGCCGGTCGTGGGAGAGGCGCAAGTGGCGTTCAATGGCACGGCATCCGATTGGAAAACCGTTCTGGTTTCAGGAACAGGGGGTGGAGGCTCCGGGGTTTTTGCACTGGACGTGTCTGACCCCTCCAACTTTGCCGCCTCCAACGTCATGTGGGAATTCAAGCGTTCCGATGATGCCGACATGGGCCAAGTGATCGGAAAGCCGCAGATTCTGAAACTGAAAACCAGCGGAAGCTCCAGCACCAGCACCTATCGGTGGTTTGCAGTGGTGGCGAGCGGGGCAAATAACTATGTGCCAGACGTCAATGGGGTCTTCAGTGCGACGGGACAGCCTGCCCTTTTCTTGCTGGCACTAGACAAGCAGCCTGGAACCTCCTGGACCTTGGGAACCAACTATTTCAAGATCTCTTTGCCCATTGATAGTACGCTGAGTGCAGCGAACGCGACGGGGCTTGCCAACTTTCAGCCGCTCTGGGGCAACGCTGGCGAGGTCACGCAAATCTACATGGGCGACTTTCACGGCAACCTCTGGAAACTGGATTTTTCGAAAAACCAGCCTACCAGTGATTGGAATATGAATAAATTGACGGCATTCAACAAGGGCACTGCAGGGTCGCCTGTACCCTACCCCTTGTATATTGCCAAAGATTCGAACAATACCATCCAACCCATTACTGCAGCACCGGCCATATTCTCAGGACCGGCGGTATCCGGTCTGGAAACCTTCTATGTGACCTTCGGTACGGGGAAATATCTGGAAACCGCGGACAACACATCGACCGCAACCAACAGCTTCTATGCTGTTTACGACAATGGCAACACGGCTGCGGACAGCTCCCCTGCGGCGGCAAGCGTCATTAGTGGACGGGCGCGGCTGAAACAAGGCGCCATCAATACCGGCACGAGGGTTATCACGGTTGGCGCATTCAAATGGGGCCGGGCCATGTCGGACACCGATGCGACACAACGTTCTGGTTGGTATTTTGATATGCCGGTTTCTGGAGAAAAACTGGTCAGTGCCATTGGCGACCAAGGCAGTCTCTATGCAACTTTCAATACGATCATTCCTGGTGCCACCGGCGCTACCGGAACTTGCACCAACACGCCTGGGACCAGCAATGCCTATGTGGTCAATATTGGCGATGGTTCAGGAAAATACAACCTATCGACCGTAGGCTTGCTGGGGCCGAGCATGTTCTTTGTGAATGAATCCGAAACCCCGCCGACTCCACTTGACAGCACCGGTCGAGGCTGGAGAACCACGACGTTGAGGAGCACGACCATTGGACAATCCGGTGTGAGTACGAGCACGCAGGTCGTCAGTATCACGGAGGCCGTCGGCCGACTGAGCTGGCGCCAGATCAATAATTACCAAGACATGAAAAACAAGTGAATTCAACGCCATGAAAGCTCAAGCAAACCGGGGTTTCACTCTGATAGAACTCATGATTGTGGTGGCGGTGATAGGCATTCTGGCAGCAGTTGCTTATCCTGCTTACAACGACTCCATCCTGAAAGGGCGCCGAGCGCAGGGGCGAGCTGCCTTGGCAGAGCTTCTGCAGCAACAGGAGCGATACATGACCCAAAATAATTGCTATTTGGCATTCAGCAATAGTGGCGGCACCGCCACTGCCCTCGCACCCTCGCCATCCACAGCGTGCGGGGGGGTCACGGCTTCAACAGTTCCCTTTAAGACATTTTCTGGCGACGGAGGTTTGCCTGCTGCGGCTTATCTGCTGTCAGCCAGTACATGCCCTGCAACTGGCAGTGGGACCTTGCCCATTTCACAATGCGTCAGGGTGATCGCAACTCCAGTGAAATCAGATCCAGTCGTCGGCAATTTGGAGTTGATGAGCAATGGCATGAAGAAATGCAGTGGCAATACAAGCAATCCTAGGCTGTGCTGGCCATGAGTAAAAAATCAAAGCCACAGTTTGGCTTTACGCTGATTGAACTGGTGATAACGCTGGCCATCGCTGCGATATTGCTTTTGGTGGCTGTACCAGGCTTCCAGTCCTTTCAACGTAATTCCCAACTATCTTCGCTGGCCAATTCTTTGCTGGTAGCCATAAATACCGCAAAGGCAGAGGCCATGAAGCAAAATGCCAGTGCATATGTCATTCCTGCCAGCGGTGCCGATTGGGGAAGTGGATGGATCGTATTCGTTGACAAAGATCGCAACCAGAGCTATAGCGAAAGCGGGGATGTGACTGTGATAAAGCAAGAAGCCCCGGCAAGCTACTTCACCATCTCGGGAAACGGCACTTCCAGCGGCGCCGACCCTTATTTGACGTTTGATAGTTCTGGATTTTCTAGAAAAAAAGATGGGAGTTCCTCAGAAAATCTCACTCTCTCCATCAAAAGAAATGACGTATCCGCCGCCACACAAAATGAAGAGATGCGAAGAATCATTATTTCGAAGACAGGGAGAGCACGATCTTGCAAGCCATCCACTGACTCAAACTGTACGGCCACCGCTTCAAATTAAATAATCGTCCGATCAGCTCACCAATCCGTCCCATACAAAATATTTTTACGAGTGAGACATTCCAGTTTATATAGTCACCGCGGTATTTCAGCGCTCCTCGCCTTGCTCTTCATTTCAGGTTGTGCCGGGTTGCCTGAGAGAGTTGAACGCCCTGTCTCACAAGCGGAGTCACCTTCAGGCAATGCGGTTTTGTACAAGGTCGTGGACGCTCACCGCCGTGCTGCCCAAGCACGCCACGACTCCGGCTTCCTCCTCCTGAGCGGCCCGCAAGAGGCCTATGGCAGCCGCCTCGCCCTGGTAGAAAACGCTCAGAAAACACTGGACCTGCAGTACTACGCCATCCACGCCGATGCCAGCAGCGAGCGGCTACTGCGTGGCATTGCGGCGGCAGCGCGACGGGGGGTGCGCGTCCGGATTCTTCTGGACGACTTTCACAGCACGGGGCGCAACGCGTTGGTGATGGGGATGGCGTTCCTGCCCAATGTGGAGATGCGCATGTTCAACCCGGTCGCGGGGCCGCGCGGCTCGATGCTGGGGCGCTTGTGGGGCTCAGTGGCCGACTTTTCCAGGGTACAGCAGCGCATGCACAACAAACTGTTCATCGCGGACAACGTGATGGGCGTGACGGGCGGGCGCAATTTGGGTGATGCCTATTTCGGCAATGCCGAATCGGGCAATTTCGTGGATCTGGATGTGCTGGCCGTCGGCCCCATCGTGCAGGATCTGTCCCGCAGCTTCGACAGCTATTGGAACAACCAGCGCGCGTACCCCGTGCAGTCGCTCATCACCCAATCGGAGTTGGCACGGTTGCGCGAGCAGACGGCCAAAACGGCAGTTTCAGCGCAGCCTCACCAGGGTGATGGCGACAACGACAACAACGACAACAATGCATCGCAACCCGGGGCGCGCGCCGGAGCCTCCGAGCGGCGCGATGGTCCCAAGCCTCCGGACGGCGAGCCCCGGCCTTCTCGCGATGGGCCCACGCAGGCACAGCGTGACCGTGTCTGGAACGAGCAGCCCATGGACCTGCGCGCGGCCGCGTTCGTCTGGGCGCCGGCGGTCATGCTGGCGGACAAGCCGGCAAAGATTCTGGCCGAAGGAGAGGCGAACCTTCCCGTGGCCGAAACGAAACCAGGGTCGGCCGTCGAAGTGAGCAAGCCCGGACTGCAGTCCGAAGGCAGGGCACCCTCCTCCGCCACCCCACGCACGCAGGCACTGCAGGCCTCTGCAGAACACGCAGCGCAAGGGGAGACGGTGGTGGACGGCCTGCTCCAATTGCTGGCCCAGGCGCGGCAGGACCTGCTCATCATTTCGCCCTACTTCGTGCCTGGCGAAGACATGAAGAAGGCGTTTGCCGATGCGGTGGCGCGGGGTGTCCGCGTGCGTGTGCTGACCAATTCGCTGGCTTCCAACGATGCCCCGGTTGCCCACGTGGGCTACGCCCGGCACCGCGATGAACTGCTGGCCATGGGCGTGCAGTTGTATGAACTGCGCAGCGAGCAGGCCGGCCTCAAATCGACTTTCGGCTCATCCGGCGCAACCGCCACGGGCGAGTCCCGGTCCATGCTGCACTCCAAGGTGCTGGTGCTCGACGGCCGGCTGCTGGTGGTGGGATCGATGAATCTCGACTTGCGCTCGCAACTGCAGAACACCGAGATCGCCCTGCTGATCCAGAGCCGGGCCCTTTCCCGCATGGCGTCGGAACAGATCGAAACAGCGATGCGCGAAGGCGCCTGGCGCCTGGAAAAGACCGACCAGGGACTGGTCTGGCACGCCCCTCAAGGCAGCGGCTTGAAGGACGCCACCACGGACCCCGATACCGGCCTGGGATTGCGTCTGCTGCTCAAGCTGCTGGGACCACTCGCACCGGATCACCTTCTGTAGCGCGTCATTGGGATCGGTTTTCAAGCCGAGGCATCAAGGTGCCGCCGGCGGTGCTGTGGGGTGACTTTGGCATCAGGCTGGACCAGCCCGTTGCTGGCGTTGCAGCCATTCCGTGATTTCCCGTAGATCCGTCATGGTGCGCACCTGTTGGTAGGCGGCTTCGCCTTCCGGAAACCTCCGGCGCAGAAGGTTGAGCCATTGCTTGAGCCGCCCCGCGCGCTGGCGTGGCTCCAGGTCTTCGCAGACCAGGCGCCAGAAGTCGGCCAGGTGCGGCTGCAACGCCGACCATGGCAATGCAGTTGCCTCGGTATCTCCAGCGTCCGCGGAACGGATGGCAAGGGCCAAGCCGGGATCGGCCACCATGCCCCGCCCCAGCATCAACGCGCTGCATCCCGAAACCTCGCGGCAGCGCTGCGCGTCGGCCACGCTCCAGATCTCGCCATTGGCCACGACCGGAATGGTGACGGCATCACGCACGGCAGGGATTTGCTCCCAATAGGCCGGAGGACGGTAGCCGTCGGCCTTGGTCCGCGCGTGCACCACCAGTTCGCATGCGCCGCCGGCCTGCATGGCCTGGGCGCATTCGCGGGCCAGGGATGCGTCGTGGTATCCCAACCGCATCTTGGCGGACACCGGCAGGTGGGGCGGCACGGCACGGCGCACGGCCTCCACCACCGCCGCGATGCGTTCGGGCTCTTTCAGCAACGCTGCCCCGCCCCCGTGGCGGTTGACCACATTGGCTGGGCACCCGAAGTTCAGGTCGATGCCTTCGGGCCCCAATGCAGCCAGGCGCGCCGCATTCTCGGCCATGCTGACCGGGTCGGACCCCAGCAACTGCGCCCGCACCGGCACACCCGCCAGCGTCTTGCCGCCATGGCGCAGCTCCGGGATATAGCGCAGAAAAACCTTATCGGGCAGCAGCGTGCCGGTGATGCGGATGAACTCCGACACGCAGCGGTCCACGCCCCCCACGCGGGTGAGAACGTCGCGCAGCACGAAGTCCAGTAGCCCTTCCATGGGCGCGAGCAGCAAGGTCATGACAGTGTGAACATTCTGCGGGCGACTGGCAAAGCGGTGGGCCGAACAAGCCAGCACACCCCGCCGCGCAGGAGGCCTTGGCCGAGCGCTATTTTAGAAAGTGCCCTTGGGCAGGTCGATGGCCTTGCCGTTGAGCTTGACCTGGCCGGCTTCCATCTTCACCACGCTGGTGAGGCTGTCGCCCTCCTGCCGCAAAAACCCGGCCGCCTGGGCCATGCCGATCATGGCGTCCATGTCTTCGCTCTTCATGTCTTTCTTGCCGACGGCTTCGGCGATGGGAGGAAGCCACGCCTTGGGCACACGGACACTGGCATTCAGCATCGAGCCTTTGATCAACGAAGCCTTCCAGCCCGTCTGCGCCACTTCTTCGGTCGTGGGCGCACGCTGCACTTCGCCACCGTATTCGAGTTGGCCCTGCTGGCCCTGATAGGTGGCCAACAGCTTCATCGAATAGGCAGGAAGGGCCGCGACCAGGCGCGGCGCGTTCTCTTCGAACAAAGCCAGCAAACGTTCCTCCGTTTTGGACGAAGCATCTGCCAAGCCATTCGTGCGATAGGTTTCGATCAGCGCTTGCTGAAAGCGCTTGATCGTCTCCAGGTCGATGCGCTGGAACTTTTCCTCGAAACCCACCGATTCGAAATTCAGAGGGCCCATGCTGCCCTTGCCATTGAGCGAGGTGGCAATGCTGATCGTGGTGCCGGTGCTCTCGATCGTGGACGATCCAGTCACTTCTTTGAGAGCGACGAGAGAAGTCGCCGCACCACCGGCTGCCGGTGTGCTGCTGGCATCCATCTGCGCGAGCCGCACCGTGCCGGTGCCGGGCCCGAAGAGCCACATGCCGTCGATGACCTCGTTCTCGAACTGGCCATCCATGCCCTTCAGGGCCATGGTGATGCGAGTAGCGGGTTTGACTTCTTCGCCCTCGTCTTCATCACCGGCTGTACCGCCTGGCAATCCGACCATCGCGAATTCAGGCCATTGGAAGCTGCCCTTGACCCGCTTGCGATCCCCGCTCAGGGTCATCTCGGTAGCCATCTCCTGCCAACGCAAAGTCATTTCTTCGTTGCCGACTTCACCCGCAGGCAGCACGAAATGCAGGTCGTGGCGACCCGTCAGGTGGTGCACGGTGGTCAGCGTGGGTGCGGTCACCTTGGCCAGATCCTTGGTGGCCTGGGCATCCAGACCTTCCAGGGCAAAGCGGGAGTCCACCACGGCCGCAGCCAGGCGGCGACCGGCCCACGGGCCGTGGTGAACGGTGCTGTTCACGGCCAGACGCAACGGAGGCGATGGCGGCAAGTTGGCTTCGGCCTGCGCGGCCGTTCGGGGCGGGGTCCACTGCAGCACCAGCTTGGCCTGCGACGAGAAGAATCCCTTGTGGTATTCCTCGGAAACGACCGCATCCGGTCCTACGGCTTTGCGCAGATCGACCAGCGCTTCCTCATAGCTCGACTGAGCCCGTTGGCCCAGATACCAGGTAGCACCACCATAAGCCACGACAGCGATCGCCACGGCGACGCCCACCAGTGTTTTCTTGTTCATTGAGTTTCCGTAAACATGCTTCTCCCCCCTGGGCGAAGGCCGCGAGAATACCACCGGCCTCTGCTGGCAACGCCGCACCCGCTGCAAGATCCGTGGACTACCGCCAGCCCCCGGGCGGCTTGGCAATACGCCTTTCATGAGGGGGACTCGGCGTTTGGGGCACGACCGCCAGCGGCAGGCCGCCCTTCCGTCATCGCCACGTCACGGGAGTGCGCTGCAATCAGGCTCCCGCCTGATCTTTGCCCTTTCCATGCTGCTCCTGAGAACCGACAAGGCCCGCCTGGAACTGTCTCCCGGCGTGCGCACACTGAGCCTGCGAGAACGCTCGCTGCTGCTGCTGGCCGATGGCCGGCCGATGAAGGACCTGCAGGCCATGTACAACGGCATCGGCGCCCAGATCGTCGAGCAGTTGATGCGCCAGGGCTACCTGGCCAGCCCTGCCGCGGCAACCGTGCCGCCCGCTGCACCGACGGCCACGAACGACGCCCCCGCACCGTCGAATGCCCTGCGTTCACTGGCAGGCACCCGCATGTACCTGTTCGACATTTGCGAGCGCATGTTCGCGCGTCGCAATGCGGATCTGGCGCGCAATTTCCATGAAGCGCTGCGCGGTGCGCGCGACCGCGACAGCATGCTGGACGTGAGCGAGGCGCTGCTGGATGAGATCACGCTGCTGGCCGGCCCCGAACGCGCCGCTGCGGTGCGCGAGCGCATGGAGCAACTGCTGCCCGCGTGATAAGAAAGAAAGAAGAAAACCAGTGCGGCGGCCTACAGCGCAGCCAGCCGCCAAAGCGAGGTGCGCTCGGCCGAGCGCGCCGCATGCAGCGGGTCGGAGGCGTCCGCGGCCTTGGCGTGGCGGGGCTGCACTTCGTGCCGGTCCACCACCCGCAGACCTGCGCCGGCCACCCATTCGAGCAGTTGTTCGCGCGACCGCAGGCCCAGGTGTTCCGCCAGATCGGACAGGATGAGCCAGCCTTCGCCACCCGGCGACAGATGCGCCGCGAGGCCCGACAGAAAGCCGCGCAGCATGCGGCTGTCTTCGTCGTACACCGCATGCTCGATGGACGAGCTGGCACGCCCTGGCAACCACGGCGGATTGCACACCACGAGCGGCGCCTGGCCTGCGGGAAAAAGATCGGCCTGCACCACTTCGACCTTGGCCGACAGGCCCAGCCGCTGCACGTTGTCGCGTGCGCAGGCCAAGGCCCGTGGGTCCTGGTCAGTGGCGACGACGCGCTGTACGCCTCGCCGGGCAAGTACCGCCGCCAGCACGCCGGTTCCGGTGCCGATGTCGAAGGCCAGCCCGTTGGCAGGCAACGGCGCCTGGGCCACCAGGTCCACGTATTCCCCGCGCACGGGCGAGAACACGCCGTAATGCGGATGGATGCGGCGCGGGGCCTGTTCAGTGCCCAGGGCGGGAATCTCCACGCCCTTCTTGCGCCATTCGTGTGCGCCGACCAAGCCCAGCACTTCGCGCAGCGACACCACGCAGGCGGTGCCGTCGGCCGGCCCCCAGGCCTCGGCAAACGCCTCGCGCAAATCGGGCGCGCGGCGCAGCGCGATGGTGTGGTCGCCCTGCACCGGCACGAGCAGCATGCCCAGCGTGCGTGCACGCTGCGCCTGGGCCTGCCGGTGCAGATGGAATGCCTGCGCAGGGATCGCGCTCCCAGCGGTTGCCGTGGCCTGGGCCTTGCGGCCTGCCTTGGCGCCCTTGGCTTTGGGGGGTTTGTCCGCGCGGCGCATGAGCGCCTGCAGCAAGTGCCGAGCGTTCTGGAAGTCGCCGCGCCACAGCAGACCGGTGCCGGCACACGCCAGGCGGTACGCGGTGTCGGCCGCGAGCGTGTCGTCGGCCAGCACCACGCGCCGGGGGGCGGCGGTGCCGCTTTCGCTGCGCCAGGGCGCAGAGCGCTCCTCGCCGTGCTCGGTCCAATGGATCATGAAGTGTGTGTGCGGGGGTTCAGAGGTGACAGGGATCAGTTCAAGGGGCGCTTGAGGCGCACTTCCTCGATCTTCACACCACCGACAACGGCGGTCTTGGCGGTGGACATTTCTCGCTTGAAGCCGGCCAGCTCATGAAAGCGCAGCGCGCGTTCGTTGCGCAGCGGCACCCAGGCGGTGACATTGGTGCAGCCCTCTTCCTGCAGGCCGTCGCGTGCGGCGTCCCAGAGGGCCACGCCAACGCCCTGGCTCCAATGCGTAGGGGCGGCGTAGATGGCCCAGATTTCGCCGGTGGTGGGGCGGGATTTCTCATCGCGTGAACGGTCGAAGCCGACGAAGCCGACGATCTTGTCGCCGTCCACGGCCACCTGGACCTGGGGCTCGCAATACTCGATGGCCTCGCGCCAATAGGCTTGGCGCTTCTCGACCGAGGACAGGGATTTCAATTGATCGTCAGGCAACAAGCCACGGTATACCTCGGCTGCGGAGACGGTATGGATCTGTGCAATGGCTTTGGCATCGCGAAGCGTGGCGGGACGGACCTGGATACTGGACATTGGAAAAACGGGGCGAAAACAGGGGATGAAAAAACGAAAGGAGCGGCATTGTCGCCGCAAATGGTTTTTCCACTCCAGCCCTCGGGTGTCCATGGCCCTGTGCCAAGGCCTCCTGGCGGCTAAAGCCAGCGGCGCAGCAGCCCCATGACACGGTCGAAACGCGCTCCGTAAGGCGGGTAGAGCGCAGAGCCCAGCGACCAGCGCGATTGCACCAGCACCGACTTCTGGTGGCAAAAGCGCAGAAAGCCCGCCTCGCCGTGGTAGGCGCCCCAGCCGCTGTCACCCACGCCGCCGAACGGCAGGTTGTCGTGCGTGATGTGCATGAGCGTGTCGTTCACCGTGACGCCGCCGCTGACCGTGCGGCGCAGCACGTCGTCGCGCACCGATTCGTTGCGGCCGAACCAGTACAACGCCAGCGGCCGCGGCCCGGCGTTGATGTGCGCGATGGCATCGTCCAGCCGCTCGTAGCCCAGCACGGGCAGCACGGGACCGAAGATCTCTTCCTGCATCACCTGCATGTTCAGGCTGGCGTTGAAGACCAGCACCGGCGGCATCTGCCGGCCCACCCCATCGCCGATACCTTGCGCGGGCGGCGGCGGCGAGCCGGGCACGGGCTCCAGCACCTGCACGTCGGCGCCTTGCGTCTGCGCCTGCTGCAGCATGGTGCGCAGGCGCGCCAGCTGCCGGGGGTTGATGACGGAGGCGTAGTCCGGGTTGCCCTCGAAATACGGAAAGAGCCGTGCCACGGCCGCGCGATAGGCCTCGCCGAACGCGGCTTCGCGCCCGCGCGGCAGCAGCACGTAGTCGGGCGCGATACAGGTCTGCCCGGCGTTGAGCAGCTTGCCGTGCGCGATCTTGAGCGCGGCATCCTGCAGGTCGCAGTCGGCATCGAGGATGCAAGGCGACTTGCCGCCCAGTTCCAGCGTGGTGGGCGTGAGGTGCACCGCGGCGGCCTGGGCCACCTTGCGCCCCACCGCCGTGGAGCCCGTGAAGACGAGGTGGTCGAACGGCAACGAAGCGACGAGCGCCGCCACGGCCGCATCGCCCTGCACCACGCAGAACTCGTCGGGCGAAAAGAATTGCGAGACCAACAACGCCAGTTGTGCAGACGTGTGCGGCGTGAGTTCGCTGGGCTTGAGCATCACGCGGTTGCCTGCCGCGAGGGCGCCGATGGCCGGTGCCAGCGCCAACTGCACGGGATAGTTCCATGGCGCGATCACGCCCACCACGCCGAGCGGCTGCCGCTGCACCCAGGCATGCGCCGGCTGCAGGAACATCGGGGTGAAGACCTTGCGTGGCTTGGCCCAGCGGGCCAGGTGCCGCAGCGTGTGCGACAGCTGCGCACGCAGCACGAACAGATCGGCCACTTCGGTCAGGCGCGGCGACCGCATGCCGAAATCGGCCTGCACGGCCGCAGCGAGCACCGGACCGTGTTCGTCCAGCATCTTTCGCACGCGCAAAAGGCGCTCGCGGCGCACCAGCAAAGGCACGTCGGCGTGATCCCGGCTGGCACGCCGCTGGGTTTCGAACTGGTGGCGGATATCGGCAGGGGTCATTCCACGCATCATAGGCAGCGCCCTTGCAACGGCCTGTAAACCCAGGTCTCCAAGTGCCTCATTCGCTGAAACAGTCAAGGGAGGCCGGCATGCGGCGGCCCAGGCACGCAGTGCCGCATCGAAGCGAGCAAGGCGCCGCGCGTGACGACCCCGTCGGCGGTCATATCCGAACGATCGGATGCGGACTCTTCTTGCCGGCGCCTGCGCTGGCGCGCCGCTCAGGACACGTCGCGGGCCTGCACGTCGGTCACGTCGCGGGCCCCGGGCAGCTCACGCGAGCGCACCACCGGCTCGGCCGGGCCATCCGCCACCGGGCGGGCTCCGCCCGGCGCGGCCGACCAGCGCGCGGTGCTGCGGTACACCGTGCTCCAGCCAGTGCGCGGGTCCATGCGCATGGCCCAGGGCGTGACCGGACGGCCGGTCAGGCGCGCCCACAGGGCACGGGCGCCCCAGACCACCGCCAGCAGGGCAGCCACGGCCAGCAGGCTCAGGAAAAAGACCACGCCGACCACCACCACGGCCAGGCGCAATATCCACCGGATCACCCCGGCTGCAAAATCGTTCAAACCCAATCCTTTCCTGAGAAGGCCCGGCTCAACCCTGCGTCAGGGCATCGCCGAACCGGAACACGCCCGGATCGAGTACCGGGTCCACATCGACCGGAATCACGCTCTTGGGCGCGAACCGGCCTTCCAGCAGCAGCTTCGACAGCGGATTCTCCAGCCGCTGCTGGATCGCCCGCTTGAGCGGCCGCGCACCGAACACGGGGTCGAAACCGACCTTCGCCAGCTCGGCCAGCGCCGTCTCGGACACCTGCAGGTGCAGGTCCATTTTCGCCAAACGCGCTTCGAGCAACTGCAACTGGATGCGTGCAATCGCTTCGATGTTCTTCGCATCCAGTGCGTGGAACACCACCGTCTCGTCGATGCGGTTCAGGAATTCGGGTCGGAAATGGTTCTTGAGTTCCCCCCACACCGCTTCCTTAATGTCGTCCGAATCCTGCCCCACCATCGCCTGAATGAGGTGCGAGCCGATGTTGCTCGTCATCACGATCACCGTGTTCTTGAAGTCCACGGTGCGGCCCTGGCCATCGGTCAGTCGGCCATCGTCCAGCACCTGCAGCAGCACGTTGAAAACGTCGGGGTGGGCCTTTTCCACCTCGTCGAGCAGCAGCACGCTGTAGGGCTTGCGGCGCACGGCCTCGGTGAGGTAGCCGCCTTCTTCATAGCCCACGTAGCCGGGCGGCGCGCCGATCAGGCGGGCCACCGAGTGCTTTTCCATGAACTCGCTCATGTCGATGCGGATCAGGTGGTCTTCGCTGTCGAACAAAAAGCCCGCCAGCGCCTTGCACAGCTCGGTCTTGCCCACGCCCGTGGGGCCCAGGAACAGGAACGAGCCCGTGGGCCGGTTCGGGTCGGACAGGCCCGAGCGCGAGCGGCGGATGGCGTTGGCCACCGCGGCAATGGCCTCGTCCTGGCCCACCACGCGCTCGTGCAGCTTGTCCTCCATCTGCAGGAGCTTGTCCTTCTCGCCCTGCATCATCTTGGCCACGGGAATGCCCGTGGCGCGGCTCACCACCTCGGCGATCTCCTCGGCGCCCACCTGCGTGCGCAGCAGGCGCGGCGCGCTGCCTGCGCCGTCCTTGCCGGCCTCCTTGGCCTGCGCTTCCTTGAGCTGCTTTTCCAGGTCGGGCAGCTTGCCGTACTGCAGTTCGGCCACCTTGTTGAAGTCGCCCTTGCGGGTGAACTCCTCGATCTGGAACTTGAGCTTGTCGATGGCTTCGCGCACATGCGCGCTGCCCTGCGCCTGGGCCTTTTCGGACTGCCAGATCTCGTCGTAGTCGGCGATTTCCTTTTGCAGCTTGCCGATCTCTTCCTCGATCAGCGCGAAGCGCTTTTGCGAGGATTCGTCCTTCTCGCGGCGCACGGCCTCGCGCTCGATCTGCAGCTGGATCAGCCGCCGGTCGAGCCGGTCCATGACCTCGGGCTTGGAGTCCATCTCGATCTTGATCTTGGATGCGGCCTCGTCGATGAGGTCGATGGCCTTGTCGGGCAGGAAGCGGTCGGTGATGTAGCGGTGCGACAGCTCGGCCGCGGCCACGATGGCCGGGTCGGTGATGTCCACGCCATGGTGCACCTCGTACTTTTCCTGCAGGCCGCGCAGGATGGCGATGGTGGCCTCCACCGTGGGCTCGCCCACCAGGATCTTCTGGAAGCGCCGCTCCAGGGCCGCGTCCTTCTCGATGTACTTGCGGTATTCGTCGAGCGTGGTCGCGCCCACGCAGTGCAGCTCGCCGCGCGCCAGCGCCGGCTTGAGCATGTTGCCCGCATCCATGGCGCCCTCGCCCTTGCCGGCGCCGACCATGGTGTGCAGCTCGTCGATGAAGACGATGGTCTGGCCCTCGTCCTTGGCCAGCTCGTTCAGCACGCTCTTCAGGCGCTCCTCGAACTCGCCGCGGTACTTGGCGCCGGCCAGCAGGGCCGCCATGTCCAGCGACAGCACGCGCTTGCCCTTGAGCGATTCCGGCACCTCGCCGGCCACGATGCGCTGGGCCAGGCCCTCCACGATGGCGGTCTTGCCCACGCCGGGCTCGCCGATCAGCACGGGGTTGTTCTTGGTGCGGCGCTGCAGCACCTGGATGGCGCGGCGTATCTCGTCGTCGCGGCCGATCACGGGGTCGAGCTTGCCGATGCGGGCGCGCTCGGTGAGGTCCATGCAGTATTTGGCGAGGGCGCCGCGCTGGCCCTCGGCCTCGGCGCTGTCCACCTTCTGGCCGCCGCGCACGGCGTCGATGGCGGCCTCCAGGCTCTTGCGGGTCAGGCCGTTGTCCTTGGCGATCTGGGCGGCATCGCCCTTGCTGTCCACCAGCGCGAGCAGGAACAGCTCGCTGGCGATGAACTGGTCGCCGCGCTTGATGGCCTCCTTCTCGGTGGCCTGCAGCACGCGGCCCAGCTCGGGGCCGCCCTGCACCTGGTCCTGCCCGTGCACCTGGGGCAGGCGCTTGACGGCGGCCTCGGCCGCGGACAGCAGCCCCGGCACGTTGGCGCCGGCGCGCTGCAGCAGCGCCCGCGGGCCGTCATCCTGGCGCAGCATGGCGACCAGCATGTGCACGGGTTCGATGTAGGCGTTGTCGTTGCCCAGAGCCAGCGACTGCGCGTCGCTCAGGGCTTCCTGGAACTTGGTGGTGAATTTGTCGAGACGCATGGTTGAAATGTCCTCCGAATTGCAACGCAGTTGGGGGAGGTAGCGGCACATTTCAAGCGCGCGCCCCACGGCAGAGCATGCGCGGGGTCAAATTCAGGCAAGCATTTCAAAGAATGCCGTATGCTCACTTATTAATAGCAATATGCCCTAGTGGAATATGCGGTGAAGGCCTATTTCACCCCAAGCCTTCTGCGGCATTGGGAACGGCGGCAATCCCCCAGCGCGCCAGCGCCGCGTCGTCGCTCACCCGGGCATCGACCCAGCGCGCGCCCTGGGGCGTGGCCTCCTTCTTCCAGAACGGCGCCTGGGTCTTGAGGTAGTCCATGAGGAACTCGCAAGCCTGAAAGCCCTGCCCCCGGTGGGCCGAGGTCACCGCCACCAGCACGATCTGGTCCTGCGGCTGCAGCAGCCCCACGCGGTGCACCACCCGGACGCCGAACAGCTCGAAGCGGCGCAGCGCCTCGTCCACCATGGCCTCGATGGATTTCTCGGTCATGCCGGGGTAATGCTCCAGCTCCATCGATGCGACGGCATCGCCGGCGTTGTGGTCTCGCACGGTGCCCACGAAGCAGCACACCGCGCCCACCCGCGGGTCGCCCGCGCGCAGGGCCGCCAGCTCCGCGGACACGTCGAAGTCGCCCGCCTGGACGGCCACCCGGGGCGGGGCGATCGGGCGTGGAGCGGGAACGGGGTTCATGGGCGCAGCGAACAGGGCTTGGCGACGGTGCGGCTCATGGCGAGCGGTGCAGGCGCGGGGCGGAGAGCAGCCCGCGCTCTTCCTCGATCACCTGGTCGAGCTGGCGCCGCGCGGGGGACGCCGGCACGCGCGCCAGCATGGCCTGCAGCCGCACCACGTCGTTCACCGACGGCGCGACCTTCACCTGCGCGATGGCCGCCTGGGTGTTGCCGCCCTGGATGAGGGCGAAGACCTTGCCGGCCCACTCGTCTTTGTCTCTCGAATTGCGTGCCATGCGGCGTTGTCCTTGTGCGTGCGTTCACAAACCGCGATTGTCACGGAAACCGCCCCGCCGCCGGCGCCGGCCGAAAAAAGAGCGCCTTTGCTAAAGTGGCCGGCTTGGCCCAGCGTGCCGCCGCGCCCTCCCCTCGCGCCTCGCACCGCGCCGCCGTCCCTTTCGCTTTCATTTCCGCATGGCCACCCTGACTGTCACCACCGACCGCTACAAGCTCTTTCCGTCACCGCGCAACCAGCACCGCGTGGTGTTCGAACACGAGGTCTTCCAGCCCCACCCCTACGCGCTGATCGACCTGCCGAGCTATGACCTGCGGGGCCGCTACAGCCTGTTCGCGGCCCACCGCCTGGCGGACGGCAAGATGGGCCAGCTCGCCACGTTCGAGCTGGCCGAGGACGCCGAGCGGTTCGTGCGCCTGTTCACGCCCGACTGAGCCCGCTCCGCCATGCACGACGAGAACCAGATCCACGTCCCGCCCTCGTTCATGGCGGTGTACAGCGACGCCCGCCAGCGCCTGTCCGAGCCGGCCGCCGTGGTGCGCGAGCGCTATGAGCTATGCGAAGACCTGGCCTGCCATCTGGTGGAGCAGGCGCAGACGCTCTACCACGTGCAGGCCCCGTCGGAGGCCGAGATCCTGCTGCGCATCCATGCCGGGCTGGCCACGCCCGATTCCGGCGTGGCGCACCCCGAGGCGCGCTGGATCACGCTGCGCCTGGCGGAACTGCTGAACTGGCGCTGCCCGGAACTGCCGTCCGCCCCGCCTCCGCCGTGACGCCTTCCGGCGGACTCTTTCGCTGGATGGCCACTGCGATCCCCCGTGATCCACGGGCCGATCGCCACACCGCACTGCATTCGCATGACACGGCATTGCTTCGCCTTTTCACCTCTCTTTTCACGGACCAGAACGCACCATCCGCTCCTTTTCAGGAGTTTGACCGTGGGAAACGCATGCATTCGTGGAGGCGCCACCTCCAGCCCGCCTCGCCGGGCACCATCCTCTGACCTCCAGCCACCGGCACCAGGCCAGCGCCGCGCTTCGTCGACGGCATCGTCGGGCGGCATCCTCTCGGGACTGACACGCCGTGGTGGTGCGACCCCTGCGCCGCAGACCCGGGCACAACGCCTGGACAGCGCCTTCGCCGAGGTCAACAACATGCTCAACAACGTGCAGGCGCAGCGCACCGCCCGTTCGAGTGCGGCGCTGGGAGTTTGCGAAAACGATCTGCATCGGCTGCAGGGCGAGATTTCGGCAGCGGTCTATGGCGCTGACATGCCGTCCAATCTCAGCCAGCGCATGACGGGCCTTCGCGAGCAATTGAGCGGGCTGCAGGAAATGACCTTGGACAGCGAGGTCGTGCACCACTCGGGCGAACTGGACACCACCGAATACCTGCAAGACCGGACCATGACGAACTCGGGCGAACTGGACCCGTCCGTCTACAGCCAATTCGAGGGGCGATGAGGGGAGCGACGGCCGGTGCGCCCGATGATGGCAGCCGGCACCGCGCCGCCCTGGCTATACTGCCCGCCATGCCTTCGCACGCCCCTTCGCCTTCGCGGACCCTCCGGTCCGTGGCGGCGTGCGCAGGCCAAGCCAAAAAACCCCAGCTCATCTGACCGGAGCTGCGGTTCCGTCCGGATGAGCGACGGAACCGCGCGGCAGGCCCCTCTCCCCTTTTTCTCTTTTTGAACGCCTGCCGCCATCACGGTCGGCGCACGCATCCCGGACGGCTCCCTCGGTCGTTGCCTGAAAGGATGTTCCCGTGCGTTCACGTTCCACCCATTCCCATTCCCATTCCCATGCAGCCGCCCGCCCACCCGCCCCGCGGGCCCGCGGCGATTTCTCCGGCCTCTGGATTCCCCTCGTCACCCCGTTCCGCCACGGCGCCGTGGACCATGCCGCCCTGAAGGCCCTCGTGCAGCGGCTGCGCGGCACGGGCATCGCGGGTTTCGTGGCCTGCGGCTCCACCGCAGAGGCCGGGGCGCTGGACGCGCTCGAGCAGGACGCCGTGCTGGCCACGGTGATCGAGCATGCAGCCGGCCTGCCGGTGGTGATGGGCCTGTCGGGCTGCCACATGGGCCAGGTGCTGGCGCGGGTGCGCAGCCTGGCCCCGCAGCCGCTCGCCGGGCTGCTGGTGCCGGCGCCGCATTCCATCCGGCCGTCGCAGGCGGGGCTCCAGCAGTGGTTCCGGGCGATCGCCGATGCCAGCGCGGTCCCGCTCATCGTCTACGACATTCCCTACCGCACCGGCGCTACGCTCGACCTGGCCACCTTGCGCAGCCTGGCGGCGCACCCGAACCTCCGCGCCGTGAAGGACTGCGGCGGTAGCGCGGCGAAGACGCAGGCACTGATCGCAGACGGTGCGCTGCAGGTGCTGGCGGGCGAGGACGCCCAGGCGTTCACCACCGTCGCGCTCGGGGGCGCCGGGGCCATCGCCGCGAGCGCGCACTGGCAGACGGCCGAATGGGTGGACTGCCTGGACGCCGTCGCGGCCGGGGACCTGGAGCGGGCCCGCAGGCTCTGGCAGGCGATCGTTCCGTGGGTGGAAATGTGCTTCGCCGAGCCCAACCCCGCGCCCATCAAGGCCCTGCTGGCCGCGCAGGGCGAGATGGCGGACGAACTGCGCGCCCCGATGGCGTCGGCCTCCCCGGCCCTGGTGCAGCGGCTGCAGCAGGCGCTGGCGGCCCTGCCGCGCGGCGAGCCGTCCGCCGCACCGATGGGAGATTGAGACGAAGCGGGCGAAGGGCCTCAGCGCCTGTAGGCGATCTCAGGCACTGGCGGCACCGATCGATGGAGCGCCGTCAGCCGGTGCCGTCGGTGTTTCGAGGCCGGGCGACCCGCCGGGCGCAGCAGGTGTTCCCTGGTGAAAGCGCATCTGCCACCCGTGCGCAGACCGCTCCCACACCGAGGTGCGCAGCGTCCACCGCTCCAGGGTTCCGTCGGCCAACCGCCGCGCCGAGCGGTACGTGAGCAGCGCGGCGAATTCACCGAGACGCCGGACCTCGAAGCGGTCCGGGACCACCACGGCATGTTGCGCCTGGGCCGGCAGTTGCGACAGGAGGTCGGCCTTGGTGTAGACCGCGCCGGAGCGGCCGAACTCGCGGAAGTCGTCGTGCAGCAATGCGTCCAACCGGGCGGCGTCCCCGCGCGCGGCCGGCCGGTGCAGCTCGACCTCCAGGGCCTGCAGCAACGGCAGAAGCGGCGTGTCGGAAGCAGGCATCGAAAAAGGGCGCGTCAGGCCACGGGCGCGCCGGCCTTCAACCGCCCGTGACGGGCGGAAAGAACGCCACTTCCGCCCCATCGGCCAGCGCCGCGGATTCGTCGCTCAGCGTCTGGTCGAGCGCCATGCGCACCGCGCGGCCGCGGCCCAGGCTGTGCGCCCAGGGCCCGCCGCGCGCGATGAGCTCGTCGCGCAGCGCGCCCAGCGTGGCCGCCTGCGTGGCCAGGCGTTCGCTGCCCTGCCCCACGGCCTCGCGGATCGCGGCGAAGTAGCGCACGGTGACGGTGCGGCTCATGACTGCAGCTCCGCCCAGGGAATGAAGCGCACGGTATCGCCCCGCGCGATGGTCTGGCCGGCCGGGGTGTCCACCACGCCGTCGCCCCAGGCGACCGACGTGAGCACGCCCGATCCCTGGTGGGGAAACAGGTCCAGCCCGCCCGCCGCGTTGCGCCGCACGCGCAGGAACTCCCGGCGCCGGTCCGCGCGCGGCCAGTCGAAGTCGGCCGTGGCGGCCACGCTCTGCGGGGCGACGGCCTGCATGCCCTGCAGCCGCAGCAGGAATGGGCGTACCAGCAGCGCGAAGGTCATGAAGCTCGATACCGGGTTGCCCGGCAGCCCCATGAAGTGCGCGGCGCCGATGCGGCCATGGGCGAAGGGTTTGCCGGGCTTCATGGCGATCTGCCACAGATCCAGCCGGCCCAGGGCCTCGACGGCGGGCTTGACGTGGTCTTCCTCCCCCACCGACACGCCACCGCTGGTCAGGATCAGGTCGTGCTCCAGGCTGGCGCCGCGCAGCGCCTCCAGCGTGGCCTCGCGCCGGTCGGGCACGATGCCCAGGTCGGTCACCGCGCAGCCCAGCCGGCGCAGCAGCCCCCGCAGAAAGAAACGGTTGCTGTTGTAGATGGCGCCGGGCGGCATGCGGGCCGGGTCCACCTCGCCGGGCATGACGAGTTCGTCGCCGGTCGAAAACAGCGCCACGCGCGGGCGCCGCGCCACGGTCAGCCGTGCCAGGCCGATGCTCGCGGCCAGCCCCAGCGCGGCCGGCGTGAGCCGCGTGCCCGCGGCCAGCACCTCGGCCCCGAGCGCGATGTCCTCGCCCGCGCGGCGAATCCACTGGTGGGCGGCGGGCACGGCATGGACCTGCACGCGGTCGCCCTCCAGCGCCTGGCAGTCTTCCTGCATCACGATCGCATCGGCCCCGGGCGGCACCGGCGCGCCGGTGAAGATGCGCGCCGCCGTGCCCGCGGCCAGCGGCAGGCCCGCGCTGCCGGCCGCGATGCGCTGCGACACGGGCAGCTGCGCCCCGGGCGCGGCCACGTCGGCCCGGCGCACGGCATAGCCGTCCATGGCGCTGTTGTCATGGGGCGGCACCTGCAGCGGCGAGACGGCCGCCACGGCCAGCACACGGCCATCGGCATCGAACGTGTCCACCGTGTCGGTGCCGGCCAGCGGTGTGGCCAGGGCCAACAGATCGGCCAGCGCTTCGTCCAGGGGTTTCATCGGGGGGCGGGCGGCAGCGGCAACAGCAGCGGGCATTCAGCGGACTCCAGGCGGTGGCGGAACATAGTGAAAGTGCGGGCCCTGGCCGATCAGCCAGTCCGCCAGGGCATCGACCGGGCCAGCCCAGCCATCGAAGACGGGCAGGCCGGTGGGCACGGGCAGGCGGGCGGGGGCATCGGTCACCACGGCGACGATGAACGGGTCGTGCGGGTAGCGCACGCTGCGCTCGCCGTAGTCGGGCGACGGCGAGCGCCACACCTCCACCTTGGGCAGATCGCACTCCTTGAAGCCCTCCACCAGAGCCCAGTCCACCCGGTCGTCCAGCTCGGCCAGCAGGCCGTGCACGCCGGGCTCGGTGGGCTGGGCGAACTCGCGCATCAGGACCAGCCGCCGGTCCGAAGCGGCCACCACCTCGAACGCCCCGGCCTCGCGGTGGCGCCAGGTGTCCTTGCCGGGGTGATCGACGTCGAACCGGTGGTGCGCGTGCTTGACCACCGACACCCGCTGCCCGCGCCGGCCCAGCGCGGGAATGAGCCGCTCGATCAGCGTGGTCTTGCCGCTGCCCGAGAACCCGGCAAAGCCCACCACCTTCATTGCGAACTCCTGTGTTTTGCTATTAATTCAATAGCAAAAGGAACAATAAGCACTAGGGCATCGGCCCGATTCGGCACAAAACCCGCCTGGACGGACTCAGGCGCAGTGGCGGCTGATGTAGGCCTTGACCAGCACCACGTCGGCCGGCATGACCTGCACGCGCTTGGGCAGCGCCTCGATGCCCTCGAACTTGGCCGGCCGCTCGGGCGGGTGGCCCAGCGCCTCGACGATGGTCTCGGCGAACTTGATGGGCAGCGCGGTTTCCAGCACCAGCATCGGCACGCCGGGACGGATGTGCTCGCGCGCCACCTTCACGCCGTCGGCGGTGTGGGTGTCGATCGTCACGGCGAAGCGCTGGAACGTGTCGCGGATGGTCGCGATGCGGTCCGCGTGCGTGCTCTTGCCGCTCACGAAGCCATAGCGCCCCGCCGCCTGGGCAAACGCTGGATCGCCGCTCAGGTCGAACGCGCCGTCCCGGGCCAGGGCTTCGCCGAACAGCGCCTGCGTGCGGGCGCCATCGCGGCCGAGCAGGTCGAACACGAAGCGCTCGAAGTTGCTCGCCTTGCTGATGTCCATCGACGGGCTGGAGGTCTCGTGCGTGTCGGCGCTGCCGCGCACGCGATAGACGCCCGTGCGGAAGAACTCGTCCAGCACGTCGTTCTCGTTCGTCGCCACCACCAACTGGTCGATCGGCAGGCCCATCATGCGGGCCACGTGGCCCGCGCAGACGTTGCCGAAGTTGCCCGACGGCACGGTAAAGCTCACCTTCTGGTCGTTCGTGTCGGTGGCCTGCACGTAGCCCGCGAAGTAGTACACCACCTGCGCCAGCAATCGCGCCCAGTTGATCGAATTGACGGTGCCGATCTTGTACTGGCGCTTGAAGGCCAGGTCGTTGCTCACGGCCTTGACGATGTCCTGGCAGTCGTCGAACACGCCCTCGATGGCGAGGTTGTGGATGTTCTCGTCTTGCAGACTGAACATCTGCGCCTGCTGGAACGCGCTCATGCGGCCGTGCGGACTGGTCATGAAGACGCGCACGCCCTGCTTGCCCTTCATGGCGTATTCGGCGGCGCTGCCGGTGTCGCCGCTGGTCGCGCCCAGGATGTTGAGCGTTTCGCCGCGGCGCGCCAGTTCGTATTCGAACAGGTTGCCCAGCAGCTGCATCGCCATGTCCTTGAAGGCCAGCGTGGGGCCGTTGGACAGGGCTTCCAGCCACAGGCTGTTTTCCAGATGGCGCAGCGGCACGATCTCGCCGGTGCCGAACACTTCGGCCGTGTACGTCTTCTCGCACAGGCGCTTGAGATCCGCCGCGGGAATGTCGTCGATGTAGAGCGACAGGATCTGGAATGCCAGTTCCGCGTAGCCCTGCTCGTGGTAGGCCTTTCGCAGGCGAGTGAGCGCCGCGTCGTCGATCTGCGGGTAGCGCTCGGGCAGGTACAGGCCCCCATCGGGCGCGAGGCCCTCCAGCAGGATGTCGCAGAAATGCTTGCGGTCTGCGTGGCCGCGTGTCGAGACGTACAGCATCAGTTCAGCTCCTCCTTGCGGATGCGCGTGATGGGGCCCAGCACCGTGGGCAGCGCCTGCATCTGCGCGATGGCGTCGTTCATCGTGCCCTCGCGCGTGTCGTGCGTGAGGATGATGAGGTCGGTGTGCGTGGAACCTTCGCCGCCCACCTCGTCGGCCTCGCGCTGCAGCACCGCGTCGATGCTGATGCCGGCCGTGGCGAGCAGGCCCGTGACCTTGGCCAGCACGCCGGCCTCGTCGGCCACGCGCAGGCGCAGGTAGTAGCTGGTGACGACCTCGCTCATGGGCAGCACGGGCAGCGTGCCCATGGCCTGGTCGAGCGTGTGCGACTGGAAGGCCAGGTGCGGCACGCGGTGCTCGGGGTCGGCCGAAGCCAGCCGGGTGATGTCCACCAGATCGGCGATCACGGCGCTGGCCGTGGGCTCGCTGCCGGCGCCCTTGCCGTAGTACAGCGTGGTGCCCACGGCATCGCCCTGCACGACCACGGCGTTCATCGCGCCTTCCACGTTGGCGATCAGGCGCTTCGCGGGCACGAGCGTGGGGTGCACCCGCAGCTCCACGCCGTCAGAGAGGCGCTTGGCCGCGTCGCCCTGGCGGCGCTTCGCGATGCCCAGCAGCTTGATGCGGTAACCGAGTTGCTCGGCATAGCGGATATCGACCGCGCCGAGCTTGGTGATGCCTTCCACATAGGCCTTGTCGAACTGCACCGGGATGCCGAAGGCGATGGCCGACATGATGGTGGCCTTGTGCGCGGCGTCCACGCCTTCGATGTCGAAGGTCGGGTCGGCCTCGGCATAGCCCAGACGCTGCGCCTCTTTCAGCACCACGTCGAAGTCCAGGCCCTTGTCGCGCATCTCCGACAGGATGAAATTGGTGGTGCCGTTGATGATGCCGGCGATCCACTGGATGCGGTTGGCGGTGAGCCCTTCGCGCAGCGCCTTGATGATCGGGATGCCCCCGGCCACGGCAGCCTCGAAAGCCACCATCACGCCCTTGGCCGACGCGGCCGCGAAGATCTCGGTGCCGTGCACGGCCAGCAGCGCCTTGTTGGCGGTGACCACGTGCTTGCCGGCGGCGATGGCCTCCAGCACCAGGGCCTTGGCAATGCCGTAGCCGCCGATCAGCTCGACCACGATGTCGATGTCGGGGTTGGCGATGACGGCGCGCGCATCGCTCACCACCTGGGCGGTGTCACCCACGACGGTCTTGGCGCGGGCCGCGTCGAGGTCAGCCACCATGGCGATCTCGATGCCACGGCCGGCGCGGCGGCGGATTTCTTCCTGGTTGCGTTGCAGCACGTTGAAGACGCCGCTGCCGACGGTGCCAATGCCCAGCAGGCCCACTTGGATCGGTTTCATGATCGAATTACCAGTCAAATTGCACTGCAGCGCTAGATGGATATGCGCTGGCAGCTATGAAAATAGGAGTACAGGATCAGGCGGTGCCGTGCTGCTGCCGGTACTTGGAGAGGAAATCCGCCAGGCGGCCGATGGCCACGCGCAGATCGTCCTCGTGCGGCAGGAACACGATGCGGAAGTGCTGCTGGTCGGGGTAGTTGAAGCCCGAGCCCTGCACCAGCATCACGCGCGTGGCGCGCAGCACCTCCATGAAGAATTGGCGGTCGTCGGCGATGGGGTACATCGCGGGGTCCAGGCGGGGGAACATGTAGAGCGCCGCCTTGGGTTTCACGCAGCTCACGCCCGGGATCGCCGAGATGAGCTCATAGGCCAGGTCGCGCTGGCGCCGCAGGCGCCCGCCTTCCCGGACCAGGTCGTTGATGCTCTGGTAGCCGCCCAGCGCCGTCTGGATGGCCCACTGGCCGGGCACGTTGGAGCCCAGCTTGATGTTGGCGAGCATGTTGATGCCCTCGATGTAATCGCGGGCCACCTCCTTGTTGCCCGAGATCACCATCCAGCCCGCGCGGTAGCCGCACGAGCGGTAGGCCTTGGAGAGCGAGTTGAAGGTGAGCGTGAGCACGTCGGTGGACAGGCTGGCCAGCGCCCTGTGCGTGACGCCGTCGTACAGCACCTTGTCGTACACCTCGTCGGCCAGCAGCACCAGGCCGTGCTCGCGGGCGACCTGCACCAGCGCCTTGAGCAGTTCGTCGGAGTACATCGCACCCGTGGGGTTGTTGGGGTTGATGACCACCAGGCCCTTGGTCCGCGGCGTGATCTTGGCGCGGATGTCGTCCAGGTCGGGCATCCAGCCGTTGGCCTCGTCGCACAGGTAGTGCACGGGCTTGCCGCCCGACAGGCTGGCGACGGCCGTCCACAGGGGGTAGTCGGGCGCGGGCACCAGCAGCTCGTCGCCGTCGTCGAGCAGCGCATTGGTGGCCATGCCGATCAGGTCGCTCGCGCCGTTGCCCAGGTAGATGTCGTCGAGCGTCACGCCCGCCACGCCCTGCTGCTGGCTGTAGTGCATCACCGCCTTGCGCGCGCCGAAGATGCCCTTGCTGTCCGAGTAGCCCGCCGAGTTGGGCAGGTTGCGGATCATGTCCTGCTGGATCTCTTCGGGGGCGTCGAAGCCGAACGGCGCGAGGTTGCCGATGTTCAGCTTGATGATCTTCTGCCCCTCGTCCTCCATCTGCTTGGCCGCGTCCACGATCGGGCCCCGGACATCGTAGAGAACGTTATTGAGCTTCGCGGATTTGTGGATGGTCTTCATGCGCTGGCGAAAAAGGGAACGGAGCCGGACACGGGGATCGATGACCCGCCAGGAGGCATTGCCTCTGTGGCGAAACCTATAATTTGACCACAGTTCCCGCAGCGCACCGGGGCCTTTGGCCCCTTGCCGCGCCCCTTTTCCCCGAAAGGGCTACCCGCCCCCGCGACGCATGAAATTTCAACCCGACCGCTCCGAAACGCAGACCATCAGCGCCTACGGCCCCGGCTGGATCGGTGTGGATGGCGAAAAGCTCACGACGAGCGTGATTCTCGGCTCGCGCGGGCTGCGGCAGGCGTGGGCCTGCGCGCGCTTCGAAGACCTCACGCCGGCGCACTTCGCGCAACTGGCCGAGTTGGATGCCGAGCTCATCCTCTTCGGCAGCGGCACGCGCAACCGGTTTCCTCCGCCTGCCTGGCTTCAGCCGCTGATGGCCAAACGGATGGGCCTGGAAACCATGGACACCCCGGCGGCCTGCCGTACCTACAACATCCTGGCAGGCGAGGGACGCAATGTGGTGGCGGCCCTGCTGCTGGAGGCCGCTTGACCACGAGTTGTGTACTTTGGTTACAGACTGCAGGGCCTGAAAGAGTGCGAAAGAGTCCGTTTCAAGGTAAAATCTCCGGTTGCGGTCGGGGGCCCTCCAAGAGCAATAACACACACCGCTCCCCCGGCTTTTCAACGACTTTCATCCTGAGAGATTGAGTGCCATGGCGATCGTTGTCAACAAACCCCTGCCTGAATTTGAAGCCAACGCGACTGGGGGGATCAAGGTCTCCAATACCTCGCATCTTGGCCAGGTTCTGATTCTGTACTTCTATCCCAAGGACAACACCCCTGGCTGCACCACCGAAGCCATGCAGTTCCGCGACAAGTACAAAGACTTCGTCAAGGCCGGCGCTGCCGTCTTCGGCGTGTCGCGCGACAACATGAAGTCGCACGACGACTTCAAGGAAAAGCTCGAACTCCCGTTCGAACTGATCGCCGATACCGAAGAAAAAATGTGCCACATGTTCGGCGTGGTCAAGAACAAGATCATGTACGGCAAGAAGGTCAAGGGCATCGAGCGCAGCACGTTCCTGGTCGGCCCCGACGGCATCCTGGCCCACGAATGGCGCGGCCTCAAGGTGCCGGGCCATGTGGACGAAGTGCTCAAGGCCGTGAAGTCCATCAAGGCCCTCAAGAAAGCCGCCTGAAAAGGCTGCGGCATTGCGCCGTGGCCCGTCATGGTGAGCATGCATAATGGGTCGATGCTGCTGAGAAACGCAACGCCCTTCCCTCACCCAAAAGCCGCCTCGGCCTCCAGGCGGCTTTTTGCTTTCTGAACATCCCATCGAGGCCATTGCACCATGCCCCTGCCCCCCGCTCCCACCCGGCGCGCCGCGCTGCTCTCTCCCGATGCTTACCACCAGGCAGCGGCACGCGCCGACCTGAATACGGCGGACGAATCGATCCAAGCCGTCGAACCTTCCAGCCTCCCCGCCCCCCGCTCCACCCGCAAGCCAGCGCGCACGGCGCAGGCCGCCCGCGAGTCCAGCCCGCGTGTCGAAAGCCCCGCGGCACGCGCTCCGGCGCCCGTCGCCAAGGACACGGCGGCGCCACAAGAGCAGCGCGCGCCTTCGCGCCGCCGCAGCTCGCCAGCCCCCGCACCTGCGCAGGCCCGCGAACCTGCGATGGCGGAGCCCGTGCAGGCACGCGCCGTTGCCGCACCCGAGCCGACGGTATCCGCCCCTGTCGCAGCGGCCGGTGCCCGCAGCCGCAAGGTGCGCGGCAATGGCCCCAAGAAGATGTTCGTGCTGGACACCAACGTGCTGCTGCACGATCCGACCAGCCTCTTCCGATTCGAGGAACACGACATCTTCCTGCCGATGATCGTGCTCGAGGAACTCGACGGCCACAAGAAAGGCATGACCGAGGTCGCCCGCAACGGACGCCAGGCCAGCCGCACGCTCGACGCCCTGGCCGCCGCGAAGGGCGCCGACATCGCGCGCGGGCTCAAGCTCGACTCCACCGGCCAGCGCGCGGCCGGCGGATGCCTG
The DNA here is from genome assembly GCF_028473605.1 of Acidovorax sp. NCPPB 3576. Taxonomy (NCBI): domain Bacteria; kingdom Pseudomonadati; phylum Pseudomonadota; class Betaproteobacteria; order Burkholderiales; family Comamonadaceae; genus Acidovorax; species Acidovorax sp. NCPPB 3576. The sequence continues at coordinate 1,301,482 of NZ_CP097267.1, read as the reverse complement.
TATTTCCAGACGGCGCCGCTCGACTACAGCCTGCCCACCAGCCTGCCCCAGGGCAAAGCCGACAACCAGATCCTGGGCGTCGTCGAGGCGCTGCGCAAGCTGCATGCCCCGCGCGAAGTCGTGCTGGTGTCCAAGGACATCAACATGCGCGTCAAGGCGCGCGCGCTCGGCCTGAACGCCGAGGACTACCAGAACGACAAGACGCTCGAAGACGGCGACCTGCTGTACTCGGGCCTGCTGGCGCTGCCGGCCGACTTCTGGATCAAGACCGGCAAGAACGTAGAAAGCTGGCAGAGCGGCGTGCACACGTACTACCGCATCGGCGGGCCGATCGTGCCGCAGCTGATGATCAACCAGTTCGTTTACTTCGAGGCCCCCGGCGAGCCCAGCCTGTTCGCCCGCGTGACCGAGATCCGCGACCGCACGGCGGTGCTGCAGACACTCAAGGACTACGGCTCGGCCAAGAACGCCATCTGGGGCGTGAACACCCGCAACCGCGAGCAGAACTTCGCCATGAATCTGCTCATGGACCCCGAGGTGGACTTCGTCACCCTCACCGGTACGGCCGGCACCGGCAAGACGCTGATGGCGCTGGCCGCCGGCCTCACGCAGGTGCTGGACGAGCGCCGCTACACTGAGATCATCATGACCCGCGCCACGGTGAGCGTGGGCGAGGACATCGGCTTCCTGCCCGGCACCGAAGAGGAAAAGATGGGCCCGTGGATGGGCGCGCTGGACGACAACCTCGAATTCCTGGCCAAGGGCGACGGCGGCAACGCCGGCGAATGGGGCCGCGCAGCCACCAACGAGCTGATCCGCAGCCGCATCAAGATCAAGAGCATGAACTTCATGCGCGGGCGCACTTTCCTGAACAAGTACGTGATCATCGACGAGGCGCAGAACCTCACGCCCAAGCAGATGAAGACGCTCATCACGCGGGCGGGCCCGGGCACCAAGATCATCTGCATGGGCAACCTGGCGCAGATCGACACGCCCTACCTCACCGAAGGCTCCTCCGGCCTGACCTATGCGGTGGACCGCTTCAAGGGCTGGCCGCACAGCGGCCACATCACCCTGGCGCGCGGCGAGCGCTCACGCCTGGCGGACTTCGCCAGCGAAGTGCTGTGAACAGGAGCATCCGGTAATGGCCGTGGGATGGATGACCGCGCTGAAGCTGGTGCCCTGGGGCGACGTGATCGAAGCGACGCCCCAGATCCTGCAGGCCGCCCGGCGGCTGCTGGGCCAGACGCAGAAAGGGCCGGCAGCCACCGCCGCCGCGCCCCTGCCCGACGGCACGGAGGACGGCCTGGCCGCGCTGCGCCAGCGGGTGCAGGCGCTGGAGGCGGAGCAGCAGGCGTCGGCCGTGCTGATCGGCTCGCTGGCCGAGCAGAACGCCCAGCTCGTGCGCGCGGTGGATGCGCTGCGCGTGCGCAGCCAGCGCCTGACGATCGCGGTGGCACTGATCGGCGTTGCGACGGCGGGGCTGCTGGCCTGGGCACTGGGCGGCAACTGACAGGGCCTGCACCGCATTCTGGTCGTTTGCTATTTAATTTATAGCAACATGCCCTAGAAAAATATGCGCTGGAGGCCTTTTTGATCCCAGACGCCTAGAAGTCGTCGCCGGAGCCCATGGCGAGGTTTTCGAAGCGCGTCTGGTTCTTCTGGAAGAACAGCTTCACCGTGCCGGTGGGGCCGTTCCGTTGCTTGCCGATGATGACCTCAGCCACGTTCGGCTCCTTGCTGTCCTTGTTGTAGTAGTCGTCGCGGTAGATGAACATGATGATGTCGGCATCCTGCTCGATGGCGCCGGATTCGCGCAGATCGGACATCATGGGCCGCTTGTCGGTGCGCTGCTCCACCGAGCGGTTGAGCTGCGACAACGCGATTACCGGGCACTGCAACTCCTTGGCGAGCATCTTGAGGCCCCGGGAGATTTCGCCCAGCTCGGTGGCGCGATTGTCCGAGCTGGACGAGCCCGAGCCGCTCATGAGCTGCAGGTAATCGACCACGATCAGCCCGAGCTTGCCGCACTGGCGCGCCAGCCGGCGCGCATTGGCGCGCAACTCGCCAGGCGTCAAGCCCGGTGTTTCGTCGATGTGCAGCGACACAGTGCGCAGGCGTTCGATGGCCTCGGTCAGCCGCGGCCATTCCTCGTCGGTCAGCTTGCCGGTGCGCAGGTTGCCCTGGTTCACGCGGCCGATGGAGCCCACGATCCGCACCGCCAACTGGGCCGCGCCCATTTCCATCGAGAAGATGGCCACGGGCAGGCCTTCGTTGAGCGCCACATGCTCGGCGATATTCACGGCGAACGAGGTCTTGCCCATGGATGGCCGTGCCGCCAGCACCACCATGTCGCCCGCTTGAAGACCCGATGTCATGCGGTCCAGATCGGCGAAACCCGTGGGCACGCCGGTCACGTCCACCGGGTTGTCGGCCATTTCCTGGACACGGTCCAGCAGATCCACCACCAGCGTGTCCAACGACTGGAAGCCCTGCTTCATGCGGGAGCCCTCTTCGCCGATGGCGAAGATCTTCTGCTCGGCCTCATCCAGGATACGCTCGACCGGCTTGCCCTTGGGGTTGAAGGCGTTCGTGGCGATCTCGTCGCTGGCCGTGACCAGCTTGCGCAGGATCGAGCGCTCGCGCACGATCTCGGCGTAGCGCCGGATGTTGCTCGCGCTCGGCACGTACTGGGCCAGGCTGTTGAGGTAGGCCAGCCCGCCGATCTCCTCCGACTTGCCCAGTCCCTGCAGGCGCTCGTAAACGGTGATCACATCGGCGGGCTTGCTGGTGTTGATCATCGCGCCGATGGCCGAATAGATGAGCTGGTGCTCGTGGCGGTAGAAATCGCTGTCCACCAGCAGATCGCCCACGCGGTCCCAGGCCATGTTGTCCAGCAGCAGGCCACCCAGCACGCTGGACTCGGCCTCCAGGGAATGCGGCGGCACGCGCAGCTGGGCGACTTCGCGGTCCGGCGCCGGAGCGAAGTCCGCGTCGATGGAAAGGGACTCGAGGGTCATGGCAAAAGGTCCTCTCGCGGCGGGCGCGGTGGGTTACCGTCAGGCAGATGGGAAGACTGGGATGACAAGTCTGTGGACAAGCTGTTCACAGGCGGTGGGTGACCGGTGCATGGAACAGCCGGCCAGAAACGCGAAAGCCGCCCGAGGGCGGCTTCGCGATCGATGCCAGAGGCAGCGCTTTTTCTTTACGCGGTTTCGCCGTAGACCGAAACGGTCACGTCCACCACCACGTCGGTGTGCAGGGCCACACTCACCGTGTTGTCGCCAACGACCTTGATCGGGCCATTGGGCAGGCGGATCTGCGACTTCACGACCTTGTAGCCTTGCTTGTTCAGCTCTTCGGCGATGTCGTGGTTGGTCACGGAGCCGAACAGGCGGCCGTCCACACCCGCCTTTTGCGTCAGCTTGATGGTCGTGCCACCGAGCTTCTCGCCTTGGGCCTGGGACTCGGCCAGCTTCGCAGCGGCGGCCTTTTCGAGTTCGGCGCGCTTGGCTTCGAACTCGGCCTTGGCGGATTCGGTGGCGCGGCGTGCGCGGCCCGAAGGAATCAGGAAGTTGCGGGCGTAGCCGTCTTTGACCTTGACGATTTCGCCGAGGTTGCCGAGGTTCACAACCTTGTCGAGCAGGATGATTTGCATGACTGTTGCTCCTTAGATCTTGTGCTGGTCGCTGTAAGGCACCAGGGCCAGGAAGCGCGCGCGCTTGATGGCGGTATTCAGCTGACGCTGATAGATGGCGCGCGTGCCGGTCAGGCGTGCGGGGATGATCTTGCCATTTTCGGCGATGAAATCACGCAGCGTGTCGACATCCTTGTAGTCGATTTCTTCGACGCCGGCGACGGTGAAGCGGCAAAAGCGCTTGCGCTTGAACAGCAGCGACTGGGTGTTGCGCTTCGGGCGCTTGTCTTTGTTGAACTTCTTGAACGTGGCCATTTTCGGACCTCTTGAAAATTAATCTTGTTGAATATCCTGGATGTGGAAAACCAGACCTTTGCCGTTGCGCGACGTCGCCAGAAACCCCCGGAAGATCCAGAGGCTGCCGAGCGCCTGTCTTGCCAATCGTTCGGCAAGCGTGCCAAAGGCAATGGCTTTCACGACCGCCTTGACCTCGCGCTGTGCACCGGCTTCTTGCTGCTGAGACCCGTGTTCGAGCTTCAGATCCAAGGCCGGCAGTCCAGCAGGCGTGTAGCGCAGGGCTTGAGCCTCGGCGATACAGGCGGTGAGGACAACGTGGTTTTCCACTCCTCCAGTCGATGGATCAGCGCTCGCCCGAAGCGGCGAACTCGGCCTGGCTGGCCTTGCGGGCTTCTTCGCGCTCGACGGTCTTCATCATCGAGGAAGGGCCCGTATCGGCCTTCTTCTTTTGAACCGTCAGGTGGCGCAGAACGGCGTCGTTGAACTTGAAGGCGTGCTCCAGTTCAGCCATCACGGCCTGGTCGGCTTCGATGTTCACGCACAGGTAGTGGGCCTTGGCCAACTTGTTGATCAGGTACGCCAGTTGACGGCGGCCCCAGTCTTCCACGCGGTGCACCTTGCCGCCGCCGGCGACGATCATGCCCTTGTAGCGCTCCAGCATGGCTGGAACTTGTTCGCTTTGATCCGGATGGATCAACAAAATGATTTCGTAGTGACGCATGCAAACTCCTTGTGGATGAAACCACCCGCTGCGTCTAGAAGCGGTGTGGCAAGGCAAAGCCGGCGATTATAGCCCCAAGGCTGCGCGCTTGTACACTCACGCCGGCCGAGACCGACGCCAGCCCGATGCATCTGCGTGCAAACGTCGCCTTTTCGCTTGAAATCCGCCGAGTGGCACCCCATCTGCCGCGCGTACCGTTCACTTTCAGAAGAAATCGACATGTCCGATCAACACAATCCAGCCACCACCTCTCATGGGGACGCGTCCCCCTCCCCTGAAGAAGTCGAAGCCGCGATGGCGGCGCATGCCTCCGATGAAATGGGCCGCCTGCAGGGCGAACTGGCCGAGCTGAAGGCCAAGAGCGCCGATCTGGCCGATCAATTCCTGCGCGCCAAGGCCGAGGCGGAAAACGCCCGCCGCCGTGCCGAGGAAGAAATCTCCAAGGCCCGCAAGTTCGGCATCGAGAGCTTTGCGGAAAGCATGCTCCCCGTGGCCGACAGCCTGGCAGCGGCCCTGGCCATCAAGGACGCCACGATCGAGCAGTTGCGCGAAGGCTCGGACGCCACGTTGCGCCAACTCACCTCCGCCCTGGAGCGCAACAAGGTGCTGGCCATCAATCCCAATGCGGGCGACAAGTTCGACCCGCACCAGCACCAGGCCATCAGCATGGTGCCCGCCGAGCAGGAGCCCAACACGGTGGTGTCCGTGTTGCAAAAAGGCTACGTGATCGCGGAGCGCGTGCTGCGCCCTGCCCTGGTCACGGTGTCCGCGCCCAAGTAAGCGCCCGCCGACCCAAAGAAAAACTGCAGGCGACGGCTTGAAGCCGGCCAAGTTATCCACAAGTTATCGGCATCCAAATCTTTTTCAAAATCTCGGAGAACAACATGGGAAAAATCATTGGCATCGACCTGGGCACCACCAACAGCTGCGTGTCCATCATGGAAGGCAACACCACCCGGGTGATTGAGAACTCGGAAGGCGCGCGTACCACGCCGTCCATCGTGGCCTACCAGGAAGACGGCGAAGTGCTGGTCGGCGCCTCGGCCAAGCGCCAGGCGGTCACCAACCCACGCAACACGCTGTACGCCATCAAGCGCCTGATCGGCCGCAAGTTCACCGAAAAGGAAGTGCAAAAGGACATCGACCTGATGCCCTACAAGATCACGGCGGCCGACAACGGCGACGCGTGGGTCGAAGTGCGCGGCAACAAGATCTCGGCCCAGCAGGTCAGCGCCGACATCCTGCGCAAGATGAAGAAGACGGCCGAAGACTACCTGGGCGAGCCAGTGACGGAAGCCGTCATCACGGTGCCGGCGTACTTCAACGACGCCCAGCGCCAGGCCACCAAGGACGCCGGCCGCATCGCGGGCCTGGATGTCAAGCGCATCATCAACGAGCCCACCGCTGCGGCCCTGGCCTTCGGCCTGGACAAGCAGGAAAAGGGCGACCGCAAGATCGCCGTGTATGACCTGGGCGGCGGCACGTTCGACGTGTCCATCATCGAGATCGCCGACGTCGATGGCGAAAAGCAGTTCGAAGTGCTGTCCACCAACGGCGACACGTTCCTGGGCGGCGAAGACTTCGACCAGCGCATCATCGACTACATCATTTCCGAGTTCAAGAAGGACCAGGGCGTCGACCTGTCCAAGGACGTGTTGGCCCTGCAGCGCCTGAAGGAAGCCGCCGAGAAGGCCAAGATCGAGCTGTCCAACAGCGCGCAGACCGACATCAACCTGCCCTACATCACGGCAGACGCCTCCGGTCCGAAGCACCTGAACATCAAGCTCACGCGCTCCAAGCTCGAAGCGCTGGTGGAAGAGCTGATCGAACGCACGATCGCGCCTTGCCGCACGGCCATCAAGGACGCCGGCATCAGCGTGTCGGACATCCATGACGTGATCCTGGTCGGCGGCATGACCCGCATGCCCAAGGTGCAGGACAAGGTCAAGGAGTTCTTCGGCAAGGACCCGCGCAAGGATGTGAACCCCGATGAAGCCGTGGCCGTCGGCGCTGCCATCCAGGGCCAGGTGCTGTCGGGCGACCGCAAGGACGTGCTGCTGCTGGACGTGACGCCGTTGTCGCTGGGCATCGAGACGCTGGGCGGCGTGATGACCAAGATGATCAGCAAGAACACCACGATCCCGACGAAGTTCGCGCAGACCTTCTCGACCGCCGATGACAACCAGCCGGCCGTGACGATCAAGGTGTTCCAGGGCGAACGCGAACTGGCCAGCGCCAACAAGCTGCTGGGCGAGTTCAACCTGGAAGGCATTCCGCCGGCCGGCCGCGGCGTGCCGCAGATCGAGGTGAGCTTCGACATCGATGCCAACGGCATCCTGCACGTGGGTGCCAAGGACAAGGGCACGGGCAAGGAAAACAAGATCACCATCAAGGCGAACTCGGGCCTGTCCGAGGACGAGATCCAGAAGATGGTGAAGGACGCCGAGCTGAACGCGGCCGACGACAAGAAGAAGCTGGAACTGGTCCAGGCGCGCAACCAGGGCGAAGCCGCCGTGCACAGCGTGACCAAGAGCCTGGCCGAACACGGCGACAAGCTCGATGCGGCCGAGAAAGAGCAGATCGAGTCCGCCGTGAAGGCCCTGGAAGACGTGCTCAAGGGCGAAGACAAGGCGGCCATCGACGAGAAGACGACCGCGCTGATGACGGCCAGCCAGAAGCTCGGCGAGAAGATGTACGCCGATGCGCAGGCCGCCCAGGCTGCGGCCCAGGGTGGCACGGAAGGTGCAGCACCGCAGGGAGGCGCGTCGTCATCGTCCGCAGGCGCAGCGCCGCACGACGACAACGTGGTGGACGCTGAAGTGAAGGAAGTGAAGAAAGGCTGAGCGCGCTCGCGTGCCCGACTAGCCGCCGCGCCAGGCCCTGCACAAGGGCCAGCGCGGCGTTCCTGTTCCAACCGAGCTCGGAAAGACCATGTCCAAGAGAGACTTTTACGAAGTTCTGGGCGTTCCAAAGAACGCCTCGGACGAAGAGATCAAGAAGGCTTATCGCAAGCTCGCGATGAAGCACCACCCTGACCGCAATCAGGGTGACGCGGCCAAGCCTGCCGAAGAGCGGTTCAAGGAAGCCAAAGAGGCTTATGAAATGCTCTCCGATCCGCAGAAGCGGGCCGCCTACGACCAGTACGGCCACGCGGGCGTGGACCCGAACATGCGCGGCCCCGGCGGCGCGGGTGCGGAAGGCTTCGGTGGCTTTGCCGAGGCCTTCGGGGACATCTTCGGCGACATGTTCGGCCAGGGCGGCGCGCGCGGGCGCGGCCAGGGCGGGCGCCAGGTCTATCGCGGCAGCGACCTGAGCTACGCGATGGAGGTCACCCTCGAAGAGGCGGCCAAGGGCAAGGACGCGCAGATCCGCATTCCCTCCTGGGAATCGTGCGAGACCTGCCACGGCAGCGGCGCAAAACCGGGCACCAGCGCCAAGACCTGCACCACCTGTGCCGGCGCCGGCACGGTGCAGATGCGCCAGGGCTTCTTCAGCGTGCAGCAGACCTGCCCGCATTGCCGCGGCACGGGCAAGATCATTCCCGAGCCCTGCACCACCTGTCACGGCCAGGGCAAGGTCAAGAAGCAGAAGACGCTGGAAGTGAAGATCCCCGCCGGCATCGACGACGGCATGCGCATCCGCAGCACCGGCAACGGCGAGCCGGGCACCAACGGCGGCCCGCCGGGGGACCTGTACATCGAGATCCGCCTGAAGAAGCACGACATCTTCGAGCGCGACGGCGACGACCTGCATTGCCAGGTGCCCGTGAGCTTCATCACGGCCGCGCTGGGCGGCGAGATCGAAGTGCCCACGCTGCAGGGCAAGGCGGCCATCGACATTCCCGAAGGCACCCAGGCCGGCAAGCAGTTCCGCCTGCGCGGCAAGGGCGTCAAGGGCGTGCGGGCCAGCTATCCCGGCGATCTGTACTGCCATATCGCGGTGGAAACGCCGGTCAAGCTGACCGAGCACCAGCGCAAGCTGCTGCGCGAGCTGGAAGAGTCGCTCAAGAAGGGCGGCGCCAAGCACTCGCCCAGCGGCGAAAGCTGGACCGACCGGCTGAAGAACCTGTTCAGCTGATCGCCGCCAGGCTAGGCCTTGACCGCCAACGGCGCCTTCGGGCGCCGTTTTTTTGCGCGAATGGGCAGCAAAGCCATCGCATACCACGATGGCTCGGAGCATTTTCATGCGAGAAAATACGGCAACTCTCTGATTCAGAGAATTCTCCAACCACGATGAAAAGCTCCGAGCGCAGTTTTGCGCGCCGAATCGATCTCACCTCGCTGCAGCTCTTCGTGGCCGTTTGCGAGCTGGGAAGCATCGGCCGTGCGGCGGAGCGGGAATTCATCGCTGCCTCCGCCGTCAGCAAACGCCTGTCCGACCTGGAAACCGCGGTGGACACCGCCCTGCTCTACCGGCACAGCCGCGGCGTCACCCTCACGCCCGCCGGCGAAAGCCTGCTGCACCACGCCCGCACCGTGCTGTTCGGCCTGGAGCGCATGCAGGGCGAACTGAGCGAATACGCCGACGGGGTGCGCGGCCATGTGCGCATGCACGCCAATATCTCGGCCATCGTGCAGTTCCTGCCCGAGGACCTCGGGGCTTTTGCTCGCGCGCACAGCCAGGTCAAGATCGACCTGCAGGAACACCTGAGCCCCGACGTGCTGCAGGCCGTGCGCGAAGGCGCGGCCGACCTGGGGCTGTGCCACACCGGCGCCGCCGCCGAACCCGAGGGCCTGCAAAGCCGCCCCTACCGCAGCGACCGTTTGGTGCTCGTCGTGCCTCAAGGGCATGTATTGTCCCGGCATGCTGCTATCAAATTTGAAGCAATCCTCGACTGCGACATCGTGGGCCTGCAGGCCAACAGCAGCATCAGCCTGGCCATGCACCAGGCGGCCGCGCAGGCCGGGCGCCCGCTGCGCCAGCGCATCCAGGTCACCGGGCTGGACGCCATGTGCCGCATGATCGACAACGGCCTGGGCGTGGGCCTGCTGCCGGACCGGGCCTTCGCGCTGATGCGCGGCGTGGGCCGGCTGCAATCCGTCGCGCTCGACGAGCCTTGGGGCCAGCGCGAGCTGCGCCTGGTGGCCCGCGACTTCGACACCCTGCCGGTCACGGCCCGGCTGCTGGTCGAACACTTGGTGCCACCTGCCCTGCCCGAGCCTTCCTAAAATCATCCACCCCACCTGAAACCCACCAAAGAGACCGCCATGGGACGCACCCTGTACGACAAGATCTGGGACGAGCACGTCGTCCACACCGAAGAGGACGGCACCGCCATCCTCTACATCGACCGCCACCTGGTGCACGAAGTGACCAGCCCGCAGGCGTTCGAGGGCCTGCGCCAGGCCGGCCGCAAGGTCTGGCGCGTCAGCTCCATCGTCGCCACGGCGGACCACAACACGCCCACCACCGGCTGGGAACTGGGCTACGACGGCATCACCGACCCCATCAGCAAGGAGCAGATCACCACGCTCGACAAGAACATCGCCGAGGTCGGCGCGGCGGCGTTCTTTCCGTTCATGAGCAAGCGCCAGGGCATCGTCCACGTGATCGGCCCCGAGAACGGCGCCACGCTGCCCGGCATGACGGTGGTGTGCGGCGACAGCCACACCAGCACGCACGGCGCCTTCGGCGCGCTGGCGCACGGCATCGGCACCAGCGAGGTCGAGCATGTGATGGCCACACAGACCCTGCTGGCCAAGAAGGCCAAGAACATGCTCATCCGCGTGGACGGCCAGGTCGCGCCCGGCGTGACGGCCAAGGACATCGTGCTGGCCATCATCGGCAAGATCGGCACGGCCGGCGGCACGGGCTACACCATCGAGTTCGGCGGCCCGGCGATCCGAGCCCTCAGCATCGAAGGCCGCATGACGGTCTGCAACATGGCCATCGAGGCGGGCGCGCGCGCCGGCCTGGTGGCGGTGGACGACAAGACTATCGACTACGTGAAGGGCCGGCCGCTGTCGCCCACAGGCGTGGAGTGGGACCATGCCGTGGCCTACTGGAAGACGCTGCAGTCGGATGCCGACGCGCACTTCGACACGGTGGTCACGCTGAACGCCGCGGACATCGTGCCGCAGATCACCTGGGGCACCTCGCCCGAGATGGTGCTGGGCGTGGATGCCCGCGTGCCCGATCCCGACAAGGAAAAGGACGCCAACAAGCGCGGCGCGATGGAGCGCGCGCTCACCTACATGAACCTGGCGCCCGGCAAGGCGCTGAACGACATCTTCGTGGACAAGGTGTTCATCGGCTCGTGCACCAACAGCCGCATCGAAGACATGCGCGAGGCCGCCGCCGTGGTCAAGAAGCTGGGCCAGAAGGTCGCCAAGAACATCAAGCTGGCCATGGTGGTGCCCGGCTCCGGCCTGGTGAAGGAGCAGGCCGAGCGCGAAGGCCTGCACGAGATCTTCAAGGCCGCAGGCTTCGAATGGCGCGAGCCCGGCTGCTCGATGTGCCTGGCCATGAACGCCGACCGCCTGGAGCCCGGCGAGCGTTGCGCCAGCACCAGCAACCGCAACTTCGAAGGCCGCCAGGGCGCAGGCGGGCGCACGCACTTGGTCTCGCCGGCCATGGCCGCTGCCGCCGCTGTGTATGGGCACTTCGTGGACGTGCGCCAGTTCGCCTGAACGCCATGGCTCCAACCCTCCATTCACCCCAGGGACACTTGCCGTGAACAAGACCGCCACCCTTCTTACCCTGGCGCTGGCCTGCCTGCTGGCTGGCTGCAACACCGTCAAGGGCATGGGCCAGGACGTGCAACGCGCCGGCAATGCCATCGAACGGGCCGCCAAATGACCGGCCGCGCAGCTTCACGGACTCCCAGAAAGGAAACCGCATGAAATCCGCATGGCCTCTCATTGCCGTTTGCCTCATGGGCAGTTCCGCCGCGGTCTTTGCGGCCGATCGCGCCTGCGTGATCGAAGGCAACGTCCCCGTCGGTGGAAAGGCGCTGGCGGTCAAGGATTGCATGGAGTTCACTACCGCCATTCCCGCCGAGCAACTCAAGGCCAGCTGCAACGGGCTGGCACAGACCTCGGCCCAGTTGGGCGGCAAGGCGGGCAAGGTGACCTTCCTCGCCCAGTGTCCCCGGCCCGCCAGCGGCGCGTGCAAGGGGCTGATGGGCCAGCCGCTGGACGCCTACTACTACCACCTGCCGCCGGAAGCCTTGCAGGAAAAGCGCAAGGCCTGCGAAACATCGACCGCCGCCATCAAGGGCGGCACCTGGAGCAACGGGCAGTAACGCACCGCTGTCTCCGAGCCCTTTCCCGGAAATACACCATGCAGAAATTCACTCTCCACCAAGGCCTCGTGGCCCCCATGGACCGCGAGAACGTCGATACCGACGCCATCATTCCGAAGCAGTTCCTCAAGTCGATCAAGAAGACCGGCTTCGGTGTGAACCTGTTCGACGAGTGGCGCTACCTGGACCACGGCGAGCCGGGCCAGGACCCCGAAAGCCGCAAGCCCAACCCCGACTTCGTGCTCAACCAGCCCCGCTACGCCGGCGCGTCCATCCTGCTGGCGCGCAAGAATTTCGGCTGCGGATCGAGCCGCGAGCATGCGCCCTGGGCGCTGGACCAATACGGCTTTCGCGCCGTGATCGCGCCCAGCTTCGCGGACATCTTCTTCAACAACTGCTTCAAGAACGGCCTGCTGCCCATCGTGCTGCCCGAGGCCACCGTGGCACGGCTGTTCGACGAGGTGCACGCCTTTCCCGGCTACCAGCTCACCATCGATCTGGAGCGCCAGGTGATCGTGCGCCAGAACCGCGACGAGGCCGTGGGCGAAGAGATTCCGTTCGAGGTGAACGCCTTCCGCAAATATTGCCTGCTCAACGGGTTCGACGACATCGGCCTGACCCTGCGGCAGTCCGACAAGATCAAGGCGTTCGAGGCCCAGCGCCTGACCACCAAGCCCTGGCTGGCCCACACCATGGCGGGCTGACCTGCCAGGCAGCCGCTCAACATCAAGCATCCAATCGGCCCTCAGCGCAATAAGCACTAGGGCATATCGCTATCAAAAGAGAAGCAAAGACATGAAAATTGCAGTTTTGCCGGGTGACGGCATCGGCACGGAAATCGTGGCAGAGGCCGTCAAGGTGCTGGATGTGCTGGGCCTTCCGTTCGAGATGGAGTCCGCCCTGGTCGGCGGCGCCGCGTACGAGGCCCATGGCCACCCGCTGCCCGAAGCCACGCTGAAGCTGGCGCAGGATGCCGACGCCGTGCTGTTCGGCGCCGTGGGCGACTGGAAGTACGACAAGCTCGACCGCCCCCTGCGCCCCGAGCAGGCCATCCTGGGCCTGCGCAAGCACCTGGGGCTGTTCGCCAACTTCCGCCCGGCCATCTGCTACGAGCAGCTGGTGGGCGCATCGAGCCTCAAGCCCGAGCTGATCTCGGGCCTCGACATCCTCATCATCCGCGAGCTGACGGGCGACATCTATTTCGGCCAGCCGCGCGGCCGGCGCACGGCCGTGGACGGCCATTTTCCCGGCGCCGAGGAAGCCTTCGACACCATGCGCTACTCCAAGCCGGAGATCGAACGCATCGCTCACGTGGCGTTCCAGGCGGCCCGCAAGCGCAGCAAGAAGGTCACCAGCGTGGACAAGGCCAACGTGCTGGAAACCTTCCAGTTCTGGAAGGACGTGGTCACCGAAGTGGGCCAGCAGTACCCCGACGTGGAACTGCAGCACATGTACGTGGACAACGCGGCCATGCAGCTGGTGAAGGCGCCCAAGGCTTTCGACGTGGTGGTCACCGGCAACATGTTCGGCGACATCCTGTCGGACGAGGCATCCATGCTCACCGGCTCCATCGGCATGCTGCCCTCGGCCAGCCTCAACAGCAAGAACCAGGGCCTGTACGAGCCCAGCCATGGCAGCGCGCCCGACATCGCCGGCAAGGGCGTGGCCAATCCGTTGGCCACCATCCTCAGCGCCGCGATGATGCTGCGCTTCAGCCTGAACCAGGAAGCGGCCGCACAGCGCATCGAAGTGGCCGTGCAGAAGGTGCTGGCCGAAGGCCTGCGCACGCCGGACATCTGGAGCGAAGGCACCACGAAGGTGGGCACGGCGCAGATGGGCGACGCGGTGGTGAGGGCCCTGGGCTGACCGCTGCACGCCGGCTCGCGCGCCGTTTTCCTGCAAACAAGGGTGGGTGATCGCTGGTATCAGAGCGCGTCGGGCGCGGCCTGCGGCGTCGTCGATGCCGCGCCAACGAAGGACCGGCGGCGCACCCAGAAGGCCAGCCCCCCAACGGCGCGGAGATGGTGAGGATGAGCGGGATGCCGATCGCGAGCGCGAGGAACAGGTAGTGCCCCGGCCCTTTGCCCTCCAGGGAAAAGCGATGGGTGGCGGCCAGGGACTGCGCCTCCCCGCCGCGCCCTCAAAAAACAGCATCGTTGGCAAAGGGCCTTCCGCTACAATCGCCGCCTATGTTTGCCGCCCGCCCGTTCGCCCTGAACACCGCACCCGCCGCCCTGGCCGGTGGGGCCGAGCGCGCAACCACCACCAAAACCACGACCATTAAGGGCTGACCCAGCCTGGTTCGTCGTGCGCCCTTCCTGGCCAGACGAGCCAGGCGAAAAGTCCCGGTCGGGTACTGTTTCTTAAACTGAATAGGGGCGTTGAAATGAGCAAGTTGGTAGGTTTGGTCGGCTGGCGGGGCATGGTCGGCTCCGTATTGATGGACCGCATGCAGGCCGAAGGCGATTTCGGTCTCATCGAGCCCGTGTTCTTCTCCACTTCGAACGCTGGCGGCAAAGCGCCGGCACAGGCAAAGAACGAGACCACGCTCCAGGACGCCTTCGACATCAACGCCCTCAAGCGCTGCGACATCATTCTGACCGCCCAGGGCGGCGACTACACGACCGAAGTGTTTCCCAAGCTGCGCGATGCGGGCTGGAACGGCCACTGGATCGACGCCGCTTCCACCCTGCGCATGAAGGAAGACGCGGTCATCGTGCTGGACCCGGTCAACTTGCCCGTCATTCAGGATGCGCTCGCCAACGGCGGCAAGAACTGGATCGGCGGCAACTGCACCGTGAGCTGCATGCTGATGGGCGTGGGCGCGCTGTACAAGGCGGGCCTGGTCGAGTGGATGAGCACGCAGACCTATCAGGCGGCCAGCGGTGGCGGCGCCCAGCACATGCGCGAGTTGCTCACGCAGTACGGCACGCTGAACGCGGAAGTGCGCTCGCTGCTGGACGATCCCAAGAGCGCCATCCTGGAAATCGACCGCAAGGTCATCGCCAAGCAGCGAAGCCTGTCGGACGCGGAAACCGCCAACTTCGGCGTGCCCCTGGGCGGCAGCCTGATCCCCTGGATCGACAAGGACCTGGGCAACGGCATGTCCAAGGAAGAGTGGAAGGGCATGGCCGAGACGAACAAGATCATGGGCCAGGGCGAAGGCTTCGGCACGCCCGCGGTGCCGGTGGACGGCTTCTGCGTGCGGGTGGGCGCCATGCGCTGCCACAGCCAGGCCCTGACCTTCAAGCTGAAGAAGCACGTGCCGGTGGCCGACATCGAGGCCATGATCGCCGCCGACAACGAGTGGGTGAAGGTCGTGCCCAACACGCGCGAAGCCACCTTGAAGGATCTGACGCCCGTGGCCGTCACCGGCACCATGACCATCCCCGTGGGCCGCATCCGCCAGATGGCGATGGGACCGGAATACATCGGCGCGTTCACCATCGGCGACCAACTGCTGTGGGGCGCCGCCGAGCCGCTGCGCCGCATGCTGCGCATCTTGCTGGCCGCATGACGCGGCGGGCGCTGACACCCAACCGGTGCCAGCGCCTCGAAACACCAACGTTTTGTTACTGCTCGTTGTCCTTTGACAACATTGCTGCAGTGCACATTGCCCTTCTGGAAGGCGCCCAAAGGTTGCGCCTTGGCTCGGCTTGTCAGTGCAAAACATTGATGCTATTGTGCTTTTTACACATTTTCACGCTTAGGCGCGGAACCAAAACTGCCTGATCTGGCGCCCTGTCAGACCGCACAATCCTCTTTTGTTGATGGCCCACATGCATCGTTGGAAACTCTCAATCCTGGCCGCCGCGGCCGTCATGTCGGCCGGCCTGTATGCCACCGATGCGAATGCTCTCGCCCTGGGCCGCCTCACCGTGCAGTCCGCCCTTGGCGAGCCTCTGCGCGCCGAGATCGAGCTGCCCCAGATCACTGCCGCCGAAGCGGATTCGCTGCGAGCGGCCCCCGCGTCGCCCCAGGTGTTCCGCTCCCAGGGGATGGAAGTCTCCCCTGCGCTGAACAGCCTGCGCGTGCAGCTGCAGCGCCGCAGCGATGGCTCGATGGTGCTGCAGCTCACCAGCGATCGCCCCATCAACGACCCCTTCGTCGATCTGGTGCTGGATGCCACCTGGAACTCCGGCCAGATCGTGCGCAGCTACACCATGCTGTTCGACCCGCCGGCCCTGCGCCGGGCGCCGGCCACCGTGACCGCATCGCCCCAGATCACTGCGCCGCAGGCCCCCGCGGCGGTGCCTGCACCCCGCACACCGCGGGCTGCTGAATCCGCACCGTCCCAGGCATCCACCACCGCAGCCACGCCGCGTCCGGCCGCAACGCCCGCGCCACGCCCTGCCGCGGCACCCGCCCCTGCCGGCGCTGCAGGCTCGGTCACCGTTCAGGCAGGCGACACCGCTGGCCGCCTGGCCGCGGCCAACCGCCCGGCTGGCGTGTCGCTTGACCAGATGCTCGTCGCGATGATGCGGTCCAACCCCGATGCCTTCATTCGCGGCAATGTGAACCGGCTGAAATCGGGCGCGGTGCTGCAATTGCCCGATGAAACCCAGGCACGGGCCACACCGCCCGGCGAGGCCCGCCAGATCATCGCCGCGCAAAGCCGCGACTTCAACGACTTCCGCCGCCGCTTGGCCGGCGCCGCTCCGTCCGCCGAAGTGGCCGCGGCAGAGCGCTCTGCCAGCGGCAAGGTCCAGACCCAGGTCGAAGACCGCAAGCCCGCCACAGCGGCCCCCGACAAGCTCACACTGTCAAAAGGTGCCGTGCAAGGACAGAAGGCCGCCGAAGAACAGGTGGCGAAGGACAAGCAGGCCAGCGCCGCTTCGGCCCGCATGGCCGAACTGTCGAAGAACATCTCCGATCTGAACAAACTCGGAACCGCTTCCGCACCGGTGTCTGCCGGCTCTGGCGCGCCTGCCGCCGCTGCCAGCGCCGCCACGGGTGCCGCCGTTGCCACGGGCGCGGTGGTTCCGCCCGCGGCAGCGCCTGCCCCGCAGGTGCCTGCCAGCGTGGCCAGTGCCCCTTCCGCCCCTGCTGCAGTGGCTCCGGCCAGTGCACCGGCAGCCCCGGCGTCGAACGTTGCCAGCGCCGAAGCGGCCGCACCCGTGGCCGCAGCCCCTGCGTCCGCACCGGCACCAGCTCCCGTGGCAGTGCCGGCCCCAGCGCCCGCCCAAGAAGAGCCAGGTTTCCTCTCCAACCTGTTCGACGACCCGATGCTGCCCCTGGCAGGCGGCGCCTTGCTGGCATTGCTGCTGGGTTATGGCGTCTATCGCACGGTGCAGAACCGCCGCAACCAGCATGGCGTGGACAGCTCGTTCATGGAAAGCAAGCTGCAACCGGATTCGTTCTTCGGCGCCAGCGGTGGCCAGCGCGTGGACACGGCCAGCAGCCAATTGAGCACCGGGTCTTCGATGGCCTATTCGCCCAGCCAGCTCGATGCGGGCGGCGATGTCGATCCCGTGGCCGAAGCCGATGTGTATCTGGCCTATGGCCGCGACCTGCAGGCCGAGGAGATCCTCAAGGAAGCCGTGCGCCACAACCCGGACCGCACCTCGGTACACGTGAAGCTGGGCGAAATCTATGCCAAGCGCCAAGACCGCAAGGCACTGGAAGCCGTGGCCCAGGATGTCTTCCGGCTGACGGATGGCCAAGGCCCCGATTGGGGCCGCGTGGCCGAGCTGGGCCGCGAGCTCGACCCCGAAAACCCGCTGTACCAACCCGGCGGCCGCCCAGGCGTCGTTCTGGACGACGACGGCCCCAATGCTGGCAATGGCTTTGCCAGCACCTTCACGGACGGCCGCCCGCAGATGGCCGGCGCCACCAGCGCGGCCCTGCCACCCGATCTGGACCTCGATCTCGATCTGGCGGACGACGCCCTGACGGAGGCGCCACCGGCTCCCCCTGCCGCACCGGGTGCATTTGCCGCCGCTGCGGCATCCGCCGGAGCCATGGCCGCCGCACCGGCCTGGGCACCCGCTCCGACGCCAGCCCCCACGCCGGCAACGCCTGCCGTCTCGGAGCCACCCGCATTCGACATGAGCGCCCTGGACTTGCCCGATCCGTCATGGGACAAGCCGGTGACCACGGCTGCCGCCCCGCTGTCGCCCACCCCGGCCAGCGCCGACCTGGAATTCCCGACCGACCTGCGCCTGATGGATTCCGCACCGGCCCCGTTGTCGGCGACGGAAGCCGCTCCTTCGGGACCGGCACCGCTCGAATTCGACCTGGGTGCCCTGTCGCTGGACCTGGACACGCCCGGCAATCCAAGCCCATCCGCCGGCCCTGCCGCGCAGGACCTGCCGCAAGCGACGCCGGCCCTGCCCGACGATCCACTGGCAACCAAGCTCGCCCTGGCGGAAGAATTCAACGCCATCGGCGACAGCGAAGGCGCACGCACCCTGATCGAAGAAGTCATCGCCGAATCGTCCGGCGCGCTCAAGACACGGGCACAACGCCTGCTGTCCGAACTGGGCTGATGCACGGCACCAGCGCCGCGACGCTCCCTGCCGTGCCGGGACGCCATCCATGAGGATGGCGCTCGGTGTCAGTTACAACGGGCATGGGTACAACGGCTGGCAAAGCCAGTCCTCCGGACGGACCATTCAAGACCACCTGGAAGCGGCCCTTGGCCGCTTTGCCACGCAACCCGTGTCCACGGTCTGCGCCGGCCGCACCGATGCGGGCGTGCACGGGCTCATGCAAGTGGTCCATTTCGATACGCCGCTCGACCGCACGCCGTCTTCATGGGTGCGCGGCACCAACACCTTCCTGCCCTCCGACATTGCCGTGCAATGGGCGCACCCGGTGCCGGATGCATTCCATGCGCGGTTTTGCGCCACGTCCCGGCGCTACGCCTATGTGCTGCTGCAATCGCCCGTGCGCCCCAGCGTGGACAGCGGGCGCGTGGGCTGGGTCTTCCACCCGCTGGACGGCAACGCCATGCGCGAGGCAGCCGCCCATCTGCTCGGCGAGCACGACTTCACCTCGTTCCGGGCATCGGCATGCCAAGCCAAATCGCCCATCAAGACATTGCAGCACATCACGATCACGCGGCGGGGCGCTGCCGAAGGCGACGCCGGCCCACCGGCCAACGCGCCGCCGCACGACTGGCAGCCCTGCTACTGGCGATTCGAGTTCGAGGGCAATGCGTTCCTGCACCACATGATCCGCAACATCATGGGCTGCCTGGTCGCGATCGGCCAGGGCAACCAGCCTGCCGGCTGGATGCACGAGGTGTTGCTGGCCCGCTCGCGCGACGCGGCTGCCCCCACTTTTTCGCCCGATGGGCTTTACTTTCAAGGGCCGCTCTACGACGCCGCGTGGGGCCTGCCCCTGCGCACCGCTGCGTATGATTGGCTTCCATGAGCCGTTCCCAGCCCGCCAGCCCCTCCCAGATTCCTATCCGGCTCCACCGCACCCGCGTCAAGATTTGCGGTTTGACGCGCGAAGAAGACGTGGATGCAGCCGTGGCGGCCGGGGCCGATGCGGTCGGCTTCGTGCTGTACGCCGCCAGCCCGCGCGGCATCACGCCGAAGCGCGCCGCCGTCCTGGCCCGCAGGCTGCCCCCGTTCGTCACACCCGTGCTGCTGTTCGTGAATGCACCCGCTACAGAAGTGATAGCAGCATGTGCAATGATTCCGTCGGCAACGGTGCAGTTCCATGGAGATGAATCGCCCCAAGACTGCTGGGCAGCAACTGCGGATGGCGCGCGGCCGTTCCTGCGGGCGGCACGCATTCCCCTTGGCGACGGTGCGGCGCGGTTCGACCTCGTACAATTCGCGGCAATCCACTCCCGCGCCCAGGCCATCCTGCTCGACGCCCATGTCGAAGGTTATGGCGGTGGCGGCAAGGCATTCAATTGGTCACTTCTACCTCCAAGCGTCGGCTCTCACCTCGTTTTGTCTGGTGGACTCACGCCTGCAAACGTGACCGATGGCATCTTGCAGGTGCGGCCGCGCGGCCTGTCGCTCGCGGTTGACGTCAGTTCCGGCGTGGAAGCCGATGGCCCCGACGGCAGGCCGCTGCGGGGTATCAAAGACGCCGGCAAGATCCAACGCTTCATCGCCGCCGTGCAGGCGGCCGATGCGCAATTTGCAAAGATAGATTGATGCTCTCCTACCAACAACCCGACGCCGCCGGCCATTTCGGCCCCTACGGCGGCAGTTTCGCCAGCGAAACGCTCACCCATGCCCTCACCGAGCTGCGCGAAGCCTATGCCCGCTACCAGCACGATCCGGAGTTCCTGGCCGAATTCCATTCGGAACTGAAGCACTTCGTGGGGCGCCCTTCCCCCGTCTATCACGCGGCGCGCATGAGCCGCGAGATGGGCGGCGCGCAGATCTACCTCAAGCGCGAAGACCTCAACCACACCGGCGCCCACAAGATCAACAACGTGATCGGCCAAGCGATGCTCGCCCGGCGCATGGGCAAGCCGCGCATCATCGCCGAGACAGGCGCAGGCCAGCACGGCGTCGCCACGGCCACCATCTGCGCGCGCTATGGCCTCGAATGCGTGGTGTACATGGGCTCGGAGGACGTCAAGCGCCAGAGCCCCAACGTGTATCGCATGAAGCTGCTGGGCGCGACGGTCGTGCCCGTCGATTCCGGCAGCAGGACGCTCAAGGACGCGCTCAACGAGGCCATGCGCGACTGGGTGGCCCATGTGGACGACACTTTCTACATCATCGGCACCGTGGCGGGCCCGCACCCCTACCCGATGATGGTGCGCGACTTCCAGAGCGTGATCGGCACCGAGTGCCTGGAGCAGATGCCGGCCATGCTGGCCGAGCAGAAGGCCAGCACCCAGCAGCCCGATGCGGTGGTCGCCTGCGTGGGCGGCGGCAGCAATGCCATGGGCATCTTCCACCCCTACATTCCGTATGAGAAAACGCGCCTGATCGGCGTGGAGGCCGCCGGCGAGGGGCTGGACAGCGGCAAGCACTCCGCCTCGCTGCAGCGCGGCAGTTCGGGCGTGCTGCACGGCAATCGCACGTTCATCCTGCAGGACGAGAACGGCCAGATCACCGAAACGCACAGCATCAGCGCGGGCCTGGACTATCCAGGCGTCGGGCCCGAGCATGCGTGGCTGCAGGAAATCGGCCGTGCCGAGTACGTCGGCATCACCGATGCGGAGGCGCTGGCCGCCTTCCATTACCTGTGCCGCACCGAAGGCATCATTCCGGCGCTCGAATCCAGCCATGCCGTGGCCTACGCCATGAAACTGGCCAAGACCATGCCGGCCGACCAGTCCATTCTGGTGAACCTGTCAGGGCGCGGCGACAAGGACATCGGCACGGTCGCCGACCTGTCGGGCGCCGATGTGTACGACCGGCCATCCATGCGGGGCCTCGGGGTCAAGGGAGGGCCTGCCGCATGAGCTTGCCGCGCAACCGCATAGCGAACACGTTCGCAGACCTGCAGGCCAAGGGGCGCAAGGCGCTCATTCCTTATGTGACCGCCGGCTTTCCGTTCGCCGACATCACGCCGGCGCTCATGCACGGCATGGTCGAGGCCGGGGCCGATGTGATCGAACTGGGGGTGCCCTTCTCCGACCCGATGGCCGACGGCCCGGTGATCCAAAAGGCCGGAGAAAAAGCACTTTCGCTGGGCGTGGGCATGGTGCAGGTCCTGGGCCATGTGCGTGATTTCCGCCAGCGCAACGACAAGACGCCCGTGGTGCTGATGGGCTATGCCAACCCGGTGGAACGCTACGACCAGGTGCATGGCGCAGGCGCCTTCGTTCGCGATGCCGCCGAGGCGGGCGTGGACGGCGTGCTCATCGTCGACTACCCGCCCGAGGAAAGCGAAGCGTTCGCCGCCAGCCTGCGCGAGCGGGGCATGGACCTGATCTTTCTGCTGGCGCCCACCAGCACCGAGGAGCGCATGCAACAGGTCGCGCGCGTGGCCAGCGGCTACGTGTACTACGTGTCGCTCAAGGGCGTGACCGGATCGGGCGCGCTCGATACGACCGCCGTCGAGGCCATGCTGCCGGTCATCCGCCGCCATGTGCACATTCCGGTCGGGGTGGGCTTTGGCATCCGCGATGCGGCCACTGCCCAGGCGATCGGCCGCGTGGCCGATGCCGTGGTCATCGGCAGCCGCATCATCCAGCTCCTGGAAGACCAGCCGCACGAAAAGGTGGTGCCTGTCACCATCGACTTCCTGCGTGGAGTGCGCAAGGCGCTGGACGCATAATTGCAGCCCGCGCGCCCGGTCCGGGGCGCGTCGGCTGAGACTTGAAGCGAAGCGAAGAGGAAACCGATATGTCCTGGCTCGAAAAACTCCTGCCCTCCAAAATCCAGCAGACCGACCCGACCGAGCGCCATCAGGTGCCCGAAGGCCTCTGGATCAAGTGCCCGAGCTGCGAGACGGTGCTCTACAAGACCGATCTGGAGCAAAACCAGAACGTCTGTCCGCACTGCAGCCACCACCACCGCATCAATGCCCGTCCCCGCCTGAATGCGTTTTTGGACGCCGAAGGCCGCTACGAGATCGGGCAGGAAGTGCTGCCGGTGGATGCGCTGAAGTTCAAGGACAGCCGCAAATACCCCGACCGCTTGAAGGAAGCCCTGGAGAACACCGGGGAGACCGATGCGCTCATCGTGATGGGCGGCTCGGTGCGGAGCATCAACATCGTGGTGGCCTGCTTCGAGTTCGACTTCATGGGCGGCAGCATGGGCAGCGTGGTGGGCGAGCGCTTCGTGCGCGGCGTGGAAACCGCCATCGAGCAGAAGGTGCCCTTCCTGTGCTTCACCGCCACGGGCGGCGCACGCATGCAGGAAGGTCTGCTTTCGCTGATGCAGATGGCCAAGACCAATGCCGCCCTCACCCGGCTGGCCAAGAAGGGTCTGCCCTACATCAGCGTGCTGACCGACCCGACCATGGGCGGCGTCTCGGCCGGCTTTGCTTTCATGGGCGACATCGTGATCGCCGAGCCCAAGGCACTGATCGGCTTTGCCGGACCGCGGGTGATCGAATCGACCGTGCGCGTGACGCTGCCAGAAGGCTTCCAGCGTGCCGAATTCCTGCAGACCAAGGGCGCCGTGGACTTCATCTGCGACCGCCGCGAACTGCGTGGAACGGTGGCCAAGAGCCTGGCGATGCTGCAGCGCCTTCCAGCGGATTCGGTGGCCTGATCGCCTGCGCCAATCGATTGCTACAAAAACAATAGCTGCCACCGCTTAATGAATAAGCGGTGGCAGCTATTTTTTATGGTGATGTCCGATACCGCTTCCGACCGATCACCGCAGCACCCAACCCTGCAGATTGCCCAGCACGATCAAGCACACCTGCAGCAGCACCAGCACGACGAGGGGCGACAGATCCACCCCGCCGATGAGCGGCATCACGCGCCGCACGGGGCGCAGCAAAGGCTCGCACAAGCGGGCAATCACGTCAGCCAGGGGTGAGCGCGTCTGCACCCAAGACAGCACGGCATAGACGATCAAAAGCCCGATCAGCCCGTAGATCGCCGCGCGCACCAGGCCGAAAACTGCCAGCCAGAGCAGCAGCACCAGGCCCGGCCCCGCGCCCAGCAGCAGCCACAGCAACAGGTATTGCACCAGCTGGATCAACATCGCCCCGACCAGGCTGGCCCAGTCCCACCGCCCCGTGGCGGGCACGACCCTGCGCAGGGGCAGCACCAGCCAGTTGCTCAGCGCAAACACCAACTGCCCGATGGGGTTGCCGAACGGCACGCGCTGCAGTTGCATGTAAAGCCGCAGCAGGCAAGCCCCGGCAAGCAGGCCACCCACCACGTCCAGCAGAAAAGAAGCGATCTGGTAAAGCATGAAACCTCGTGATGTGGAGAACCGGTGGCGCGATGGTGCGGACGGTTCCGCCGTGGGATGATAGCGGGGCCACCCCGCCTGCCCATGACCTTCGTGCCCCCACCCTCCGAGCCGTCATTGCCACCGCTCACGCTCACGTCCCTGCCGCTCTTTCCGCTGGGCACCGTGCTATTCCCGGGCGGGACGCTCTCCCTTCGCGTCTTCGAGGTGCGCTATCTCGACATGGTGCGCAAATGCCAGCAGGCGGGCGCACCTTTCGGCGTCGTCGCACTCACCAGCGGCCAGGAAGTGCGCCAGGCGGGCGCGGCGCCCGAGCAGTTCCATGACGCGGGGACGCTGGCGAACATCGCCGAAATCGATACCTCGCACCCTGGACTTATCGTTCTGCGCGCCGAAGGGTCGGCCCGTTTTCGCATCGTGCGCCGCCACCTGCTGCCGCACGGACTGTGGGTGGCCGACATCGAGCAGATGCCACCGGATATTCCCATGCCCGTCCCTGAAGACCTGCGCAACACGGCGGCCGCGCTGGACCAGGTGCTGGCGCGCCTGCGCAACCGCGGCATGGACGATGCCGCGGGCCTTACCGAGCCCACTCCCGAGCAGTTGGACGACTGCGGCTGGGTCGCCAATCGGTGGTGCGAACTGCTTCCCGTGCCGCTGGATTTGAAGCAGCAGCTCATGCAACTCGACAGCCCCTTGCTGCGCCTGGAACTCGTGGGAGACGTGCTGGAGCGCACGGGCATCGCGCCGTGAACACAGCCGCTGCAGTGGCCCAGCCTTGCACGCAGACGCCGTGAAGGTGCTGCAGATCATCACCAAGGGCGAAGTCGGGGGAGCGCAAAGCCATGTACTCACCCTTTGCCGGGAACTCGCCCGCCAGGGCGTCGATGTTCAGGTGGCCATCGGCGGTGCCGACCCGCATCCGCCACTGGCGCGCGAACTGAAGGCATCGCGCCTTTCGGTGCATCGCATTCCCGCACTGAGCAATGCATTGAACCCGGTGCAAGTGGTGTGCGCCGTTCACGCACTGCAAGGCATCGTGCGAGAACAATCTCCGGATCTGCTCCATGCCCACAGTGCGATGGCCGGCGTGGTGGCCCGGTTGGCCGGCGGGCTCACCGGCACGCCCGTGGTCTATACCGTACATGGCTTCGCTTTCAAAGCCGGAAGCCCCTGGCGCCGCCGTGCAGTGGCCTTTGCCATGGAGTGGCTGCTGGCACCGCTGACCCGGCGCATGATTTGCGTCTCGGAGCATGAGCGTCGGCTCGCGCTCCGATTGCCGCTGCCTTCGCCGCGGGTGTCCGTCATTCACAACGGGGTCGAAGAGGTGAACATCCCAGGCAAAGGCGGGATGTCTGCCACGAAGGCGCCACCGAGCATCGCAATGATCGCCCGGATGGCGGCGCCCAAACGCCCGGATTTGCTGCTGCACGCCCTCGCCCGAATGCGCGACGCGTTGGGCCATGAAGTGCCCGCCACCTTTTTCGGAGGTGGCCCCGACCTTTCCGCCCACCGGGCGTTGGCCCATCGGTTGGGCCTGAAGTCCGCCCGCTTCTCAGGCGATGTGGGCGACATTGAGGCCCAGCTGGCGCACCACACCATCTTCGTGCTGATGTCCGATCACGAAGGCCTGCCCATTTCCCTGATCGAAGCCATGCGCGCAGGAATGGCCATCGTGGCCAGTGATTTGCCGGGCATCCGCGAACTGCTGCCGGATGGAGCGCATGCGCGGCTGGTGCCACCCGATGCGGTGGCGTTGGATGCAGCGCTGCGGCAACTGATAGAGTCGCCAACGCTGCGTGCCCGCCTGGGCGCTGCCGCACGGCAACGCTACGAACAGCACTACACGGCACAACGCATGGCAACGGCCGTGAAGTCCGTCTACGCCGCAGCCATCTCACACCCCTGACGATTCCATGAACAGCATCCCGCGCCGCGAACTCGGCTCTTCCACGGCGCACCGCCAGGGTGCCGTGCTGCGCTGGGCGCTGGGCGGCACCTTGATCCTTTTGGTGAGCTATCTGGCAGGACTGGCCCTGGAGCAACACGGCTGGGTCACCTACCAGTTTCCTCAGACGGTTCTGTGGTGCGCCATCCCGTATGCGATGGCGGCCCACTGGCTCTACAACGGCGCCTATCTGCCGCAGTTCGAAGGACGCCGCTTTCTCTTCGTCGCGACCGCGGCGCCCTATCTCGCCGCGCCGCTGGGTTTCGCCTTGCTGCAGCAGCCCTACTCCCGTGGGGCCGTTCTCCTCGTTTACCTGCTTTCGTCAGCGTGGTTCCTGTTCGGCCATTGGCGCGACCGGGGGCAACAGGTACTGTCCCTGGCTTATCTCGACGAGACTGTGCCCCTGCGCCTCAACGAACTGCTGGGCGACGCCGCCCAGGCCAGCCAGCGGCATATCGCGCTGTTGCCCTGGACACCCCATCAGGAAGCCGATGCCGCGTCCCAGTGGGCGGGCGTGGTGCTGGACCGGCATGCCCCCTCGAATGCCGTGCGCGAGCGCTGGATCACCGATTTGCGCCTGCAGCATGTGCGGCTCTACAGCGTGGAAGCCGTGGCCGAACTGCTGAGCGGCCGGAAAATACTGCCCAACCAACAGACCCAGGACCTGTGGACGCTGGACGGCAATCCGGCCTATGACACCTTCAAGCGATTGACCGACTTGCTTCTCACGCTGGCAGGACTGCCGGTATGGCTTGCACTGTGCATGGTGGCCGGCTTGGCGGTGAAACTCGATTCGCCGGGACCCATGCTTTTTTCCCAGATTCGCGTCGGCCGAAACGGCCGTGAGTTCCGGATCTGGAAGCTGCGCAGCATGCGCCATGCCGGCGACGAACGCACGGCGCGCTTTGCCCAACCCAACGACGACCGGGTGACCCCCGTGGGCCGGTTCATCCGCCGCACGCGCCTGGACGAACTGCCTCAGCTATGGAACGTGCTGAAAGGCGACATGAGCCTGATCGGCCCGAGGCCGGAGCAAACGGAGTTCGTGCGCGTGTTCGCCGACCGAATTCCCGCATATCCCTACCGCCACCTCGTGCGCCCGGGGCTGACGGGCTGGGCGCAGGTCCAGCAAGGCTACGCCGACAGCGAGGAACAAACCGCCATCAAGCTGAGCTACGACCTCTACTACGTGGCGCACTACTCCGTGGCGCTGGACTTGCTGATTGCGTACAAGACGCTGCGCATCGTGGCAGGCGGATTCGGTTCGCGCTAGGTTCGTTCGGCGCTGACAGGGCCAGGGCGCGGACAAGGCTGCCGGCCTGTCCCTTTCATCCCCGCGCTTCGGGAGTTTCGAGGAAAGACCGATAGGTCTGGGCAATACCGGCCTCCAGCGGAATGCTCGCACTCCAGCCACGGCGCCGCAACATGCCCACGTCCAGCAGTTTACGCGGCGTGCCATCGGGCTTGCTCGGGTCGAAAGCCAGCGTGCCCTCAAAACCGATCACGCACATGATCCGGCGGGCCAGCTCTTCAATCGTCACATCAGTTCCCGTGCCCACATTGAACAAGCTGTCCGTGATGTCGAGTTGCTCCATCAGGAACACACAGGCGTCCGCCATGTCGTCGACATGCATGAACTCACGGCGCGGTCGCCCCGAGCCCCATAGCTTCAGTACAGGGTCGCCGCGCCGTTTCGCCTCATGCGCCTTGCGTAGTAATGCAGGCAGCACATGTGAGGTGTTGAGGTCGTAGTTGTCGTTAGGACCGTAGAGGTTCGTCGGCATCGCGCTCACGTAATGCCGGCCATATTGACGGTTGAAACTCTCGCAGAGCTTGATGCCCGCGATCTTGGCAATGGCGTAGGGTTCGTTGGTGGGCTCGAGCGGCCCCGTCAGCAAGTACTCTTCCTTGATAGGCTGCGGGCAGTCGCGCGGGTAAATGCAACTAGATCCCAGGAACAGCATCCGCTGCACATCGGCGGCATGCGCGGCATGGATCACGTTGGCCTGGATCATGAGGTTCTGGTAGATGAAGTCTGCCCGCGACACGTTGTTGGCCTGTATGCCACCCACCTTAGCCGCTGCAAGGAACAGGTAGTCAGGCTTTTCTTTCGCCATGAAGGCATGCACCGCGGACTGATCCAGCAGGTCCAGTTCGGCATGGGTGCGCGTCAGCAGGTTTTCGTAACCACGCTCGACCAGCTTGCGCACCAGGGCCGAGCCCACCATGCCACGGTGGCCTGCTACGTAAATCTTGGCGCTCCTGTCCATTTCCACCCTCCTCAACGTTGCCGTCATTCGTTGTAGTCGTAGGCAGAAAAACCGTACTTCTTGACCAGTTCGTCGCGCTGGGCGCTTTTCAGATCCTCGCGCACCATTTCGGCAACGAGTTCGCCAAATCCAATGCGGGGCGTCCAGCCGAGCTTCTCGCGCGCCTTGGTGGGATCGCCGAGCAACGACTCGACCTCCGTCGGTCGGAAGTATCGCGGATCCACCTTGACAATGGCACGGCCCTGGGCATTCCGACCGACCTCGTCCACGCCATGGCCAGACCATTCGATCTGAATGCCGAGTTCATGCGCCGCCGCCAAAACGAAGTCCCGCACGCTATGCTGCGCGCCCGTCGCGATGACGAAGTCTTCGGCCTCATCCTGCTGCATCATGAGCCACTGCATTTCCACGTAGTCTTTCGCATGGCCCCAATCGCGCAGCGCATCGAGATTTCCAAGGTACAGGCAATCCTGCAGGCCCAGGTGAATGCGGGCCATGGCGCGCGTGATCTTGCGCGTCACGAAGGTTTCGCCGCGCAGGGGACTCTCGTGGTTGAACAGGATGCCGTTGCAGGCATACATGCCGTAAGCCTCCCGGTAGTTGACCGTGATCCAGTAGGCATAAAGCTTGGCCACCGCATAGGGGCTGCGGGGATAGAACGGCGTGCTTTCCTTCTGCGGTACTTCCTGCACCAGTCCGTAGAGTTCGGAAGTGCTGGCCTGGTAGAAGCGGGTCTTGCGCTCCATGCCAAGAATGCGGATCGCTTCCAGTATGCGCAGCGTGCCAATGCCGTCGACATTGGCTGTGTATTCGGGCGTCTCGAAGCTGACAGCCACGTGGCTCATGGCCGCGAGGTTGTAGATTTCATCGGGCTGGGATTGCTGGATGATGCGAATCAGGTTCGTGCTATCGGCCAGATCACCATAATGCAGGATCAAATGGCGGTCAGTAATGTGGGGATCTTGATAGAGATGGTCGATGCGGTCGGTATTGAACAACGATGCCCGGCGTTTTATGCCGTGCACGATGTAACCCTTGCCCAGCAGGAACTCGGCCAAATAGGCCCCATCCTGGCCTGTGATGCCGGTGATAAGCGCGACTTTTTGCATGTATAGAGGTCAGGAAGACGACCCAATCATAGGCGCTACGCTCCTTCATGTCCCTTAAGCGCAACATTCTGGCGAACTACGTCGGTTCGGGAGCGGTCGCGCTCGCGCCCATCTTCGCCCTGCCCTGGTATCTCGCTGCCCTCGGCCCCCTGCAGTTCGGCTTCGTGGGCTTGGTCACAACGCTGCAGGCCGTACTCAACCTGCTCGACGCAGGCATGAGCCAAGCCTTGGTACGCGAGATCTCGTTGCGTGCCGCTGGCGAAGGTGCGGCCAAGCCGCGCACAGCCGCACTGTTGTACGGCTTCGAGCGCATTTACTGGGCGCTTGCACTGCTGATCGGCCTCGGGCTGGTTCTGCTCGCAGCGCCCATCGCAAGCCACTGGCTCCATCTGGATGAAGCCGATCAGGCCAGCGCCCATATCGCGGTGATCGGAGCGGCTGCCATCTTCGCAACGATGTTCCCGGGATCGCTTTACCGCAGCCTCCTTGTCGGGATGGAGCATCAGGTGGCACTGAACAAGATCCTGTTCGTCGCCACACTGCTCCGCCACGGAGGCGCCGTGCTCGCCGTGACAACCTGGCCATCGCTGACCACCTACCTGGCCTGGCACGTTGCGGCCGGCCTGTTCGAAACCACTTTGCGTGCCCGCGTTGCCTGGTCTGCAACCGGAACGCATCGCGGCGACGCACGATGGCAAAGCGATGTGGTCCGCCAAGCCTGGCCGGCGATCGCCGGTCTTGCGGCAGCTTCGGGCCTAGGCGCACTCACGATGCAGCTGGACAAGGTGCTGCTCAGCAACCTGATACCGATCGCGGACTTTGGCTACTACGTGATCGCCTCTTCCGCAGCGGCGGGCGTGCTGCAGTTGGTGTACCCGCTGATGCAGGCAGTCCTGCCCCGCGCACTTCGCCTCAAGGACGACCCAACCGCCCTGCGCCATCTGTACGGACGGCTCTTCGGACTGATTGCATTGGCTGCAGCCATCGGCATCGCCGTCTATGCCGCCGGAGGCGAACGACTATTAGGGTGGTGGCTGAAGGACATACATGCCGTTTCCGTGGTCTACCCGCTGCTCGGCTGGCTGTTGTTCGGTGCCATCATCAACGCGTTCTACAACGTGGGCTACGCCCATTGGCTCGTGCGTGGAAGAATCCAGCGCATCCTGCAAGTCAACCTGCTGGCCGGGGTGCTGTGTCTGCTGGTCATTCCTCCCATGGTGTCGCGTTTCGGCATGGTTGGCGCGACATCGGGTTGGCTCATCATCAATTTCATCGGCTTTATCGCCAGCCTGCCCGGGCTCCTCAAGACCGACCATGAACGCTAAGCTGAAGAAGTTCTACTGGCTCCTCTCGGAGCAGTTCGGCATCGACCCGCGGCGACTGTTGCGCTCGCTGCGCGGCACGCCGCGCTACCTGCGCGACCTTTGGCGCTTCCGACGCCAGTACCAAGGACGGCTCGAGCTCATGCCCTGCCTCCATGACTGGTACGAAGAGGGCGGTACGACCAAAAGCGAGTATTTCCTGCAGGATCTGCACGTGGCGCAGCAGATCTACCGGCATGGGCCGGAGCGCCATGTCGACATCGGGTCCCGTGTCGATGGCTTCGTGGCGCATGTCGCCAGCTTTCGTGACATCGAAGTCTTCGATATCCGCGCCATCACCACGGAGCTGCCGAGCATCCGCTTCAAGCAGGCCGATCTGATGAACCCAGCACCGGAACTGGCGAGCTACTGCGACTCGCTGTCCTGCCTGCATGCCCTAGAGCATTTTGGACTTGGCCGCTACGGCGATGTGCTCGATCCCGCAGGCAGCGCCACAGGCCTGCGAAACATGGCCCACATCGTGCGGCCGGGTGGCCGGTTATATCTTTCGGTGCCCATCGGCATCGAACGCGTGCTGTTCAATGCCCACCGCGTTTTCTCGCCGCGCAGCATCGTCCGAATGGCCGAAGCGGAAGGCCTTTCGCTGCGCCAGTTCGCGGCGGTCGGTGCCGAACGGCGCGTGATCGACTATCCGCAGTGGGAAGCCGAACTGGACCGAATCGAGCAGCAGGACTACGCCCTCGGCATCTTCACCTTCGAGCGCATGCCCCCCCACACCGGCGAGCCCATATGACGACCACACGCGTTTTTCTGCGCGGCGGACTCGGCAATCAGTTCTTCGAATGGCTGCACGCGCTGACGCTGGCCGAGTCGGGAGCCGATGTTGCACTCGACACCAGCTTCCTGCGCAAAGTACCAGGCAACCAGGCCATCGGCGCGCTGGAATTGGCCAAGGTGTTCACTGACCTGCGATTGCCGACTCGCCGCACTGAAGGGCTGTGGCGTGCCGAGCCGGTGCTCGTGCGTGCAGCCCGGCTGCTGGGCCAACTGCACAACGATGCAACCCCTGCCCACGGCGATTGGCGTGCACGCTATCACTACGGCTACTACCAGCATCCGCGCCACCACAGCGAACGCGCGCTGCGACAGGCACGCGAACTGCTACGCCCGGCGTTTCGCGCCGCCCCCCCGGGCCTGTCACGCTATGCAGCCCTGCACGTGCGAGGGGGCGATTACGCTGCCTCGCGTTACAACCGCGAACAAATCGGACCGCTCGGCGAAGGCTACTACCGCGGCGTGCTGCAGGCACTGGAGCGCAACTGGCCTGAACTGCAGTGGCTCGTCATTTCCGACGACTATGCCCATGCGCGGGCCATGCTTTCGCCGTTGGTGGCCCCGGACCGCTGCCTGTTCCTCGACACCCACCTCGGCGGCAAGGAAACGGCCGACCAGGCGTTGCAGGCCTTGATCAACGCCGACGTGCTGGCTTGTGCCAACAGTTCGTTCAGTGCGCTGGCTGGCTATGTGGGCCACGCTCACACCGTGTTCGCGCCCACGCCATGGTTCCGCGGCCCCGCACTCACCGCGACCGACCCTTCATTGCCCCTGTGGCATCGACTCGACGCTGACTTCGCCATGGAACCATGAGCCTGCCGCGCGTTTCCGTCGTCATCCCCGTCTACAACGCCGAAGCGACCTTGCAGCGCGCTCTGGACTCGATCCGCAACCAGACCTTGCCGCCATTCGAGGTGATCTGCGTGGATGACGGCTCGCGCGATGGCTCCGTGTCCGTGGCGGAGCGCTATGACGCCGCAGGCGCCTTCTTGCTGCGTGTGGTGAAGCAGCCGTGCAACGCAGGCGCCGCAGCCGCGCGCAACCGCGGCCTGGACCTGGCTGCCGGCGAGGTGGTCGCCTTTCTGGACGCGGACGACATCTGGTCGCCCGACAAACTCGGGCGCCAGTTGGAGGCCATGCGCCACCAAGGCCTGGACCTGATCGGGGGCTACTCCGGGGTGCTCGCACAGAAAATGCCGGACTTCGTGCTGGACAGTGCGTCCCAACCGCTGAATACCCGCGTTGTCGGCCTGCTCCCTGCCATGCTGTCGAATCCGTTTCACACGTCCTCCGTGCTGGTGCGGCGCGATGCGCGCGTGCGTTTTCCCGACAATGGCCAACTCAGCGAAGACTACGCACTCTGGCTGCAGCTGATCGCGGCCGGCTGGCGCTGTGCACACCACTCCCAGCAGCTGTCGTTCATGTACAAGCCTGCCTTCGGCAGCTCCGGCCTGAGCGCACAGCTGTGGCGCATGCAGCGCGGTGAGCTGGCTGCGCTCGGCGCCGTCGGCCAACGCAGGCACCGGGGCGCGCTGGCACTGGCGCTGCCGGTCTCGTGCTTGAAGTTCGGCGTCAGGCTGTTGCGCACTTGGCTACGCTAAGGCCGCTGGTTTGACTTGGCTCTTAAAATGGCCGGTTTCGTCGCGCGACGCCTCTCTTCGCCATCATTTCAATCTATGTCCGACACTCCCACCCCTGCCATTGACCACAACCAGCTCATCGCCGAGCGCCGCGAAAAACTCAAGGCCCTGCGGGAGGTCCAGGCAGCGGGCAAGGGCGTGGCGTTTCCCAACGATTTCAAGCCCGCCCACCATGTGGCAGACCTGCAGGCGCAATACGCCGGGAGCGATGCCGAGGCGCTGGAGACCGCCCCTGTCACCGTGAGCGTTGCCGGCCGGATGATGCTCAAGCGCGTGATGGGCAAGGCCAGTTTCGCCACCGTGCAGGACGGCTCGCTGGGCACGACGGGGGGCCGTCTGCAGCTCTATGTCACGCGCGATGCGCTGGGTGAAGAGCTGTATGCCGCCTTCAAGCACTGGGACCTGGGAGACATCGTGGGTGCCGAGGGCACGCTCATGAAGACCAAGACCGGCGAGCTGTCGATCAAGGTCACCACGCTGCGGCTGCTCACCAAGAGCCTGCGGCCCATGCCGGACAAGTTCCATGGCGTGGCCGACCAGGAGGTGAAATACCGCCAGCGCTACGTGGACCTGATGACCGATGAAACCGCCCGCAGCCGTTTCATCGCCCGCAGCAAGGCGGTGAGCGGCCTGCGCGAGTTCATGGTCCAGCACGGCTTCCTGGAAGTGGAAACGCCCATGCTGCACCCGATTCCCGGCGGCGCGAACGCCAAGCCGTTCGTCACGCACCACAACGCGCTGGAGCAGGAGATGTACCTGCGCATCGCGCCCGAGCTTTACTTGAAGCGCCTGGTGGTGGGCGGCTTCGAGCGGGTGTTCGAGATCAACCGCAACTTCCGCAACGAAGGCATCTCGGTGCGCCACAACCCCGAGTTCACCATGATGGAGTTCTACGCGGCCTACTGGAACTACCGCGACCTGATGGACTTCACCGAACAACTGGTGCGCGATGCGGCCATGAAGGCGGCTGGCACGCTGCAGCTGACCTATGGCGGCCGCGAGGTGGACCTTTCCCAGCCATTCCAGCGGCTGACCATCCGCGAAGCGATCTTCCAGTACACCGAAGCCGGCGCCCACGTGGACGATGCCGCCTGGCTCGTCAGCGCCCTCAAGAAGCTGGGCCTGAGCGAGGAGAAGAATCAGCTGTCCAAGCGCACGCTGGCCAGCCTGCAGGTGCTGTACTTCGAAGAGACGGTGGAAGACAAGCTCTGGCAACCCACCTTCATCATGGAACACCCGACCGAGATCAGCCCGCTGGCCCGGGCCAACGACACGCGCCCCGAAGTGACCGAGCGCTTCGAGCTGTACATCACCGGCCGCGAGTTCGGCAACGGGTTTTCCGAACTGAACGATGCCGAAGACCAAGCTGCGCGCTTCCAGGCCCAGGTCGCAGCCAAGGACGGCGGCGACGACGAAGCCATGTTCTTCGACCACGACTTCGTGCGTGCGCTCGAATACGGCATGCCGCCCACGGGGGGTTGCGGTATCGGCATCGACCGGTTGATGATGCTGCTCACCGACAGCCCCAGCATCCGCGACGTGATCCTGTTTCCCGCCCTGCGCCGCGAACATTGATCGGCTGGGGGTGCGACTCCGAGGGCCGAAAGGCCCGCGCCTGCCTCCTCATGCGATGCGCGCGGGCCAGGCGCTCCCTGCCGCCAAGGCCCAGAGCCGCGTCCTTTTTTAGCCTCCAGATGCACATGGACGCCGCCGCGCCAGTGCGCGGCTGACAGGAGACCCTTTGCCGAAAGACTGGACCTTCATGCTGCGCCTGCAGCCCTACCTTCCCGACTGGATTCGGGACTGGCTCGACATCATCGTGCCGGGCTTGCAGATCCTTCTGATCCTGGTCATCGCCGTGGTGCTGCAGCGCACGCTGCGCCGACTGGTGGGGCGCGCCGGCCAACATTACCAATGGCCCATCGAGATGATGGTGCCGATCAACGGCCTGCTGCGCTGGATCATCATGGGCAGCGCCCTGCTCTTGGTACTGGAGCGCCTGGGCGTCTCCGCCACCGTGCTGTGGACCGCCTTCACCGGCTTTGCCACCGTGGGCGCCGTGGCCTTCTTTGCCGCATGGAGCGTGCTGTCCAACCTGTTCTGCGCGCTGCTCATCTTCACCGTGGGACCGTTCCGCCTGGGGGACTACATCGAGGTGCTGGACACGGCGGAAAAGCCGGGAGCGAAGGGGCGCGTGATCGACATCAACCTGCTCTACACCACGCTGGAAGACTTCGACAGCGGGCCGGACGGCGCACTGCTGCAGATTCCCAATACCCTGATCTTTCAGCGCGTGGTGCGGCGGTGGAAGGGTGCCCCGCCGCGAAAGCCGGATGCTGCGCCCGATGAGGCCACCACGGACGAAACATCTGCCAGCCTGGAAACCGTTTGACCTCGGCATGCCCCTGCCAGCTCGAAGCCGGCAATGGCGTCAATGGCGCCAAGAAGCACAAAGCGGCGCCATGCCGGACAAGCCACTGCGGTCCTGCGGCTTGAAAGCCTGACGGCACGCACCGGTCTCAGGTTTCGCCGTGCCGGTGTCCCTCTGGGCGATGCGCAGGCTCTGCGCCATGTCCATGCTGCGCCGGCGCGGGCACTGCATGGGGCGGCGGCTGCACTGCAGGACGGGGCGCCGCCCGCTCCTGGGGCGGCACGGCCGGCGCGGGCCGCGGCATGGCGGGCGGCGGCGTTCGCATCTGGGCATGCTCCGCTGCGCCCTGGGCCGGCCCTTGTGGAGCCATGTGCGATACGTGCTCGGGCCTCGACATGGCCCGCTGTGCCTGTGCCTGTGCCTGTGCCCCGGGGCCGGCGATCACGGGTGGATGCGGATTCCCATGGTGGAGCGCCTGGCCTGAAGTACCCGGAACCTGTGCGGCCTGCACTGCATGGGGTTCTGGCACTTCCGGCCTGTTGGAGGGTGCTGCCGCCAAGCGGTGCATCGGCGCTGCCCCAGGCGCTGGCTTGTGATCTGCAGCCTGTGCTGGCAACCCAGGATGGCTGGGCTGCGCACGCTGCATGGCGGCTCGCTGGGCCTGCGAGCGCTCGTCCGCCCGCGCTGCCGGCTGGGGTTCATGCGCCCCATGGAGAGCCTGTGGCTGCATGGCCAGGGCCTGCGACTGCGGTGATGGCTGCATGCCCGACTGGCCCGTTTGGCCCGCCTGTCCCGGCGACACGGCATGGCGGTCTTGGCCTGGCCCATGCGGCATGGCCGCCTGCGCCATCGCACGGGGATCCCGGTCCCGCGGAATGGGCGACGCCATCGGGTTCATCGCGGCCATGGCAGCCGCTGGGGCCACCGGCATCGCAGCGGCTACGGCTGGAGGGCGACCGCCCTCCGGCGTCCGCTCGTAGATGTTGTTCACGGTCACGCGGTTGTGAATGTTCTCCACCACCGTGCGGGACTGCGAGATGTAGGTGTTGCCCCGGTACACCACCGCGGGCCGCACCACGGGCGGCGGCAAGGGCGCGCCCTGAACCCAGGCCGCGCGCTCCGGTGGCCGCCCCCAGTTGACGCCCCACGCATCCCAGCCCCAGTGGTGGTGGTGCGATGCGACCGCGCCCACCAGCACGCCCGCACCGAAGGCCAGCGCGCCCACGGCCACGGGATCGGCCCCCACAACCCCCCCCGACGAATAGACCGGCGCGGGCGTGGCCCAGCGATAGCTGGAGTAAAGGGGCACCGGCGTGCCATAGACCACCTGCGGGTCATAGCGCGGCACGTACACCGCCTGGACGTCGGCGGGCTCGATGGAAATGTAGGCGGGTGGGGGCACTACGACCGCGGGCCCGCTGTACATGACCACGGGCTGCTGCAGATCCGCCGGCGGCGGTGGGCTCGGCGGTGCGGCCGTGACAGTCGCCACGCGAAGGTGCGGCGAGCTTTTGAGCGTGCCCGCCTTGGTGGCGCGCGAGCGCATCACCTGGATGGCGTTCATCACGTCGGTCGGGTCGTTGTAATAGGCCTTGCCCAGCGCCACCGTCCAGGGCAGGTTGGAGGCCATCTGCTCCAGCACGTTCGGAAAGGCCGTCAGCGACTTGATGCTCGGGTCCCACGGCTGCTGGTCCACCGCATCCGTCAGCGCGGCGGCTTTCAGCGACGGGTTCTGTCCCAGCCAGGTTTCCGCGGCCGTGACCTGGTCGGGGTAGGTCGCACCGGCCAGCACCTGCGCCACCAGCTTGTCCGGATACAGCGCGATGGGTGCCACCATCTGATAGAGCGCATCCGCGCTGGGCGGCGTGTAGCGCACTGCGACGGGTGCGGCTTCCGGAGCCGGAGCTGCAGCGGGAGCCGTGGCTGCGGATGGCGCGGGCGGCGGCACCGATGGAGACGAGTTCTGGCGATTGCATGCGGTCAGCGTGCAAGCGGCGATGAGCGACAGCGCCATGCCCCGCGATGCGGCAAGCAGATTCGGGGTGCGGGAAAGCCGGAATGCGGCAGGGACAAAAGGAAAAGCGACGCGGGGGTCGGAAGCACGGGGGTCTGCAAGGGGCGCCATGGTTTTTCTCCTGAGAGCCATCCACCGTGGGAGGTCGATCCTCCGGTGCCTTTGCGATCCAGGGTGGGTGCTCAAAACCCGTCCCGGTGTCGCTTTGGCACGGCATCGGCAAATGGTCTCTTCAGAACGGCACGTTAGTCCTGGCGTTGACCTTCAGTTGTAGGCCAATGTTCGCCGCACGCTGTCGGCAGTGGCCCCGGTCGAAACCCGTTGCGACGGCGTTAACGCCGTGTTTCACCGGGCCGGCGACGCGCAAAGCGCTTTTTCCAACCTGAAGCCGACATCCATGGCCACGGCCTGCCATGCCGACCGCACAACGGTTGGTTACCAATGCGCACCGAAAACCAGCAAATTCAGGCCAGCGAATTCAAGGCAGCAGTTCAAGCGCCTGCAGATACGCGGGCTGCAGCATCAGTTCGTCCCACGGCTGGGGCAGCGTCTGCGGCAGCAGCGCCACGCGGCGGGACTCGCTGTCTGGGCTGGCGTGCCAGAGGCCATCGGTGCGGGCTTGCTGCAATCCCTCCAGCAGCTCATCCAGCGCCTCGCCTTGGCGGGCGCCTTCGCCCACCAGGCTCTGGTTGCACAGCAGCACCAGATCGCAGCCGGCATCGAGCGCCGCCACGGCCGCATCGGTATAGCTCACCGTCTGGCCGTCGATGCGGCGCGCGCCTTCCATGCTCAGGTCGTCGCTGAAGACCGCGCCGTCGAAACGCAGTTGCTGGCGCAGGATGTCCTGCAGCCAGCGCCGCGAAAAGCCCGCTGGCCGGCTGTCCACCTTGGGATAGATCACATGGGCGGGCATCACGCTGGTGAGCGTGCTCGACAGCCAGGGGTAAGGCGCCGCGTCGTCGGCCAGCAGGGCTTTCAGGCTACGGGGGTCCACGGGGATGTCGGTGTGGGAATCGGCCCGCACGAAGCCATGCCCCGGAAAATGCTTGCCGCAGTTGGCCATGCCCGCCTGCAGCAGGCCGTGCATGAGGCTCTTGGCCAGCAGGGCCACCACGCGCGGATCGCGGTGGAAGGCCCGGTCGCCGATCACGCTGCTGCGGGAGGCACCGGGCCGCTCCACGCGTCCCGCGGTGCCTCGGGGCGCCTCATCGGACCAGTCGAGGTCCAGCACCGGCGTGAAGCTGAAGTCCACGCCGCACGACCGCAGCTCGCTGCCCAGCACGTAGCCGGCCGCTGTCGCGGCATTGGTGGCGCGCAGCGCGCCGCTGCCCGGCAAGGCCTTGGCCCCCCGTCCGTCGCCCTGCATCCACAGATCGCCGAACGCCCGCATGGGCGGCAACTGCGTGAAGCCATCGCTGCGAAAGCGCTGCACGCGGCCGCCTTCGTGGTCCACGCAGATCAGCAGATCGTCCCGCACGGCCTTGATGGCGCTGGTGAGCGCCAGTAGCTGCGCCCGATCCTGCCAGTTGCGCGTGAACAGGATCACGCCGCCCGTGAGCGGGTGCGCCAGGCGGCGGCGGTCCGCCGCAGTGAGCTCAGTGCCGGCAACGTCGAGGATGAGGGGGGCGTGTTCGAAAGTCATGGCCAGGGGTTCACTCACTTTTTAATAGCAATCAAAGCAATACCGCATTGCGGTGGTGCCTTATTTCTTTTCGACCACGCAAAAACTCGCCGCGTAGTCGGATTCGTCGGTCACGCTCAGGTGGCACTGCAGGCCCTGGGCCTCAAACCATTCCTTGAGCGCGCCGTGCAGCACGATCACTGGCTGCCCGCTGGGCAGCTTGGCCACTTCGCAGTGCCGCCAGGTCATCGGCATGCGCATGCCCATGCCGATGGCCTTGCTGAAGGCCTCCTTGGCCGAGAACCGGGTGGCGAGGTAGCGCACGCCGCGTTCGGGCCAGCGCGCCCCGCGCTCGCGCCAGGTGGCCAGCTCGCCCTCGGCCAGCACCTTCTCGGCGAAGCGGTCGCCATGGCGCTCCAGGCTGGCGCGGATGCGGCGAATATCGCAGATGTCGGTGCCGATGCCGTAGATCATGGTTCAGGGTCCAATCTGCCTCCAGGGCATGAAAATCGCCGGCATATTGCTATCAAATCAGGAGCATCTTGCTGCCATGCCTTCGTCGATGCAGCGCTGGTAGGCCTGCACCGTGGCGGCGTAGCCCAGCTCCAGCGAGTCGGCGATCAGCGCGTGGCCGATGGACACCTCCAGCAGCCCCGGCACACCCTGCACGAAGGCGGCCAGGTTGTCGCGGTTCAGGTCATGCCCGGCGTTCACGCCCAGGCCGGCATCCAGGGCGGCCTGGGCGGCCGCACGGTAGCGCTCCAGTTCCGCCGCCTGCCGGTCGGTGCCCCAGGCGGCGGCGTAGGGCTCGGTGTACAGCTCCACGCGATCGGCGCCTGCCGCGCGGGCGGCGGCCATCTGCCCGGCGAGCGGGTCCATGAACAGGCTCACGCGCACGCCCAGCTGCCGGCATTCGGCGATCAGCGGCGCCAGCCGCTCGGCATCCTGCGGAAAGCTCCAGCCGTGGTCGCTGGTGAACTGGTCTTCGCTGTCGGGCACGAACGTGGCCTGCTGGGGGCGCACCTCGCGGATGAAATCCATCAGGTTCTGCGACGGATTGCCCTCGATGTTGAATTCGCGGCCGGGCCAGGCTTTCAGCAGCGCGGCCAGGTCGTGCACGTCGCCCGCGCGGATGTGGCGCTCGTCGGGGCGGGGGTGCACTGTGATGCCCTGGGCGCCCGCCTCCAGGCACAGCAGCGCGGCGCGCGTGACGCTGGGAATGCCCAGATGGCGCGTATTGCGCACCAGGGCCACCTTGTTGACGTTGACCGACAGGGCGGTGCGGGTGTGATCGGCAAAAGAACGGGTCATAGCGATTGCAGGTCCATCATGAGCTGGCGCGTGCGCAGCACCGGGCTGCCGCAATGGTATTGCAGCAGCGTGCGCAGCTGGGGTTTGAGTTCGGCCGACATCGGCGTGCCCGCCTGGGCGATCACGCGCAGCGTGGCGGTGTAGCTGGCGCCCTC
The DNA here is from genome assembly GCF_028473605.1 of Acidovorax sp. NCPPB 3576. Taxonomy (NCBI): domain Bacteria; kingdom Pseudomonadati; phylum Pseudomonadota; class Betaproteobacteria; order Burkholderiales; family Comamonadaceae; genus Acidovorax; species Acidovorax sp. NCPPB 3576. The sequence goes on along the minus strand of NZ_CP097267.1, from coordinate 1,261,188 downwards.
GCCTGCTTCCAGCGCGTGCTGCAGCGCAAGCCACTGCGTGCCGGCCAGCGTGGCGCGGTCGGTGGCCGTGGCGGCACGCAGCCCGGCCTCGGCCACCAACGTATATCGGGTGGTCGGCTGCAGAAGCGCCAGCGTGACCGTTTCGGCCCCCAGGGTGGGCAGCAGCCCGATCTCGCGCAGCAGCAGCAGCTCGAAGCTGCGCAGCACGGGCTCGAGCGCATCGCCGTGCTCGCTGCCCAGCACCCGCACCACGCCGGCATAGGCATCGAACAAGGGCGCATGGGCATCCTCGCGGGCCATCAGGCGCATCAGCAGTTCGTTGAGGTACAGGCCAGACAGCAGCGCATCGCCCGTGGGCATGACGTGCCCGCCCACCCACTCCGCACCCTTGAGCGCATGGATCTCGCCCTGCCCATCGCCCGACAGGGTGTAGGTGACCCGCAGAGGCTGCAGCGGCAGCAGCACGGGACGGAAGTTGGAGGTGGGCTTCTTGGCACCCTTGGCCACCAGCGCGACCCGGCCGTAGTGCCGCGTGAACACATCCAGGATCAGGCTGGATTCGCTCCAGTCGTACCGATGCAGCACATAGGCGGGTTCGTCGGCAATGCGGCGGGCAGCCATGAATTGCTATTCTTTCAATAGCAACCAGCGCTTGATGGATATGCGCTGGAGGGGGGTTTCTTCAGATCAGGCCGCCGGAACACACGTATGCCGGCCCCATTGCCCGGAAGCTGCGCCTTGTCCACCGGAGCGGCCCAGGGCGAATTCACTTTCACTCATACCCGAACGAGCGCACGCGCGCTTCGTCGTCGGCCCAGCCGGAGCGCACCTTGACCCAGATCTCGATGAACACCTTGGCGTCCATGAGCTTTTCCAGCTCCTGCCGCGCCTCGGTGCCGATGCGCTTGAGGCGCTCGCCCTTCTCACCGATCACCATGGCCTTGTGACCGTCGCGTTCCACCACGATGGTGGCGGCGATGCGGATCATGCGGCTCTTGGTCTTGCCCTTTTCTTCCTCGAACTTGTCGATGATGACGGTCGAGGTGTAGGGCAACTCGTCCCCCGTGAAGCGGAACAGCTTCTCGCGCACGGTCTCCGAGGCCAGGAATTTTTCGCTGCGGTCGGTGAGTTCGTCCTGGGCATACCACCACGCCTGCTCGGGCAGGTACTTGGCGCAGATGCCGAACAGGCGCTCGATGTCGCCCTTGTTCTTGGCCGACATGGGCACGAACTCGGCGAAGGGATGGCGCTCCTGCATGCTTTTGAGCCAAGGCGCGATTTCAGCGCGGCGATGCACCGTGTCGAGCTTGTTGGCGATCAGCAGCGTGGGGATGCCCGGCTTGAACAGAGACAGCACCTTGGCGTCAGCCAAGGTGAAGCTGCCGGCCTCGACCACGAACAGAATCAGGTCCACATCGCCGATAGCGCCCATCACCGTCTTGTTGAGCGACTTGTTGAGCGCCGTGCTGTGCTTGGTCTGGAAACCGGGCGTGTCGACAAACACGAACTGCGTCTGCTCCATCGTGCGGATGCCGGTGATCCGGTGGCGCGTGGTCTGCGCCTTGCGCGAGGTGATGCTGATCTTCTGCCCCACCAGGGCGTTGAGCAGCGTGGACTTGCCCACGTTGGGTTTTCCCACGATCGCGATCAGGCCGCAGCGCTGGCCCGTGGCATCCACCGGCGCACTCGCCGGCTTGGCGGCAGCCAGCATGGCCTCCAGGTCATTTTGGCCGCCAGCGCTGGATAAATCTGCGCCGCCAGCTACATTTTTTGTAGCGTCTTCATTCATGGATTCTTTGCTTTCAATAGGGCCAGCATGGCTGCTGCCGCAGCCTGCTCACCCGCGCGGCGCGAGCCGCCGATACCGCGTTCGGTCAGTCCCATTTCGGAGATTTCGCACTCCACATCGAAGGTCTGGCGGTGCGCAGCCCCCACCGTACCGACGACCCGGTACTGCGGCACCTTCATTTTGCGACCCTGCAGCCACTCCTGCAACGCGGTTTTGGGGTCTTTCGCGGCCGCCTCCATCTGGGGATTGATCTCCACATTCTGGAAGAGCCGGTGCACCAGGGCCTCGGCCTGCAGGTAGCCGGCATCGAGATACACCGCACCGATGAGGGCCTCCAGCGCATCTGCCAGGATGGACGGCCGCAGCTTTCCGCCCGATTTGGCCTCGCCCTCGCCCAGGCGCAGCACATCGGGCAGCTTCAGCCGCAACGCCAGTTCGTGCAGGGTTTCCTGCCGGACCAGATTGGCCCGCACGCGGGACAGATCGCCTTCGGGCAAGTCGCGCAGGCGCTGGTACAGCAGGCTGGACACCGCCAGGCTGAGGACGGAATCGCCGAGAAACTCCAGGCGTTCGTTGTGGTCGGCGGAAAAGCTGCGGTGCGTGATGGCGCGCTGCAGCAGCGAAGGATCGGAGAAGGCATGCTGCAGGCGGTCCTGCAGTGCGGAAAGACTGGGCTGCACCTATTTGATTACTTGGTCTGTTCTTGGAATCGGTACACGAGATAGGCCGGGCCGGCCAGGGCGATCTCGCGCGAGTAGCTGAACGACACGACGATCTTGTCGTTGCGCTTGGTCACTTCGAGGTCCTTGCCCTGGATCGAACTGATGTTGTCGATCGCGCCGGCACGGTCGAAGATGGCGCGCACTTCGGGCACCGAACTGCCCTCTCGCGCAGCCTTGTTCGCCGCCTTGTTGATCGCCTGGTACTCCAGGAAGATCGGCACCGACTGCCCACCGATGGCGAACGCGGCCACTGCCAGCAGGCCGACAAAAATCAGTCCGATGAACGACAGGCCGCGCTGGTGTGCGCGGCTCGCGGTGCGGTGCAATGCCATGGTGATCTATCCCTCTTAGGTATGGGCGATGGTGAAACGTGCGAGGCCGGGGGCTCAACGGAACGGGCCGATGCGCTTGGGGCTGCTGAAATTCATCCAGACGAAGAAGGCCTTGCCCACGATGTTGGCGTCCGGCACAAAACCCCAGTAGCGCGAATCCAGCGAGTTGTCCCGGTTGTCGCCCATCATGAAATAGTGGCCCTCGGGCACCTTGCACACCACCCCCTCGACGCTGTAGCGGCAGTTCTGGCGGTTTGCGAAATCGCTGGCGCCCTGCACGAAAGCCGGCACGTCGGCGTTGTTGATGATGCGGTGGCGGTGGTCGCCCAACTGCTCTTCGAACTGCTTGAAGTAGCGCATCGTGTCTTCGTCGAAGAAGTCGGGCACGGCGGTGGTTTCCACCGGCTGGCCGTTCACCGTCAGGCGCTTGTTCAGGTAGGCGATCTCGTCGCCGGGCACGCCCACCACGCGCTTGATGTAGTCCATGCTGGGCTGCGGCGGGTAGCGGAACACCATCACGTCGCCGCGCTGGGGCGCATTGCCCTGCGTGAGCTTGGTGTTGACCACCGGCAGGCGAATGCCATAGGTGAACTTGTTCACCAGGATCAGGTCGCCCACCAGCAGCGTGGGAATCATCGAGCCCGAAGGAATCTTGAACGGCTCGAACAGGAAGGAGCGCAAAAAGAACACCACGGCGATCACCGGGAACAGGCCGGCGGTCCAGTCCAGCCACCACGGCTGCATCAGGATGCGGTCCTTGGCCTCTTGCACGTCGCCATCGACCTTCTGGATGCCCATGCGGTCCAGCTCGGCGCGGCGCTGTACCGCGGCGTTTTCGATCGCCTGCGCGGCCCTGCGGCGGCGCGGCAAAAAGACCAGCCGCTCGGCCAGCCAGTAGGCGCCCGTCACCAAGGTGGCCAGGAACAGCAGCAACGCGAAGTTGCCTTCGATGGCACCCAAGTACCACGCACCGACATAGGCCACGAAAGCGGCAAGGATCAGGGAGGTCACGTATTGCATGGCTTGCATGTCAGTCTTCCACCTGCAAAATCGCCAGGAACGCTTCCTGGGGCACTTCCACCGAACCGATCTGCTTCATGCGTTTTTTGCCTGCTTTTTGTTTTTCGAGAAGCTTGCGCTTGCGGCTGACGTCGCCGCCGTAGCATTTTGCCAGCACGTTCTTGCGCAGCGCCTTGATGGTTTCGCGCGCGATGATGTTCGCGCCGATCGCCGCCTGAATGGCCACGTCGTACATCTGGCGGCTGATGATCTCGCGCATCTTGGCCACCACGGCCCGGCCGCGGTACTGGGACTGCGAACGGTGCACGATGATGGACAGCGCATCGACCTTCTCGCCGTTGAGCAGGATGTCCACCTTCACCACGTCGGAGGCGCGGTACTCTTTGAATTCGTAGTCCATCGACGCATAGCCGCGCGACACCGACTTGAGCTTGTCGAAGAAGTCCAGCACGATCTCGCCCAGCGGCATCTCATAGGTCAGCATGACCTGTCGGCCGTGGTAGGCCATATTCATCTGCACGCCGCGCTTCTGGTTGGCCAGCGTCATCACCGGGCCGACGTAGTCCTGCGGCATGTAGAGATGCACCGTCACGATGGGCTCGCGCACCTCTTCCAGGCGGCCCTGGTCGGGCATCTTGGAAGGGTTCTCGACCATCACCACTTCGCCATCGGCCTTGACCACCTGATAGACCACGCTGGGCGCGGTCGTGATCAGGTCCTGGTCGAACTCGCGCTCCAGGCGTTCCTGCACGATCTCCATGTGCAGCAGGCCCAGGAAGCCACAGCGAAAGCCGAAGCCCAGCGCCTGGCTGACTTCGGGCTCGTAGTGCAGCGATGCGTCGTTGAGCTTGAGCTTTTCCAGCGCATCGCGCAGCGAGTCGTATTCGCTCGCTTCGGTCGGGTACAGGCCCGCGAACACCTGAGGCTGGATTTCCTTGAAGCCCGGCAGCGCTTCGGTGGCCGGGCCCGCATTGTTGGGCAGCTTCTTTTCCAGCGTGATGGTGTCGCCCACCTTGGCGGCCTGCAGCTCTTTGATGCCGGCAATGATGTAGCCCACCTGGCCGGCATCGAGCGAATTGCGCGATTCGTTGGCGGGAGTGAAAACACCCAAGTTGTCGGCGTTGTACACGGCGCCGCTGGCCATCATCTTGAAGCGCTCGCCCTTGAGCAGGCGGCCATCGACCACGCGCACCAGCATCACGACACCGACGTAAGAATCGAACCAGCTGTCGATGATCATCGCGCGCAGCGGGCCGCTGGGCTGGCCACGCGGCGCAGGCACCTTGGCTACGATGGCTTCGAGAATCTCGTCGATGCCCAGGCCCGTCTTGGCGGAACATGGAATCGCATCGGTCGCGTCGATGCCGATCACGTCCTCGACTTCGGCCTTCGCGTTATCGGGATCGGCGTTTGGCAGATCCATCTTGTTCAGCACAGGCAACACTTCCACGCCGAGGTCCAGCGCGGTGTAGCAGTTGGCGACGGTCTGGGCCTCCACGCCTTGCGATGCATCGACCACCAGCAGAGCGCCTTCGCAGGCCGACAGCGAACGCGAGACTTCATACGAGAAGTCCACGTGGCCGGGCGTGTCGATCAGATTGAGGTTGTAGATCTGACCATCGAGCGCCTTGTACTGCAGTGCCGCCGTCTGTGCCTTGATGGTTATCCCACGCTCTTTTTCGATGTCCATCGAGTCGAGCACCTGGGCTTCCATTTCACGCTCGGCAAGCCCGCCGCAGCGCTGAATCAAGCGATCCGCCAAGGTCGATTTGCCGTGGTCGATGTGCGCAATGATGGAAAAATTTCTGATGTGGTTCATCAAGGGAAAGCGACAAGTGATTGAATTAAAACGGACCGCACAAGAAAAAAGGGCGCGTCAAATGGTGACGCGCCCTGAACCAACAATCATTTGGCAACTGCGATGGTTGGAACTTCATTGTAGGCAAAAAGGCCGAGAGGAAAAGTCTGCCCGACAAGGCTCAAAGGTCGTTGCCGCCTTGCAACGGGTATTTTATACACAGCTTATTCACAAAACGCATTCAACTTCTGGAATAACTTGTGGGCGAACTGTGGATCACCTGTGCATGGCTTAATACCATCCCACATGGTGAATACCGCCCCCTTCGATATGCCTTTAAGCTGAAAAAACAGCTGCCATTCTATCGAAAACGATCAATGGAAATGGCGCGCAAAAACACCTCATCGCACGTCCGATTGACTGCGCAAAAGCCCCAATCCCCAGTTTGGGGTGGGGCTTTGCCCGAACCGTCTAGCGTGCCGGCCGGATCAACGCGTATTGGGCCCACTCACCACGGCGGAACAGCACATTGATGGGCTTGCTCTTGTCCGCTTTGGCCAGGGCTGCCTCGAAGTCCTTGAGGTTGGCCACCTCGATGTTAGCGATGGAAAGAATCACATCCCCTTCGCGAAGGCCTGCACGCGCGGCTGCTTCGGTGGCTGCATTGACGCGGATCCCGCCTTTGAGCTTCAGCTCCTTCTTCTGCGCGTCGGTCAGATCGGCGACCGACAGGCCCAGTTGCTGGGCCGCAGGCGATGGCTTGGGTTTCGCGCTTTCACGCTCCCCGCCTTTGCTTGCCACCGGCTTGTCATCCGGCTCGATCTCGGCCACGGTGATGGACAGATCCTTGGTAGTACCGCGGCGGAACACCGTCACCGTGCTCTTGTTGCCGGGCTTGGTATTGCCCACCAGACGCGGCAGGTCGGCAGTTTTTTCAATGGTTTTGCCATCGAATTTCGTGATGATGTCGCCCGCCTCCACGCCGGCCTTGTCAGCGGGCGATCCTGCCTCCACCCCGCTCACGAGCGCGCCCTGTGGCTTGCCCAGGCCGATCGACTCGGCCACATCCTTGGTGACTGGCCCGATCTGAACGCCAATGCGCCCGCGCGTCACACGCCCGGTGGCACGCAACTGATCGCTGACACGGATGGCCTCATCCATCGGGATGGCAAAGGAAATCCCCATGAAGCCGCCCGAGCGCGAATAGATCTGGCTGTTGATGCCCACCACCTCGCCACGCATGTTGATCAGCGGACCGCCGGAGTTGCCTGGGTTGATCGCCACGTCCGTCTGAATGAAAGGCAGGTAGTCGCCCGTGTCGCGCTGCTTGGCGCTGACGATGCCTGCGGTCACCGAATTTTCAAGCCCGAAGGGCGAGCCGATCGCCATGACCCATTCACCGACCCGCAGGCGGTTGAGGTCGCCCACCTTCACGGCCGGCAACCCGGTGGCCTCGATCTTGACCACTGCCACGTCGGTGCGCTTGTCGGCGCCCACGATCTTGGCCTTGAATTCGCGCTTGTCGGTCAACGTGACGATGACTTCGTCCGCGCCCTCCACCACGTGCGCGTTGGTCATCACATAGCCGTCTTGCGTGAGGATGAAGCCAGAGCCCACGCCGCGCGGCTGCTCTTCTTCGGGCTGCGCCCGAGGGCGCTGCTGGCGTTGTGCATTGGGCGGCACAGGCACGCCAAAACGGCGGAAGAATTCGAGCATCTCCTCGTCCATGGCGTTCGGGCCGGCACGCTCCGTTGCCTTCTCCAGCGTACGGATGTTGACCACCGACGGCCCCACCTGATCCACCAAATCCGTGAAATCCGGTAGGCCCCGCACGGTGGGCGCAGGCGTTTGCGCCAACACGTTGGCCGGCATGGCTGCAGAGGCAGCGGTCAATGCCATCGCGACGGCCACGGCGCACGATTGCAGATTTTTCCAGTTCGTCGTCATCGGCATCATCGTTCTTTCTAAATTCAGAGAAGACATCGGGGAGCAGCAAAGGAACTTCGTATTGCAAGGTTCACATTTGGTTCCCGAAAGACAGCAGGCCGTGGCCAGAACACCCATCCCCTGACACAGCGGCAGCGGCGCCGCTCAACGGGCGTATTCCAGCTGCTCGGCCACCAGCCGCAAGGTTTCTTGCGGTACTTCGCCCACCGCCGTGAGCCACATGTTGCCTGAAACACGCTGCGCCAGAGTCTGTGTCGCGCCCATGCTGCCAGCGCTGGGGCCAGCAGGATGGCGGGAGGCGTCATACCGCTCCAGAAAAAGAGACACGGTCGCCAACCCATCGGAGAGCAGACAATGCAGCGGAAGGCCCGACTGCGGCGGGGAGGCGGGATCCTCTTGCTTATAGCAGTCCCCAGGAATGAATCCCCCCACCGGCGCCCGCAGACGCCAGCCCTCGGCTTGCGCCGTCGTCTTTCGCATGGCAACTGTGACCAGGCGGAAATCACGCACGTCATCCATCATGCCGGCCAAACGCGCAAATGGCACCGCATTGTCCAGTTCCAATTGAGAAAACGCGGCCTGCTCAAGCACGCGCCCCCGCAGGTCCAGAGTCTGCAGCTTCAAGATCAAGCCCGAGGCTTCGGCCACCCACATGCGGTAACCGAAACGCAGGCCATCCTTGGGCCGAAGCCAAGCCACTTCGCTTTCATGGCCCGCGATGCGCTCACGTCCCAGGGTTTGAACCGTGTAGTACGCATCCAGTCCGCGATCCGCGGTTTCGGGCAGCCGAGGAAACAAACTGGGCATGTCGCGCCGGTCCTCACGCACGATCCGCGCCTGGGGCAGGAAAGTGCGTACAAGTCCCTCACGACGATAGACCACGCGGGGTACACCGCTCAATGCTTCGATGCGCTCGATCTGGTCATTTCCATTGGCCGCATGCCATATGCGAGAACTGACCATGGCACCCGATGCCGACAACACCACGAAGGTCCCGTTGTAACTGTGCTCACGGGAGGCGCGATGGATGCGCTCCAGCCATCCGGAAATGGAGCGCACCTCGCCGGGAGCGACCACGCTGGATGCAACAGCAGCAACAGCAGGCTCAGGCCCGGCGAGCGCCTGGCCTGAGCCTGCTGCCATCAGCATCCACACCAAGGCACGGCGCATCGAAGCGGCGCTTTGCAGATAGCCGGCCACAGCATGGCTCGCACGAGGCCGCACTGGCAAAGGGCCTTCCTGGCCTGTCTTCACGATCTCAGCGCGCCGGAGCCTCGAACGTGGCATTGCGCAAGAAACCAGCCGGCATTTGCAGCGCCGATGTGTTTCCGAACTGCTTGTGCGCCGCCAACAACTCGTCAAGCCGCGGGTCGCGGATCATGACCTGCGGCGAGTTGCTGCCTTCGGACCCGTCAGCCATCGCCACCGCCGCAGAGGCTGCGGTCACTGGCGCGGCAACGGCCATCTGCGCACCCTCGCCACCCGCCTGAATTCCGGTCAGGGCCGTCCAGCCGATTGCCCCGACGGCGGCCAGCGAAGCGAAGCCCGCAGCCATCTTCCAGCGGAACACGGATGCATTGGCGGCCACAGCGGGCTGCTCCAACTGGGTCACAGCGCCCTGGGCCACCGTTGCAACCAGTGGAGGACGCTCAATGCGCTCTTCTTCGATCTGGCTGCGAAGTCGCTCCACCAGAGAGGAGCCCACAGGACGTGCCAGTTCGGAAGAACGGAGAACATCGCCGATCAAGTGGTACATCTGCCACGTTTCAGCACCGTCCGCGTTGCTGCTGGCGTAGTCCACAGCTTGGTCGAACTCTCGGCCTCGCAACTGCCCATCCGCCAGGGCAGACAAATGTTCACGCATTTTCAGATCGTCATTCATGGTCGTTCCCCAGCCATCACGTTTTGCTTCACTGTGCCCTGCCATTCACGCCGCGCTACCAGCGCTTGCCCGACTGCTTGTCCAGCAATGGGCGGACGCGGGCTGATATGGCTTCCCGCGCCCGAAAAATACGGGACCGGACGGTGCCGATAGGGCAATCCATGGCAGCCGCAATCTCTTCATAAGTCAACCCTTCGATCTCACGCAGTGTCACGGCCTGGCGCAGGTCTTCAGGCAGCGCATCCATCGCCGCGTTCACAGCCACAGCGATTTCCTGGGCGGCGAGCACGGTCTCGGGCGTTTCGTCGGTGGTTAGTTCATGCCCCAGTCGGGAAGTTTCATCGTCGTCATCACTTCCTCGCAAGGCATTTTCCGAGATGACGGGATTGCGCTTCATGTCGACGAGCGCCTTCTTGGCGGTATTGACCGCAATCCGGTAAAGCCAGGTGTAGAACTGGGCCTCCCCCCGGAACTGGTGCAGCGCGCGATAGGCCCGGATGAACGTTTCCTGGGCAATGTCCTGCACGAGGTCCGAGTCACGGACCATGCGGCCGATGAGCCGTTCGATGCGCCGCTGGTATTTGATCACCAGCAATTCGTAGGCCTTCTGGTCACCCGCAACCGTGCGCTCCACAAGCTGAAGGTCACTGTCGGCAGAAGGCGGGTGCATGGAAGCAGTCATGGAAAAAAGGCTCACGCGTCACCGCGCCGGACAGAGAAACATGCCGTCGGCCCTGGGCTCTGGCTTGGGGCGCGAATATACCGCACGGCGCAGGGCCGCCCAGCCGTCCTCTCGCCCCATGCGCTCAAGGCACAACCAGGCGGTCCGGCCATCGATCGCATGCAGTTGCACCAAGAGGAACGATTGAAAGTCTGTGTGGACGACCAACTCGCCCGCGACAGGCATGCCTGAACCTTGAATCAAGGACCAATGCAAACCATCCCAATCCAGGGTGCCTTGCGGCAGACGGAACCAAAAGCGCCAAGCCAGTCCAGCAGCAGAGCCCCACAAAGCGACGAACACAACGCTTCGAACCAGAGGACTGCCTGCAGAACCCATCACCCAAGCTGCAAAGCCGCAAAGTCCAGCAAGCAAGGCGGCTGCAATGAAACAGCCCAGCCATCGGCTCCTTGACACCACATGACGGGTCGCGGGCGCATGAAGGGATTTGGCCAAGCGGGTCATCGCCACTCCCGCAAGAGAATCACAGACGGCCGAGTGGGGCAGCGCGGCTGTCCATCCACCCAGTCAAACGCGCTTGAAAACCAGCGTGCCGTTGGTGCCGCCAAAACCAAAGTTGTTCTTTACCGCAATATCGATCTTCATGTCACGAGCGACATTGGCGCAGTAATCCAGGTCGCATTCCGGGTCTTGCTCGAACATGTTGATGGTGGGGGGCGCTTTCTGGTCACGCAGCGCCATCACGGTGAACACGCTCTCGATGCCACCCGCACCGCCCAGCAAGTGGCCGGTCATCGACTTCGTCGAGCTGATCACCGTCTTTTTGGCATGCTCGCCCAAAGCGGCCTTGATCGCGTGGGTTTCGTTCAGGTCGCCCAGCGGGGTGGAGGTGCCATGGGCATTCAGGTAATCCACGTCTTCAGGGTTGATGCCGGCATTGCGCAACGCAGCCTGCATGGCGCGACGAGGCCCATCCATGTTGGGCGCTGTCATATGCCCCGCATCGGCACTCATGCCATAGCCAGACAGTTCCGCATAGATCTTGGCGCCACGGGCCTTGGCATGCTCGTACTCTTCCAGCACCAGCACCCCCGCCCCTTCGCCCAATACGAAGCCATCACGGCCTTTGTCCCAAGGCCGAGAAGCGGTCTGAGGATCATCGTTGCGCGTGGACAAGGCACGCATGGCAGCAAAGCCACCGACACCCAAAGGCGAAACCGTGGCCTCCGTGCCGCCAGCGACCACCACATCGGCATCGCCGTATTCGATCTTTCGCGCAGCCTCTCCGATGCAATGCAACCCCGTCGTGCACGCCGTCACGACGGAAAGGTTGGGGCCTTTGAATCCGAATCGCATCGATACGTGCCCCGCCACCATGTTGATGATGGACGCCGGAACGAAAAAAGGCGTGATCCTGCGAGGCCCCCGGCTTTCCAGTTCCGCGTGGGTGTTTTCGATCAGGGGCAGCCCGCCGATCCCAGATCCGATGATGCAACCGATGCGCGTCGCCAACTCTTCGTCCAACGCCTCGCCTGTCGGAAGCCCCGCATCCCGCACTGCTTCGTCCGCCGCAGCGATGCCGTAATGGATGAAGGTATCCATCGTGCGCGCATCCTTGGCGCTCATATAGGCGCCAAGATCGAATCCCTTGACCTCACCCGCAATCTTGCAGGCAAAGTTCGAAGCGTCGAACTTGGTGATGAGGTCAATGCCGGATTTACCGGCGAGGATGTTGGCCCAGGCATCTGCCACCGTGTTTCCGACGGGGGTGATGCAACCCAGGCCGGTCACGACGACGCGACGACGGCTCATGCGCTAAGACTTTCTACGGATCTGTCTGAACTGAAGGCTCAGGCCTTCTGATGGGTGTTGGCGTAGTCGATGGCGTTTTGCACCGTGGTGATCTTCTCTGCGTCTTCGTCAGGGATCTCGATGCCGAACTCGTCTTCCAGCGCCATCACCAGCTCCACCGTGTCCAGAGAGTCTGCACCGAGATCGGCCACGAAAGCCTTTTCGTTGGTGACTTGCGACTCTTCAACGCCGAGTTGCTCGGCAATGATCTTTTTGACACGTGCTTCGATATCGCTCATGGTTTCCCTTTGAGGGTTGTGAATGAATCCGCGATTCTAGCTGCTTCGGGATCAGTCCCCCACCAGCCCGCCGTCGCGATGAATCGGCGCTAACTTTGCTCAATTACATGTACATGCCGCCATTGACATGCAACTCCTGCCCCGTGACATAACCCGCCTCTGCCGATGCGAGATAGGCTACTGCATGGGCGATGTCCTCCGGACGGCCCATGTGGCCCATCGGGATCTGGGATTGGAGCGATTGCTGCTGCTCCGCCGGAAGTTGCGCTGTCATGTCCGTGGCGATAAAGCCAGGGGCGATGCAGTTCACGGTGATGCCCCGGCTGGCGAGTTCACGGGCAAGGGCACGCGCCATGCCGGCAACGCCAGCCTTCGCAGCCACATAGTTGGCTTGGCCCGGATTGCCAGCGGAACCCACCACGCTAGTGATGTTGATGATGCGGCCAAAACGCTGCTTCATCATCGGACGGATGACTGCGCGGCTGACCTGGAACACGGCCTTCAGATTGGTGTCGATGACGGCGTCCCAATCATCGTCCTTCATGCGCATGGACAAGGTGTCGCGGGTGATTCCCGCATTGTTCACCAGCACATGCAAGCCGCCGTGCTGCTTCACGATGGTGTCGATCAACGCATCGACCGCGGCCACATCCGTGACGTTCAGATTGACGCCATGGCTACCGGCATTGGACGACAGAGCTTGAGAGATCCGCTGAGCCCCCTCGTCTGTTGTCGCAGTTCCGATTACCAGGTAGCCACGGGCCGACAACACCGCCGCGATGGCTGCGCCAATGCCGCGCGATGCGCCCGTGACCAGCGCCACCTGGGGCTTCTCATTCAATGCAGGGGTATCGCTCATGCCAACAATGCTCGTGTTTCGGCCAGCGAGGCCGGGTCATAGATAGAAGACGCAACCAACTCGGGGTCGATGCGTTTCGTGAGGCCCGCCAGCACTTTGCCCGGACCGCATTCCACCAGATGCGTTACGCCCTGGGCTTTGAGCGCTTGCACGCACTCCACCCAGCGAACCGGGCCAAAGGCCTGGCGATACAGCGCATCACGGATGCCATCCGCTTCTTGCTGGACCATGACGTCCACGTTATTGACAACGGGAATCTGCGGGGCTGCCAACGTCAGCACCGATAGGGCCTCACGCAATTTTTCGGCCGCCGGCTTCATCAAGCTGGAGTGGAAAGGGGCGGACACGGGCAACGGCAATGCCCGCTTGGCGCCTGAGGCTTTCAGCAGCTCACACGCTTTGTCGACACCGGCTTTCGTGCCAGCAATCACGGTCTGGATGGGGTCGTTGAAATTCACGGCTTCCACTACCTCACCACTGGCCGCACCGAAAGACGCCGCTGCGGATGCGCAGCCTTCGATCACTTTGTGGGCCTCCATGCCCAAAATGGCCGCCATCGCCCCTACGCCGACGGGAACCGCCTCTTGCATGGCCGCAGCACGCAGCCGAACCAGCGGCGCCGCCTGTGCCAGCGTCAAAACGCCTGCAGCAACCAGTGCGGAATATTCACCCAGCGAGTGGCCAGCCAGGGCCACCGGAGCATTCCGACCCTCGGAAATCCACACACGCCATGCAGCCACGCCAGCCACGAGCATGACCGGCTGGGTATTGGTTGTCAGTGACAGCGCTTCTTTTGGCCCTTCATGAATCAATCGGGCGATGTCTTCGCCCAGAGCGTCGGAAGCCTCCCGCAGAGTCTGCGCAACCACGGGGTGGTCACCCCATGCATCCAGCATGCCAACCGATTGGGAACCCTGGCCAGGAAAAACAAATGCAAAAGATTTTTTTGTCGTCATAAACGAATAATCAAAACCGCCGTCACCGCCCATTTATCGAGCGTCTGAAGCTATAGTTTTAGGAGCACCGCACCCCAAGTGAAGCCGCCACCCACACCTTCCAGAAGCAGCGTCTGTCCAGGCTTGGCTTGGCCCGTGCGTACTGCATGGTCAAGCGCCAGAGGAATGGAAGCCGCAGAGGTGTTGCCATGCTGGTCCACGGTAACGACTACCTTGTCCATCGACAGGCCCAGCTTCTTCGCAGTGCTTTGCATGATGCGAATGTTGGCCTGGTGTGGAATCAGCCAGTCCACATCCGCATCGGTCAGGCCTGCCTTTTCCAACGCAGCACGTGCCGCCTTTTCCAACACACCCACTGCAAGCTTGAAAACGGCTTGACCATCCATTTTGAGGAGCGGATCGCCCAGAATCTGCCCGCCATAAACATTGCCTGGCACGCACAGAATGCCTACATGACGGCCATCGGCATGCAGATCGCTCGAGAGAATACCCGGAGTTTCCGACGCCTCCAGCACCACTGCACCGGCACCGTCGCCAAACAAGACACAGGTGGTCCGATCGTTAAAGTCGAGAATGCGGCTGAACACTTCAGCCCCCACAACGAGCGCCCGACGGGCACTGCCGGACTGGATCATGGCGCCTGCCACGGTCAACGCATAGACGAAACCACTGCACACGGCCTGAACATCAAAAGCCGGACAGCCATTGGCCCCCAGCTTGTTTTGCAAAATGCAGGCCGTCGAGGGGAAGACCATGTCCGGCGTGGACGTGGCGACGATGATCAGATCGATGTCTTGGGGCTGGACTCCTGCCGCTTCCAGCGCATTGCGACAGGCTTCCACTCCCAGGTCACTGCTGCAAACATCGCGCTCTGCAAAATGGCGTGCCCGAATGCCTGTCCGCTCGACGATCCACTCGTCAGAGGTTTCCACGCCCCGCTGGGCCAGTTCGGCCACGAGGTCGGCATTAGTCAGACGACGAGGAGGAAGGCTGCTGCCAGTGCCTGTGATGCGGGAGTAGCGTCTCATCAATATGGGGACCCGACGGCGGTTCTGACAGGCTGGGCATCCAGTGGCGCCAACAAGGGCGCAGCATGCGCCACCCGCGTCCGGACGCGGTCGAGCAGGTTGTTGCGGGCTGCATCATACGCCCGGTTCAAAGCCTGCTCGAACGCCATGGCGTCCGCCGAACCATGACTTTTGAACACCAATCCACGCAACCCCAACAAGGCAGCGCCGTTGTAACGGCGATGATCCATCCTCTTCATTAGTGCAGATAGGACTGGATAAGCAACAACTGCCGCCAATTTAGTAAAGATATTGCGTTTGAATTCTTGCTTGAGTCCACCGACGATCATGGACGCCACGCCTTCGCTGGCCTTGAGCGCAACATTTCCCACAAAACCGTCACAAACGACGATATCGACAGTGCCCTTGAAAATGTCGTTGCCCTCGACATTGCCATAAAACCGCAAATCACCGGAATTGCCAGCTGTACGAAGCAGTTCGCCTGCTTTTTTGATGACTTCGCTGCCTTTGATGGCCTCTTCTCCAATGTTCAGTAAGCCAACGACCGGCTCCGAGCCTTCTTGAAGCGCGGAAACCAAGGCCGACCCCATCACGGCGAACTGGAGCAAATGCTCGGCACTGCAGTCCACGTTGGCACCCAAATCCAGCACCGTCGTTGCGCCGCCTTTTGCATTGGGTATCTGGGTGGCGATCGCGGGGCGATCGATACCATCCAGAGTTTTAAGGAGGTAGCGTGCAATGGCCATCAAGGCACCCGTATTGCCCGCCGACACGACCGCCTGCGCGGCCCCGTCTTTGACCTGCTGGATGGCAACGCGCATGGACGAATCCTTTTTGCGGCGCAGTGCAATTTCCACCGGATCATCCATGGTGACAACTTCGCTGGCAGGCGTGACAGCGGCCCGGTCATGCTTGAAGTCTTTGAGGCTCTCGGGCTGGCCTACAAGAAGCAAACGGGCTTCGGGATGGTTTTCAAGAAACTGGCGGCACGCCGCTAGCGTGACGCGGGGGCCGTGATCGCCCCCCATGCAGTCAACAGCCAGTGTGATCATGGGCGACTTGTCCGGCCGCAGAAAACGACCGGAAATGAAAATACAGCGAACAAAACAAAGGCCCGCGCTACCAATTTTGTAGCAGCGGGCCTAGGCGCGTGATTTAAATCAGGCTTCAGACTTGTTCTTCAGCACTTGGCGGCCACGGTAGAAACCGTTGGGGCTGATGTGGTGGCGCAGATGGGCTTCACCTGTGGTGGGCTCGACAGCCGTGCCTGGCACGTTGAGAGCATTGTGCGAGCGGTGCATGCCGCGCTTGGAAGGAGATTTTTTGTTTTGCTGAACAGCCATGGTGGCTCCTGAGTCTTGAAGGGTTGGTAAAAAACGCGATCAGCCCATAAAGACACGAGGGGATTCGCGTGAAGCCCTCGATTATAGCCCAAATGGTTTTCAGTCTTCCGGCGTGTCTTTTCGCAGAGCAGCGAGCGCCGCAAAAGGGTTGGGCTTTTGCGCGCTGGCCTCTTCGAAATCGTCATCGGTGGATTCCATCGGCACAGGTGCCGGGCACTCGTCGTGCCTTGGCACCAGTGGCAACCCCATGAGCAACTCGTCTTCGATCAACTCGCGTAGATTGAATTCGCGGCTCAATGCCAAAAGGTCTTCATCACTTTCGTCGTCCAAGGCTTCCGCTGTGGCTTCATCGGCCACAAAACGAAATTCACGCTGTACCTGAAGTGGCACGTCCACCGATCCAAGACAGCGCTGGCATGTCATGGGAAGCGCCGCGTGCACCGTGAGCCGCAACCAGATCTGCCCGCCGATACCGTGCGTGCTACGCAATTCGCCATCGGCCTCCCAATCCACCATGAGATCGGGGTGCAGGCCTTTAGCCTCCTGGGCCAGGCGTTCATATTTCAGCAGAGAGTCATGGCCGGACAGGTGACCGCCCGCCTGCGCGAAGGCTTTGACATCGAGGCGCTGAGGGGAGAATTCCTTGGTCATGGCGGCAGTGTAAGAGAATCGGCGCATGCCTCCATCCTCTTCCTTGCCCCGCCGCTTGGTGCTGGGCTCGACCTCCCGCTACCGCGCCGAACTCCTTTCCCGCCTTCGTCTGCCTTTCGATGTCGCGGCACCCGATGTAGACGAAACCCCTCACCCCGGCGAGGCGCCCCGCGCCCTCGCCCTGCGATTGGCGATGGCCAAGGCGCGCGCCGTATCCACCTCCTGCCCTGATGCGGTGGTGATCGGCTCCGATCAAGTAGCGGATCTTCTCGGACAACCTCTGGGCAAACCCGGTACGCACGAGAAAGCGGTCGAGCAATTGCGCCAGATGCGCGGACACAGTGTCGTGTTCCAGACTGCCATCGCCGTGGTCTGCGCAGCCACCGGATTTGAAGAGATGGAACTGGCTCCGGTAGAAGTCCGCTTTCGTGACCTGTCCGATGCAGAGATCGAGCGCTACCTGCGCGCCGAGCAACCTTATGACTGCGCCGGTAGCGCCAAGAGCGAAGGGTTGGGCATCAGCCTTCTCGACAGCATTCACAGCGATGATCCGACAGCGCTGATCGGCCTGCCGTTGATCCGAACCTGCCGCATGCTGCGCGCGGCGGGCCTGGAGTTGCCATGACTGCAGCAGCATCGACGGGCACGCTCTACCTTGTCCCCGCGCCACTCGACTTTGGGTGCGATACCCAAGCCCCGCTGGACCAATCTCTTCCCACCGCCACATTGCAGACGGCTTCGCAAATCACCCATTGGATCTGCGAGAACGCCAAAAGCACCCGTGCATATCTCAAGCGCGTCGACGCGCTTTTCCCTCTGAAACTGCCATTGCAGTCGATGCAGATTGACGAGCTGCCACGCGAAGTACACAAGAAAGGCGATCACGGTGCTGACGGACATGTGACCTTCGACGCCCGTACGTTGCTCACACCCGCCTTGGCGGGCAACGACATGGGTTTGGTGAGCGAGGCAGGAATGCCAGCAGTGGCAGACCCCGGCAGTTCGGTCGTGCGCGCGGCGCATGACTGCGGACTGAGAGTCGTGCCGCTGGTGGGACCGGTATCGCTCCTGCTGGCGCTGGCTTCGAGCGGCCTCAACGGACAGGGCTTTGCTTTTGCAGGCTACCTGCCGCAGGACCCAGCCCATCGCGCACAGCGCATCCGCGAACTGGAAGCGCTGGCCCTCAAGCAGGGACAAACCCAGCTGTTCATCGAAACCCCCTATCGCAACGCCGCACTGTGGCAGGCCCTGGTGCAGACTTTGCAACCGAATACACGGCTGGCGCTCGCAAGCGGACTTACGCTACCGCAGGCCCGCACGGCGAGCCGACTGGTGCGCCAATGGCGGCAGCAGCCGGAATTGCCAGACAACCGCATACCCGCCGTATTTGCAATCGGGCGTTAGGCATCCACAGAGCCACGAAACTCCTTGACCAGGAGGCCTTCACTCATACGCCGAGGATGGCAGCGCTTATCTGAACTACTGCGCCAAGCGCTGCTTATCAATCCAAGCGAAGCCAAGTGCTCCCGGCGACATGAGCCCTCAGCGGATTGCAGGCGCGCCCTTGATGGCCTGTACCGCGGTCTGCCCCATGGCCGCACCGAACTTCTTGACAAGCCGCTCCGCAACGTTGTCACGGCGGGTGTAGTCGATGATGTCTTCGGCCTTGACGACCTCGCGTGCCACGTAGTCGAGGTTGCCCAGGTGGTCGGCCAGCCCCATCTCCACGGCTTGCTGGCCGGTCCAGAACAGGCCGCTGAAAGTGTCCGCAGTGGGCTTGAGCCGATCGCCCCGCCCTTCCTTGACCACATGGATGAACTGCTGGTGGATCTGGTCCAGCATGGCTTGCGCATAGGCGCGCTGCTTTTCGGTCTGAGGGCTGAAGGGATCAAGGAACCCCTTGTTTTCGCCCGCGGTCAACAAGCGGCGCTCCACACCCAACTTTTCCATGGTGCCGGTAAAGCCAAAGCCATCCATCAGCACGCCGATGCTGCCCACGATGCTCGCCTTGTCCACATAGATTTCGTCCGCTGCAGCAGCGATGTAATAGGCAGCCGACGCGCAGGTTTCCTCCACCACGGCATAGACCGGCTTGTTGTACTTGGCCTTCAGGCGAATGATTTCATCGTTGATGATTCCGGCCTGCACCGGACTGCCGCCCGGCGAGTTGATGAGCAGCACCACGGCCTGCGATCCGGAATCCTCGAAAGCACTGCGCATCGCAGCCACCACGAATTCGGCGCTGGCCTCGGCTCCCGCCGCGATTTCGCCCTTGATATCGACCACCGCAGTGTGAGGCGTGCTTTTGCTCGTGCTGGTGGCGTCGCGCGCCAGCAACACCCAGGCCACCGCAATCAGGAAGATCAGCCAAGCCAACCGGGTAAAGATGCGCCAGCGTCGCGCGGAGCGTTGCTCGGACAGGGTCGCGAACACCAGCTTTTCCAGCACGTCCCGCTCCCATCCAGGCACTTTCGCAGGGTCTCTTGCTTCTTTTTCAGTAGCAGTCTGCGCCCAAAGGTCGGGCGCTGGCGGGGGATTTTGCCCAGAACCAGAAGGTTCGGGCCGGGTCGGTTCGGTCATTTGTCAGAATTCGACAGGTTGCAAGTGGGAGTCAGTATGCCAGCGCACTACGCCCTGGCCCTCGGAGAGTTTGATCTTCACCAGCCCTCCACGGCACGGGCCACCGGAGCAAGCACCCGTGTCGGGCCGATAGGCCGCGCCATGTGTGGCGCAGAGCAGCCACTGCCCCGTGTCGTCGAAGAATCGGTCCGCTTGGTAGTCCATTTCCATCGGCACATGCGTACAGCGATTCAAGTAAGCGTGGGGGCTGCCCTCGAAGCGCACGGCAAAGGCGCGGCAGACTTGGCCCGCATACGTGACGTCAAAGGCAACGGCCCGCCCTCCGTCCACCAAGTCGGTGCTGGGGCAAAGGTCGATGGATTGCATGGAAGAGGCCATGGCGAATGCACACGATTGGGATTGGCTGGCAGCGCAGCGTCAGGCGTGCTGCAAAAGCCAGTTGTGCAGTTCTGGCACGGAATGCATCACGCCGAGGGGTTTCAGGCTGTCGAATTCGCCAGGTTCGTGCGCTCCGTAGCTAACGCCCAAGCTGGAGCATCCGGCCGACAGGGCCATCTGCAGGTCGTGGGTGGTGTCGCCGATCATCAAAAGGCGTTCCGGCGCCACATCGAACTCGGCCATCAGTTCCTGCAGCATGAGCGGATGCGGCTTGCCAGCGGTTTCATCGGCGGTGCGAGAGCCATCGAACATGCCCCGCAACGCCACCGTGTGCAGCACCTCGTCCAGGCCGCGCCGGCTTTTGCCGGTCGCCACGGCCAACAGGTGCCCGCGGGCGCGCAAGTCTTCCAGCATGGGCATCACGCCGGCAAACAGGCTCAAGTCGTCCTGGTGCTTGAGGTAGTGGTAGCGGTAGCGGTTGCCCAGTTCGGCGTGCTTCTCCGGAGGCACGTCGGGTGCCGCGTGAGTGAGTGCCTGCATAAGCCCCATGCCGATCACCCAGGCCGCAGCCTGGTCGGTCGGCACCGTCCCGCCGACGTCGCGCACGGAGTCCTGAATGCAGCGCACGATGATGGCGGTGGAGTCGTAGAGGGTGCCGTCCCAGTCGAAAGCAATGAGGTCGAAGCGGCGGCGTGGGGTCGTGGGCATGGTTTTCAGGCGGTGGCGGCGGTGAATTGCGCCAGATCAGGCGGCAACTCTGCGCGCAGTTCGATGCGCTCGCCGTTGGAGGGATGCGCGAACTGTAACCGCCACGCATGAAGGAACATGCGCCTGAGGCCATGCTTATGCAGCCGCTTGTTGAGTTCGAAGTCGCCGTACTTGTCGTCACCCGCAATGGCATGGCCCTGGCTGGCCAAGTGCACGCGAATCTGATGGGTGCGTCCGGTCTTAATGGTGACCTCCAGCAGGCTCATGGCCGGCAGCCCCTCGACCGCTCGCGCCGGCAGTTGGTCACGCACTTTCACGAGAGTGATGGAGCGCATGCCGTCGGGGTCTTCCGGCGTGGTCACCCGCACCCGCCGTTCGCCATCGGCCTGCAGATACTTGTGCAAAGGGGTGTCGATCACCTTCTTGTTGGCGGCCCAGGTGCCAGGGACCAGGGCCAGATAGGTCTTGCCGGTTTCGCGCTCCCGGAATTGGTCTTGCAGGTGCGTGAGCGCTGAGCGCTTCTTGGCCACGAGCAGGATGCCCGAGGTCTCGCGGTCCAGCCGATGCACGAGTTCCAGGAACTTCGCCTGGGGCCGGGCCTGCCGCAGTTGCTCGATGACGCCAAAGCTCACACCGCTGCCGCCATGCACGGCCACGCCTGCAGGCTTGTCGATGGCAATCAAATGCTCGTCCTCCAGCAGGATGGGGAACTCGCGGGCCGGCGCAGGGCGTTCGGCCTTCTCGGCCACCTTGTCTGAAATGCGCACAGGTGGCAAGCGCACTTGATCGCCCGCGGCAATCCGGGTGTCTGCACTGGCCCGGCCTTTGTTGATGCGCACTTCACCGCTTCGGATGATGCGATAGACGTGCGTTTTCGGCACGCCCTTCAAATGGCGTATCAGAAAGTTATCGAGCCTCTGGCCGGCCGAGTCCTCATCGACTTCGACGATGCGGGCCGCAGCGGGGGCGGGGTTTGGGGCTCGGTCCGTCGCCGGTTTGCCCCCTATAATGTGTTTCACCTGCGCGATGTTCTGTAAGTGGTTGATTTGTCTGGAGTTTAGTCCACGCAACCTTTCAAGCCGCGCAGGCAGGTCGATGCCAACGGGTGTCGTGTGCGCAGATTGCAGGCCAGATGCCTGTGGTGGCTCCCACGCCGCGCGGCCGGCTGACAAATTGAAACACCGAAACCGGAATCCCCAGTCCGCAGGCCGCCCAACAGGCAGGTTCTGCGGGCGGATCAAAGCGAAAACATGTGGGCATTGTTGGCATGGATTGTGACCCTGTGGCGAAGGCGCCTGCCTTCGGCATGGGCTCCCCGATCGCCGGCATCGCCCGTGCAGCCCGCGCCATCAGCCACGTCTTTCTTGGCAACGCTGCACACGTTTCCCCTCGCCCCCATCCACGCGCCCCCGCCACGACTGCGAAGCTAGTGCTTCACAGCCGCGTGGCATTGCGGCAATTCCCTTCGTTTCAATGCGTCGGCCTTGGCATCCATGGCTCCTGAAGAGCCTGTGTCATTGGTTTGAATGGGCAGGACGCGCGCCGCTGCAGTTTTTGCGCTGCGCGCCGCCGCCCGACAACGAAAAGGAATCCCATCATGAAGCGGATGCTTATCAACGCCACGCAGCCCGAAGAGCGCCGTCTGGCCATCGTCGACGGCCAGAAGCTGCTGGACTACGAAATCGAGATCGAAGGGCGCGAACAGCGCAAGGGCAACATCTACAAGGCCGTAGTCACGCGCGTCGAGCCCTCGCTGGAAGCCTGCTTCGTGGACTACGGCGAAGACCGCCACGGTTTCCTGCCCTTCAAGGAAATCTCCCGCCAGTATTTTGCTGAAGGCGTTTCGGTCAACCAGGCGCGTATCAACGACGTGATCCGCGAAGGCCAGGAATTGCTGGTGCAGGTCGAAAAGGAAGAGCGCGGCAACAAGGGCGCAGCCCTGACCACCTTCGTATCGCTGGCCGGCCGCTATGTGGTGCTGATGCCCAACAACCCGCGCGGCGGCGGCGTATCGCGCCGCATCGAAGGCGAGGACCGGGCCGAGCTCAAGGAGGCGATGGACCAGCTCGACTACCCCAAGGGCATGAGCATCATCGCGCGCACCGCTGGCATCGGCCGCACCGCGCCCGAGCTGCAATGGGACTTGAACTACCTGCTCAAGCTCTGGACCGCCATCGACGGCGCGGCCAAGGGTGGCAAGGGCGCCTTTTTGATCTACCAGGAGTCGAGCCTGGTGATCCGCGCGATCCGTGATTATTTCAACGGCGATATCGGCGACATCCTCATCGACACGGACGACATCTACGAGCAGGCGCACCAGTTCATGGCGCACGTGATGCCGGAGCACGCTGGCAAGGTCAAGCGCTACCGCGACGACGCTGCCCTGTTCAGCCGCTTCCAGATCGAGCACCAGATCGAGTCGGCCTATGCCCGCACCGTGACCCTGCCCTCCGGCGGCGCCATCGTGATCGACCACACCGAAGCGCTGGTGAGCGTGGACGTCAACTCGGCACGCGCCATCAAGGGCGGCGACATCGAGGAAACAGCCACCCGCACCAACCTGGAAGCCGCCGATGAAGTGGCCCGCCAGATGCGCCTGCGCGACCTGGGCGGCCTCATCGTGATCGACTTCATCGACATGGAAGAGTCGAAGAACCGCCGCGAAGTGGAAAACCGCCTGCGCGACGCACTGCGCCAGGACCGCGCCCGCGTGCAGTTCGGCACGATCAGCAAGTTCGGCCTCATGGAAATGAGCCGCCAGCGCCTGAAGCCCGCACTGAGCGAAGGCTCCTCGATCCCCTGCCCCCGCTGCGGCGGGTCGGGCCACATCCGTGACACGGAAAGCTCGGCGCTGCAGATCCTGCGCATCATTCAGGAAGAGTCCATGAAGGACAACACGGCCGCTGTGCACTGCCAGGTGCCGGTGGATGTGGCTTCGTTCCTGCTCAACGAGAAGCGCCCCGAGATCGCCAAGATCGAACTCAAGCAGCGCGTGACCGTGCTGATGGTGCCCAACAAGACCCTGGAGACGCCGAACTACAAGCTCGAGCGCCTCAAGCACGACGATCCGCGCCTGGACCACATCGACGCCAGCTACAAGCTCGTGGAAGAAGTGGAAGACCCCACCGCCGTCACGCGCCGCTCGCAAGAGCCCACCAATAAGCAGACCCCGGTGATCAAGGGCGTGCTGCCCGACGCGCCGGCCCCGATTGCCGAACCCCGCCCGGAAGGCGCGGCACGCGGCGCATCGCACAGCCGGCCCGCAGCGGCGGCCGCTGCAGCCGCTGCGGCAGCGACCCCTGCACCAGCGCCCGCGCCGGCCGTGGCCCCTGCGCCGCAAGAGCAAGGGTTCTTCGCCTGGCTCAAGAGCCTGTTCGGTTTTGGCGAGCCCCCACGCGCACCCGCCCCTGTGGCCACGCCCGCACCGGCCCCGGTGGCCGAGCCATCGCGGGACGGCCGGCGTGAAGGCCGTGGTGGTGGCGAGCGAGGCCGCCGTGGCGAGCGCAACGGCAGTGACCGCAATGGCCCACGGGACGGCCAACGCGAAGGCAATGGCGAAGGCCGTGGCCGCCGTGACGGCCGTGCGGAGCGCCCGGATGGCGAAGCCCCGCGCAACGGCAACGGCAACGGCAATGGCCGGGGACCGCGTGATGCAGAAGCGCGCGGTGGACGTGAGGGCCGTCCGGAAGGCGAACAACCCCGCAATGGCGGGCGAGAACCCCGTGAAGGCCGCGAACCCCGCGAGCCACGTGAAGGCCGTGGTCGTGGCCGTGACGGAGAACCCCGCCAAGCGCCTTTGAGCGCCGAACAAGGCGCAGCGCTGCCCTCGACCGCTTCGGTCACGCTGGATGGCGCCCCCGAACCCGTGGAAGCCGCACGCAGCGAACGCGGCCCCCGCCGCGAGCGGGGCGAACGTGGTGGCCGCGGCGAGCGTGGTGGGCGTGAGCGCGGTCCGCGCATGGACGAGGCCGCCGGCGCTGGCCAGGGCCCCGTGGCGGACTTCGTGGATACCTCCCCCATGGCTTCCCTGCCCGACCTGGACCTGACCGGCAACGACGCGGCACCCGCGACGCCAGCAGGCGAAGAGCGCCGTGAACGCCGCACGCGTGACCGCTACGGCCGCGACCGCCGCGAGCGTGGTGAACGTGGTCCGCGTGAGAACGGCGCAGAGCAGGAGCAGCCCGCAGGCAACCTGATGGACTTCGATGCCAGCGCAACGGCACCGGCCGACAGCTTGCCCGCCGAAGCCACGCAGGAACCCGCGCGCCGCAGCTACTTCAATGCGTCCGCTGCCGCTGCGCCCCAGGCGCACGAGCCGGTGACCGCAGTCGATGTGCCAGTGGAACCGACGGTGCCTTACACGCCCGCCGTAGAGCCGGCTGCACCTGCGCCGGTCGCTCAGCGCCCCGTGGCCGCACCCGCCGTTGCCGTGCCGGCAGCAGCAGCAGCCCCGGTCGCGCCAGTGGCCTCCGCTGTGGCACCGATGGCGCCTTCTCCAGTGCCTGCACCCGCAGTCCAGCCCGCCGCAGCCGCCCCGGCCGCAGCCCCTGCCCAAGCCAATGGCGCCATGCCACGGGTGCAGGCATTCACGCTGCCGGTGGACCAGCTGAACCAGGTCGCTCAGACCTCGGGCCTGCAATGGGTCAACTCCGATGCAGAAAAGATCGCAGCCGCGCAGGCCGCCATCGCGGCCGAGCCGCGTCCGGTCCACGTGCCGCGCGAACGCCCCCCGGTGGTGGCGATCGAGGAAGGCCCGCTGGTGCTGGTGGAAACGCGCCGCGACCTGCGCGACCTGACGCTGCCGTTCGAGCAGCCGCCCGCCGCCTGATGCGGCCCCGCCGGCCCGCGGTGCAATGCCCGGGCCGGTTGTCGTCTTTGCCGGAAAGCGCGTTGCCGGGCTTTCCGCTTCTCTCTCCGAGGTCACCGGACCATCGCGACACCCATGCTGTTCCTGCTGTCTCCCGCCAAATCCCTGGACTACGACACACCGCTGCCCGATGGCGTCGGGCACACGCTGCCGCAGTTCATCCCCCAGTCCACCCGGCTCATCGAAGTGCTGCGGCAGAAGTCTCCGCAGGACATTGCCGCGCTGATGGGCATCAGCGATCCGCTGGCAGCGCTGAACGTGGCGCGGTACGCCACGTGGCGGCCAAAGTTCACCGCGGCCAATGCGCGCCAGGCCGTTCTGGCTTTCAACGGCGATGTGTACGAGGGCCTTGAGGCCCGCTCGCTCACGCTGGCCGAACTGGACTGGGCCCAGAGCCACGTCGCCATCCTGAGCGGCCTGTACGGCGTGCTGCGCCCGCTGGACCGCATGCAGCCCTACCGGCTGGAAATGGGCACGCGGCTGGCCACCGATGGGGGGGCCAATCTGTACCAGTTCTGGGGCGAGTCGATTGCCAAGCACCTGAACCGCCAATTGGCGGCCGATGCCACGCCGGTGGTCGTCAATCTGGCGTCGCAGGAATATTTCAAGTCGGTGGACCGCAAGGTGCTGAAGGCGCGCGTCATCGAATGCGTGTTCGAGGACTGGAAAGGCGGGATCTACAAGATCATCAGCTTCCACGCCAAGCGGGCCCGGGGGCTCATGGCGCGCTATGCCATCCAGCAGCAAGTGGCCACACCGCGCCAGCTCGAGGGTTTTGACCGGGAAGGCTATGCTTTCGCCGCTGCGGCTTCTACGCCGGAGCGGCTGGTGTTTCGCCGCAAGGCGGCCTGACGATTGTTTGCCCAACGCATCCCAGCCGAACCGATTGATCCACCTCCGGCACGCCAACGCCACTGACGCCTACCACGCCATGCCCGCACGCTCCCGCCAGACCACCTCTGCCGCACCGGCCGACGCACCGTCCCAATCCGTGACGCCAGAGCTGCGCGAATGGATCATCGCGCAGGCCCAGGCCGGCTTTCAGGCGCCCGTGGTGCTCCAGTCCATGCTCGACGCGGGCTGGCAGGAGGACGTGGCCACGCACGCCATGGAGCATGTGCTGCGCGACCATTTGGAAACACTGGCCGTGCAGCAGGGGCAGCCGCCCGCCTCCCGCGTGCCCGAGCCGGCCGTGGGCGAGTCGCCGCTCTTCATCGACGCGGGCGACCGCCGGGTCGAGGTGCTGATGTCCATGGCCCAGCCGCGCGTGGTGCTGTTCGGCAACCTGCTCTCGCCCGAGGAGTGCGAAGCGCTGGTGGCCGAAGCCGAGCCGCGCATGGCGCGCTCGCTCACCGTGGCCACGCGCACGGGTGGCGAAGAGGTGAACGACGACCGCACGAGCGACGGCATGTTCTTCCAGATCGGCGAGAACGCGGTGGTTCGCCTCCTGGAAGAGCGCATCGCCAAGCTGGTGAACTGGCCGCTGGAAAACGGCGAAGGCCTGCAGGTGCTGCACTACCGCCCGGGCGCGGAATACAAGCCCCACTACGACTACTTCGACCCCGCCGAGCCCGGCACGCCGACCATCCTGCGCCGTGGCGGGCAGCGGGTGGCCACGCTGGTGATCTACCTGAACAACCCGGACAAGGGCGGCGGCACCACCTTCCCCGACGTGCACCTGGAGATCGCGCCGCGCCAGGGCAACGCGGTGTTCTTCAGCTACGAACGCCCCCACCCGTCCACCCGCACGCTGCACGGCGGCGCGCCGGTGATCGCCGGCGAGAAGTGGATCGCCACCAAATGGCTGCGCGAACGCAAGTTCGAATGAAATCGGCTTGACGCCCTAGTTCTCATTGCCTCCATAGCTATTAAATCAATAGCAAACAGAAACACGGAGTTCCATGAACACCCCCGAACAATCGCAGCTGGGCCGCGCATCCGCCTATGCGGACCAGTACGACGCCTCCCTGCTCTTTCCGATCCCCCGGGCCGGCAAGCGGGCGGAGATCGGCATCGGCGACACGCCGCCCTTCTTCGGCGCCGACCTGTGGACGGCGTTCGAGCTGTCCTGGCTCAACCCGCGCGGCAAGCCGCAGGTGGCGATCGCCCACGTGACGGTGCCGTGCGAGACGCCGAACATCGTCGAGAGCAAGTCGTTCAAGCTCTACCTGAACAGCTTCAACAACACGCGCTTCGCGGACGCCGCCGAAGTGCAGGCGCGCATCCGCGCCGACGTGAGCGAAGCCGTCTGGCGCGGGGCGCCCCACGCAGGCACGGTGGGCGTGAAGCTGCTGCAGCCCGAGTTGTTCGACCGCGAGCCCGTGCATGAACTGGACGGCCTGCTGCTCGACCGCCTGGACGTGGAATGCACGCAGTACACGCCGGCCCCCGAACTGCTGTCGGCCAACCATGCCGAGACGCCGGTGACCGAGGCGCTCACGAGCCACCTGCTCAAAAGCAACTGCCTGGTGACTGGCCAGCCGGACTGGGGCAGCGTGCGCATCCACTACAGCGGCCCGCAGATCGATCAGGCCGGGCTGCTGCAATACCTGGTGAGCTTTCGCAACCACAACGAATTCCATGAGCAATGCGTGGAGCGCATCTTCATGGACGTGTGGACGCGCTGCAAGCCGATCAAGCTGTCGGTGTATGCGCGCTACACGCGCCGCGGCGGACTGGACATCAACCCGCTGCGCACCAGCCACCCGCAGGCCCTGCCGCCCAACGTGCGCACGGCGCGCCAGTAAGAGCGGCCCGCAGAGCCCTTCCAGCGTCGTTGCCGCGCTGCGCCTCAGTTGCTGGCGCGGCGCAGCAGGCTCACGCGCTCGGCGATGGCGTCGATGTCGAGCCCGTCTTCCACGCGCGCCAGGTACGTCTCCAGATCGGCCACGGCCAATGCCGTGTCGCCCCGCTCCGCATGGGCCAGGCCCCGGTCCCGCCACTCGCCCCAGGCATCGGGCAGCAGCACGATGAGCCGGTCCTGCACGGCCACCAGCCGCGCCCAATCCTTTTGCGAGCGGTGGATTTCCTTGAGGTTGCGCAGCATGCGCGCGATCACGTCGCGCGGCGGCGCCGTCTGCAGGTACAGGCCCAGCGGAATGTCGTAGTCGTCCATCAAGCCGCTGCTGCGGTGCCGGTAGGGTTCGAGCCGCTCGGACAGTTCCTCTCGCGACAGCGACTGGCCCGTGGTCGGGTCCATCACCACCTGCCCCTTGGGCAGCAGCACCTTGATCATGAAGTGCCCCGGAAACGAAACACCGCGCGCGTGCAAGTCCAGCCCCTGGGCCAGTTCCATCCACACCAGCGCCAGCGAAATCGGAATGCCCCGCCGCGTGCGCAGCACGGCATTGAGGTAGCTGTTCTCGGGGTCGTAGTAGTCGTTGACGTTGCCCGCGAAGCCCAGGTCGCCGAAGAAGAACTGGTTGAGCGAGCGCAGGCGCTGCAGCGACGACGCATCGGCGGGTAACCGCCGGCGCAGCCGGGCGAGCAGTTGATCCACGTCGCCGAGCAACTGCTGCACGTCCAGCTCGGGGTACTCGTCCTGCGCGATGGAGGCCGCCGCCTCCAGCAGGGGAAACTGGTCGTCGCTGCGCACCAGCGTGGCGAAGTACTCCAGCGGAGTGGGAAGGGAATAGCTCAGGGCCATTGGAGGGTTGTAAGGGGCGTTCCGGGCCGCGTCAAGCGGGGTTCCGAAGAGAGAAAACCCGGCGCGAAGGCGGTCAGCGGCGCAACAGTTCGCGCAGCTTGAGGCCCGCCGCCCAGAGCGCCCCGAAATACAGCAGCGCCGCCCCGCCCATCAGCAGGGCCAGTAGGCCAGCGCGCTGCCCCTCGTGCGCCCGCAGGGCCAGCCAGTCGAAATGGCGCGCGCCCCACATCAGCAGCACCGCGAGCAAGGCGCTGGCGGCCACCACCTGCAGCCCCAGCCGGGCCCATCCGGGCTGGGGCTGGTAGGTGCCGCGGCGCAGCAGGCCGATGAGCAGCCACAGCGCATTGATCAGCGCCCCCAGACCAATGGAGAGCGCGAGGCCGGCGTGGTCGATCAGCGGCACCAGCGCGGCGTTCAGGAGCTGCGTGACCACCAGCACCACGATGGCGATGCGCACCGGCGTGCGGATGTCCTGGCTGGCGTAGTAGCCGGGGGCCAGCACCTTGATCGCCACCAAGCCCAAAAGCCCTGCCCCATACCCGGCAAGCGCCAGCGCGATCTGGCCGACATCGCTGTCCTGCAGCGCGCCATGGTGGAACAGCGTGGCCACCAGGGGTTCGGCAAAAGTGAGCAGGCCCACCGCGCACGGCACGGACAGCACCACGACGATGCGCAGCCCCCAGTCGAGCATGGACGAGTAGCGGGCGGCATCGCCGGCCGCCTTGGCGGCCGCCAGTTGCGGGGTCAGCACCACGCCCAGCGCCACGCCCAGCAGCGAGGTGGGGAACTCCATGAGCCGGTCGGCATAGAACAGCCAGGTGACACTGCCCGGCGCCAAGTACGAGGCGATCTGCGTGTTGATCATGAGCGAGATCTGCGCCACGCCCACACCCAGCAGGGCCGGGCCCATCAAGGTGAGGATGCGGCGCACGCCAGGATCGCTCCATGCCTGGCGCACAGCCCCGGGCGTGAGACCGATGCGGGGCAGCAGGCCCAGCCGGAACAGCGCGGGCAACTGCACCGCCAGTTGCGTGATGCCGCCCAGCATCACGCCGCCGGCCATGGCATAGATGGGCTCGATGCCGCGCGCGGCCAGCTGCGGCGCGCCGAGCCAGGCAGCGGCGATCATGCAGACGTTGAGCAGCACCGGCGTGGCCGCCGGCACGGCGAAGCGCTTCCAGGTGTTGAGCACGCCAGCCGAGAGGGCCACCAGCGACATGAAGCCGATGTAGGGGAACATCCACCGCGTCATGACCACGGCGGCGTCGAACCCGCCGGCGCTCTGGCGCAGGCCGCTGGCGAGCAGCCACACCAGCAGCGGCGCCCCCAGCACGCCCAGCACGCAGGTCAGCAGCAGCACCCAGAACAGCACCGTCGCCACGCTGGCGATGAGCCGGCGCGTGGCATCGTCGCCATGCTGTGCCTTGTGCGCCGCGAGCACAGGCACGAAGGCCTGGCTGAAAGCCCCTTCGGCGAACAGCCGGCGAAACAGGTTGGGAATGCGGAAAGCGACGTTGAAGGCGTCGGTCAGCGCGTTGGCCCCGAACAGCGAGGCCATCAGCAGATCGCGCACCAGGCCCGTCACGCGGGAGGCCAGGGTCAGCAGGGAGACGGTGGAGGCAGCTTTGAACAGGGACACGGCCGCGAGTGTATGCGCTGAGCCCTGCCCGGCTCCGGTCCGTGGAATGCCTGGGCCGGCCTTGCTGCACCCGCCGCGGCTCTGCACCGCTAAACGACGACCTGGCAACCACCCGGCAGCCCAGCCAAGGCACTGGGCTATAATCGCGGGCTTTGCTGACATCATCCTCAGACACCTAAGGAATACATCATGGCATCTGCCAAGCCCAAGAAAAAGAACCCCCGTCTCGCCTCCGGCCGCAAGCGCGTCCGCCAGGACGTCAAACTGAACGCCGCGAACACCTCGCTGCGCTCCAAGTACCGTACCGCGGTCAAGAATGTCGAGAAGGCTGTTTTGGCCGGCGACAAGACCAAGGCCACCGAACTGTTTGCGAAGATGCAAGCCGTCGTCGACACCATCGCCGACAAGGGCATCTTCCACAAGAACAAGGCCGCTCGCGACAAGAGCCGCCTGTCCGCCAAGGTGAAAACCCTGGCCCTGGCCGCCTGACCTTTCAGGCAAACAGCCCGGACGGCCCCGCCGTCCGCCGTTTGTGACGGGTGCGCTGTCAGCAAAACGAAAGAACCGCCTTCGGGCGGTTTTTTTGTGCCCGAAACACGGCCAGCCCAGTATCCATGCGGGTTTGCGGCCTGTCAGTCCACTTTTTTCCAGCCGAATTCGTGAAACTTTGATTTTTGTCAGGGTCTTTACCTGATGGGACAATTCCCGATGTCAGGGAGCGTCAATTTTTGATACGCGTGAAAGCCTGCCGATTGCGCGCAGGCTTTTTCAATTGCAATCAAACCAACCAAATCTATGAAAAAGTCGATCAAAGCGTTGTTCGGCGCCGTTGTGGTGCTGATCCTTGCGGCCGTGCTGTTCCTGTACTGGCCGCTCTTTCCCCGCTCCGTTCCTCCTGCCGAGAACGACCAGCCCGTCGACGTCGTGATGGTGGGCGCGGGCGTGATGAGCGCCACGCTCGCCACCTACCTGCAAGAGCTGCAGCCGGACTGGAAGATCGAGGTGTTCGAGCGACTGGACGGCGTGGCCCTGGAAAGCTCCAACGGCTGGAACAACGCGGGCACGGGCCACTCGGGCTTTGCGGAACTGAACTACACCCCCGAGCTGCCCGATGGCACGATCGAAACCAAGCGCGCCGTCGGCATCGCCGAACAATTCGAGGTGTCGCGCCAGTTCTGGGCGCACCAGATCGGCCGCGGCAACATGCAGTCGCCCGAAACCTTCGTGAACCCGACGCCGCACATGAGCTTCGTCTGGGGTGACGAGAACATCGAATACCTGCGCAAGCGCCGCGAGGCCCTGATCAAGAACCCCCTGTTCTACGGCATGGAGTACTCGGAAGACCAGGCGCAGATCCAGAAGTGGGCGCCCCTGATGATCGAGGGGCGCGACCCCAAGCAGAAGGTGGCCGCCACCTTCATGCCCCTGGGCACCGACGTCAACTACGGCGCCGTGACCAGCCAGCTGGTCCAGGGCCTGCGCAAGAGCCCCAACTTCCAGCTGCACCTGCAAAACGAAGTGCGCGCGCTGCGCCAGAACGACGACAAGACCTGGAACGTGACCGTGGCCCACCTGGGCGACGGCGGCAAGGAGCGGACCGTCAAGGCCAAGTTCGTCTTCGTCGGGGCCGGCGGCGCCGCGCTGCAACTGCTGCAGGCCTCGGGCATTCCCGAATCGAAGGACTATGCGGGCTTTCCAGTCGGCGGGCAGTTCCTGTCCATCGAGAACCCCGCCCTGACCGCCCGCCACACGGTGAAGGCCTACGGCAAGGCCGCCACGGGCTCGCCCCCGATGTCGGTGCCCCACCTCGACGCCCGCAACATGGACGGCCAGCCCGTCGTGCTGTTCGGACCGTTCGCGCTGGCTA
Organism: Acidovorax sp. NCPPB 3576; assembly: GCF_028473605.1. Lineage (NCBI taxonomy): Bacteria > Pseudomonadati > Pseudomonadota > Betaproteobacteria > Burkholderiales > Comamonadaceae > Acidovorax > Acidovorax sp. NCPPB 3576. The sequence goes on along the minus strand of NZ_CP097267.1, from coordinate 1,228,404 downwards.
CCAGCAAGTTCCTCAAGCAGGGCTCCTGGTTCGACCTGTTCTCTTCCGTCACCCACGACAACCTGGTGGGCATGCTGCGCGTGGGCATCCACAACCTGGACCTGGTCAAGTACCTGCTGCAGCAGGCCGAGCTGACCGATGACGACCGCCAGCGAGCGCTGCAGGATTACTTCCCCAACGCCAAGCGCGAAGACTGGAAGCTCATCACCGCGGGCCAGCGCGTTCAGGTGATCAAGCGCGACCCCAAGGAAGGCGCGGTGCTGCAGTTCGGCACCGAGATCGTGTCCGACAAGGACGGCACCATCGCCGCGCTGATGGGCGCATCGCCCGGTGCCTCCACCGCCCCGCACATCATGCTGAACCTGATGGCCAAGGCCTTTCCCCAGCAGATGACGGACACCGGCTGGAAGGCGCGCCTGAAGGAGATCATTCCCTCCTACGGCCGCAAGCTCAATGAAGACCCGGCCTTCACCAACGAGATCCGCCGCATGACCAGCACCGCCCTGCACCTGCCCTACCTGGACGTGCCGGCCGACCTGGGCAAAGCGGCGGCCAATCCGGCCGGCGCAGCGCCTGCACAGCCCAAGGCGCCGGAAGCCGCAGGCCCGAAGACGAACAAGGAAATGCAGGCGCTCTGACGCTTGCAGCCTCCCAGGCCCGTAAGGCTTCGGCCGTGCCAGCCCCGCCACTGTGGCCCTGCAGTGCGGGGTTTTTTTATGCTCGCTTGAGAGAAGGGGGGGGGTGCCGACGCTCTCCCCACTGAAGGGAGCAGCATGGGAGAGAGAAAAAGAAAAGGCTCCTGAAGGAGCCTGCTTTTCGTCTTCCACGGCCCAGCGTCTCGCGCCGGGCGCCGCGTCAGCCGGCCTGGGGTCAGACCTTCTTGGCTGCGCCAGCCCCTTCGTCGGGCAGCAGGCAGGCCTCGGCCACCTGCAACTGGTTGTCGCGCGCGAAGTTCATGACGAAATCCCAGGCCATGGGTTCGTGGCCCTGCAGGTCACGGTGCACGATCACGCACTTGATTCCATTGAGCGTGGTGGGCACGCACCAGGGCGAATAGCTCAGGTGGCTGCCGGGGCGGGCGCCACCGGGGCGGAACTGGCTCATCACCCCCGCCAGGCGCTCCGCCCAGTCGCTGGGGCGAAAGGTTTTTCCGTCGAGGGTGATGCCCTGGATGAAAACTTCTTTGGAGGTGGGGGAAACCATCAGGATCGGGGGTCGTTGGGGGGGAGTCGCCGCAGGATCGCCGCATGGCGCGCCACAGGCCGGCATTCTAACTCTTATATAAGAGCTAACCCACCCAAAGACCCCTGGCTCGGCGCTGGGCGGCGCATGGCTGTAATGCGCAATCGTCAACAGCCATGCAAAGCCCTGCCCCTAGAATCGTGCTTCGTTTTGCCGGCCACGAGCCGGCTCAGGCCCCTTCCGCATTGCCCTTTTTCTCTGGAGATTCCCGCATGACCGCTTCCGCCCCGGCCGCCTCGCCCCACGTGATGAACACCTACGGCCGCCTGCCGATCGCGCTGGAACGTGGCCAGGGCGTGCGCGTGTGGGACGTGGACGGCAAGCAGTACCTCGATGCGCTCGGCGGCATCGCGGTCAACACGCTGGGCCACAACCATCCCAAGCTGGTGCCCGCGCTGCAGGAGCAGATCGCCAAGCTGATCCACAGCTCCAACTACTACCACGTGCCATTGCAGGAGCAGCTGGCCGCCCAGCTGGTCGAGCGCTCGGGCATGACCAACGTGTTCTTTTGCAACTCGGGCCTCGAAGCCAACGAAGCCGCGCTGAAGCTGGCCCGCAAGTTCGGCCACGACAAGGGCATCGACCAACCCGTGGTCGTGGTCTATGAAAAAGCCTTCCACGGCCGCTCGATCGCCACGCTGTCGGCCACCGGCAACCCCAAGGTGCAGGCCGGGTTCGGCCCGCTGGTGGAAGGCTTCATCCGCGTGCCGATGAACGACATCGACGCCATCCGGCAAGCCACCGAAGGCAACCCCAACGTGGTGGCCGTGTTCTTCGAGACCATCCAGGGCGAAGGTGGCGTGAACCCCATGCGCATCGACTACCTGCAGCAGCTGCGCCAACTGTGCGACGAGCGCGACTGGCTGATGATGATCGACGAAGTGCAGTGCGGCATGGGCCGCACCGGCAAGTGGTTCGCGCACCAGTGGGCCGGCATCGTGCCGGACGTGATGCCCCTGGCCAAGGGCCTGGGCTCGGGCGTGCCGATCGGTGCGGTGGTCGCCGGCCCCAAGGCCGCGAACATCTTCGCGCCCGGTAACCACGGCACCACCTTCGGCGGCAACCCGCTGGCCATGCGCGCCGGGGTGGAGACCATCCGCATCATGGAAGAGGACGGCCTGCTGCAGAACGCCGCCGTCGTGGGCGCGCACCTGAAGGCCGCGCTGGAGCGCGAGCTGGGCGGCCTGCCCGGCGTGAAGGAAATCCGCGGCCAGGGCCTGATGATCGGCGTGGAACTGACCAAGCCCTGCGGCGCGCTCATGGGCCGCGCGATGGAAGCCGGCCTGCTGCTGTCCGTGACGGCCGACACCGTGATCCGCATGGTGCCGTCGCTCATCCTCACCCAGGCCGAGGCCGACGAAATCGTGGCCCTGCTGGTTCCCCTGGTCAAGGCGCTGCTCGCCGAATGAACGTTCCGTTATGAAGCATTACCTGCAATTCAACGATCTCACCGCCGACGAGTACGCCTACCTGTTCAGCCGCGCGGCCGTCATCAAGGGCAAGTTCAAGAGCTACGAGAAGCACCATCCGCTGACCGACCGCACGCTGGCCATGATCTTCGAGAAGGCCAGCACGCGCACCCGCGTAAGCTTCGAAGCCGGCATGTACCAGCTGGGCGGCAGCGTGGTGCACCTGACCACCGGCGACAGCCAGCTGGGCCGCGCCGAGCCCATCGAGGACAGCGCGAAGGTCATCAGCCGCATGGTGGACCTGGTGATGATCCGCACCTACGAGCAGACCAAGATCGAGGCCTTCGCCGCGCACTCCCGCGTGCCGGTCATCAACGGGCTGACGAACGAGTTCCACCCCTGCCAGATCCTCGCCGACATCTTCACGTACATCGAGCACCGCGGCACCATCCGGGGCAAGACCGTGGCCTGGGTGGGCGATGGCAACAACATGGCCAATACCTGGCTGCAGGCGGCCGAACTGCTGGGCTTCACCGTCCACGTGAGCACGCCGCGCGGCTACGAGATCAATGAGAAATTGGCCCTCGGCGCAAATGGTTCTAGGGCAGATAGCTATAAGTTTTATAGCAACCCGCTGGAAGCCTGCGCCGGCGCCGACCTGGTGACCACCGACGTGTGGACCAGCATGGGCTACGAGGCCGAGAACGAAGAGCGCAAGAAGGCCTTTGCCGACTGGTGCGTCGATGCCGAAATGATGGCGGCGGCCAAGCCGGACGCCCTGTTCATGCACTGCCTGCCCGCCCACCGCGGCGAGGAAGTCGAGGCCGACGTCATCGACGGCCCGCAGTCCGTGGTGTGGGACGAGGCCGAAAACCGCATGCATGCGCAAAAAGCGCTGATGGAATACCTGCTGCTCGGCCGCATCACCACCTGACCGCCGCCGCCCCTCGCATGAAGCCCGGCCACGGCGAACTGCTGCCACGCTGGGAGGCGCTGGGCGCCGCGCTGGAGCGTGCCGGCCCCGTATGGACCTCCGAGGGCCGGCGCCTGCTGCGCCACTGGAGCCGCTGGCCCCGCGCCTACCACGACACCCGCCACCTGCACGCCTGCCTCCTGCACCTGGAGGCCGTGCAGGCCGCCCAGCCGACGGCGCTGCAGCATCCGCATGAGGTCGAACTGGCCCTGTGGTTCCACGACGCGATCTACTGGCCCTGGAGCGGGCACAACGAAGAACGCAGCGCGCAATGGGCGCGGCGCTTCCTGCTGGCCCAGCGCCTGCCCGAGGGCCTGGTGCAGACGGTGGAGCGCCACATCATGGACACGCGCCACACCCCCGATGCGCCACTGGAGGGCGACGCGTGCTGGGTGGTGGACATTGATCTCGCCGTGCTGGGCGCCCCGCCCGAGGTGTACGGCGACTTCGAGCGCAACGTGCGGCGCGAATACCGTTTCGTGCGCTGGCCACGCTACGTGGCGGGGCGCACCGCGGTGCTGCGGTCGTTCATGGATCGGCCACACGTCTACGCGACCCCCTGGTTCAGGGCGCAACGCGAAAAGCAGGCACGTGGCAATCTCCAGCAGGCCGTTGCGGCGCTGGGGCGGGGGTGATGCTCGGCGAATGATTCGTGCAGTGCGAGCCCATTTGCTTACGCTTACACATTGAGTCCAAATCTGGCGTGGCAAATCAGGCTGAAGTCCTTGCAGCACCACTACCATTCCGCCAGGAGGAAAAAATGCTCAATATCGATGCTCAAGGGATGGTCAGCGGAAACTCGAAAATCAAGGCACGCAGGTTCTCATCGATCGAACGATCAGAAATGGACAAGGTCTCTGGAATCATCGTCCATCAAACAGGATCCCCGACAGAGAACTCGACGTTCAATAGTTATCGAAGCGCCAACGCAAACGGTGCGCACTTTTTAATAGGCAAAGAAGGATCCATTTATCAGACGGCCTCGATTTTTCGTCGAACAAACCACGTGGGTCCGCTGAAAGCGCGTTGCTTGGCCGAACTCCGATGCAGCCCTGCCGAGATCGTCCAATACAAAAAAGCCAGTCCGACCACGATGCACAAAGCGGAAATGACCAAAGTGGTTCCAGGACGCTATCCGTCTAACGCAGACAGCATCGGTATTGAAATTGTTGGCATGGCTTCACTGCCGCCCGGAATCAAAATGCCTGCAGGATTGAGCACAGAGCAACAGCGCGCGTTTTTGGGAAACAACGCGGTTTATGAGGCGCTGACCAACCACCAGCAGGTCGCCCTTCAATACCTGATCGATGCGCTTTCCGAAACACTGAACATCTCGAAAGCCGAGGTGCATCGTCATCCTGCGGTGAGCCGGAAAAATGCGACGGAAGCTGCCACGGCAACATGGCAATGATCATCAAGCACCTCTTGGTTGCGGGTCTTTTTGCCGGCGCAGGCATCGCTTCGTTCGCCTCCCCCACGAGCGATTTCGACAAGACGCTCCAGCCCAGGAAATACCGCCTCGGCCCGATCAAGTCAGTCGTGGTGCAGGACCGCACTGCCAAGGGTTTCGGCGCGGAGGCCGACTGCGGGCCCCTGGCGATCGACGAGAAAAGGGTGCGCTTCTTTTTGGAGAATGCCCAGTTCCGCAGCGAGTATCAATACAGCCAGGAACTGCAGACCGGCGATTGCAACGCACAGGCCAGGGTGACATTCCAGGATGGCCGAACCGCCAAAGTCTCCATCGACAACTGGACAGGGTGGGGCGCGATCACGGCCCGGGGAACGACCTACTTTATGCGGTGCGAAGCCTGCACCGACATCCTGGAAAGCAGCTTTCCATTCGATGCCCGCAAGCCGGTCAGGCCCTGAGCCGGTCTGGATCGAACGTACCAAAGCATTTCTTCGAATGGCTTGCCGGAAAAGCGCATCGGACCGGGGCTGCCTTCACCATCACGCCATGACCATTTGCGTGCCGAAACGCTTGCATCGCGCAAAAATCGCAGCCTTCATTTCGATGTCTGCATTGGCGATTGCCTACAACGTTGCAACAGCAGCGCCGCAGGCCACGACCACCCGCTGCGGCTGGTTCGATCAACCGACGCCCGGAAATGCAACGCTCATGGACAAAGCGGGGGAATGGACGGTGGGAATGCAGGGCGGCCACCAAGCCGAAGGCGACTGGCCCGTGTTTCCCAAAAGCCGGTGGGTGGTGACCGGAGCGGGCAGCGCGGGATACGGCTGCGCCTGCCTCGAAAGCAGCACGCGCGCCGATACGCAGGAAGTGACCCGAATCGCCTCGTGGCGTGCGTTGCCCCTGGAGACCTGCCGACGCGACAAGGCGCTGATGGGAAAGGAGCCGGAAAACCCTCTGCGCCAGCCATGAAACATGGGGACGTTCCGCCGATGCCGGCCCTACTTCGGCACTGAAGAACGGCGGCCCGGCATCTGCACGACCTGCTCCTGCCCCACCGCACCGCCGCCCGTTCCGCAGCCGCCCGAATCGCAGCTGCTGCAGCCTCCGCAACTGGTCGACTGCGCCAGTGCCGGATGCACGCGGTCCAGGCGGGTGCGCCAGCGGGCGGGCATCCACTTCCACACCATGTAGGCCGCGGCGAGGGCGACGATCACGCCGACGATGATTTCCTGGGCCATGGCTCAGCCTCCTCCCAGCGCAAGGGCCAGGCGATACGTGATGAAGCTGGCGCCATAGGCCAGCGCGAACAGGTAGCCGGTCATCAGCAGCGGATAGCGCCAGCTGTTGGTCTCGCGCCGCACCGCGGCGATGGTCGAGATGCATTGCGGCGCGAACACGAACCACGCCAGCAGCGACAGCGCCGTGGCCAGCGACCAGCTCTGGGCGATCAGCGGACCGAGCTGGGTGGCCACTTCCTCGCCAGTGGCCGAGAGGGCATACACGGTGCCCAGGGCCCCCACCGCCACTTCGCGCGCGGCCATGCCGGGCACGAGGGCGATGGCGATCTGCCAGTTGAAGCCGATCGGCGCCACGAGCACTTCCAGCACGCTGCCGATGCGGCCGGCGAAGCTGTACTGGATGGCCGCGCCCGTGGCACCCTCGGGCGGCGCGGGATAGGTGGAGAGGAACCACAGCAGGATGGTGACGGCCAGGATGATGCCGCCCACGCGGCGGATGAAGATCAGCGCGCGCTCGTACAGGCCCTGCGCCAGGCTGCGCACGCTGGGCCAGCGGTAGGCGGGCAGCTCCATCAGCAGCGGCGCGTGGCCGGCGCCCCGGCGCGCGAGGCGGGCGACGGCCGCCACGGCCATGGCGCTCACGATGCCGCCCACGTACAGGGCGAACAGCACCAGGCCCTGCAGGTTGAACACGCCGCCCACGGTCTGCTCGGGGATGAACGCGCCGATGAGCAGGGCATACACCGGCAGGCGCGCGGAGCAGGTCATGAGGGGCGCGATCATGATCGTGACGAGCCGGTCGCGCCAGTGCGTGATCGAGCGCGTGGCCATCACGCCCGGCACGGCGCAGGCAAAGCTCGACAGCAGCGGAATGAACGACCGCCCCGACAGCCCCACCGTGCCCATGACGCGGTCGAGCAGGAAGGCGGCGCGTGGCAGGTAGCCGGAGTCTTCCAGCGCCAGGATGAAGAAGAACAGGATCAGGATCTGCGGCAGGAACACCAGCACACCGCCGGTGCCCGCCAGGATGCCGTCGGTGAGCAGGCTGCGCAGCACGCCATCGGCCATGTGCGCGTTGATCCAGGCCGACAGCCCGTCCACGCCGGCCTTGATGGCATCCATGGGCATCGCGGCCCAGCTGAACACCGCCTGGAACATGAGGAACAGCGTGACGGCCAGCAGCAGCATGCCCCACACCGGGTGGAGCACCACGGCATCGATGCGGTCGTCGTTGCGCAGGCTGACTGCGGGCTCGCGCACGGCGGCGGCCATGATGCGGCGCACCTCCTGGTGCAGCTGCAGCACCTGGGCGCGCAGGTCCACACCCGTGGCCCGGTGCACGGACGCCGTACCCGCCAGTGCCTGCGGCGCCTGGGTGTCGAGCCACTGCAGCAGTTCCTGCGCGCCGTCGCTGCGCACGCCCACGGTGGACAGCACCGGCATGCCGAGTTCGCGCGAGAGGGCTTCGCGGTCGATCTCGATGCGCTGGCGTGCGGCCATGTCGCTCATGTTGAGCACCAGCACCATGGGCAGCCCCAGCGCACGCGCCTCCAGCACCAGCCGAAGGTTCAGGCGCAGGTGGGTGGCATCGGTCACGCAGACCAGCAGGTCGGGCACGGCCTCGCCGGGCCGCTCACCCGTGACGATGTCGCGCGTGACGGCTTCGTCGGCGCTGTGGGCGTTCAGGCTGTAGGCGCCGGGCAGGTCCAGCACGCGCACGCGGCGGCCGCTGGCGGTGTGCAGCAGGCCTTCCTTGCGCTCGACGGTCACGCCAGCGTAGTTGGCCACTTTCTGGCGGGCGCCCGTGAGCAGGTTGAACAGCGCGGTCTTGCCGCAGTTGGGATTGCCCAGCAGCGCGATGCGCAGGGGCGACGTGGCGGCGCCGCTCATGCGGGCGCTCCGGCCTGCACATGCACCAGCGCGGCCTCATGGCGGCGCAGTGCGAAGGTGGCTTGGCCCACGCGCACGGCCAGGGGATCGCCGCCGGGGAAGCCGCTGGCCACCACACGAACGGGTTCGCCGGGCAGGAAGCCGATTTCCATGAGGCGCTGGATCACCGCGCGCTCCTGTTCGTTGCGGGCCGGCTGCAGCGCCGTCACATGGGCGTGCACCTGCCGCGGAAGGCGGTCCAGGCCCGTGGCGGCGGGCAAGGCAGTGCCTGGGGCCAGCGCAGGGCCCGAAGATTCTTCAGTCATCTTCATCGGATTGTTATGAATGAGTTTAGTTCTCATTTTAGGCCGCATCCTCCCGCCCGGCTTGAGGCGCATCCGCCCCGGATGCGATGCGCTGCAGGGCCAGCCCGTGCGCTCCCGCCCGCACAATGCCGGTTTTGTTCCGACATGCACCGCCTGCCATGACCCATCCCTGCCTGAGCTGCGGCGCGTGCTGCGCGAGTTTCCGTGTCGATTTCTCGGTGCATGAATCGCAGGAGACGGGCGGCAGCGTGCCGCAGGGCCTGGTGGTGGAAGTGACCGACCAGTTGCGCCGCATGCGTGGCACCGACCACGCGTCGCCGCGCTGCGCCGCCCTCACCGGCACCGTCGGCGTGCGGGCGGCCTGCGGCATCTACGAATGGCGGCCCTCGCCCTGCCGCGAGTTCGAGGCGGGTAGCGACGCCTGCCGCCGGGCACGCCAGCGCCACGGGCTGGCGGCGCTGCCGGACAGCGCGATCTATTGATTGGGGATGGATCGCACAGGCCGCGGTGCAGGCCGGCGTCGCTACGCCGGCACGGGCAGGCCGCCGACCTGGCCCTTGAACTCCTGCAGCGAAAAATACGAGTGCATGTGCCGCACGCCCGGCAGGCGGTGCAGGCGGCGCTGCAGCAGCTCGGAATAGGCGTCCAGGTCCTTCGCGACCACGACGAGCATGAAGTCCTCCGGGCCGGAGATGCCGTGGAACATGACCACCTCGGGGATCGCGCACACCGCCTCTTCGAAGGCCTGGGACGAGATCTCGGTCTGGTGGTCGATGCCCACCATCACGAACGCCATCACCCCGAACCCCAGCGCGCGCCGGTTGAGGCCCGCGTGGTAGCCGCTGATGACGCCATCGTCCTCCAGCCGCTTCACGCGGCGCCAGCACGGCGACTGGGACAGGTGCGCCATCTGCGCCAGCTCGCCCGAGGTGAGCCGGGCATTGCCCTGCAGGGCTTCGAGCAATTGCTTGTCGGTGCGATCGAGGGAGGCGGCCTGCATGATTTGGTCTGTTTTCGGATTTAAAAGAATGGATTATTCAATTTTTACCAATGTGAAGGATAACCCCTTGGGAAAACACCCCCGATGCGCATAGCATGCGCGCCATGAACACGAATTCCCCCCGGCTGTGGGACATTTCGGCGCCGGTGCATGCCGCCACGCCGGTCTTCCCCGGCGACACAGCCTACACGCAGCAGTGGTGCGCCACCATCGGGCCCGGCTGCCCGGTGAACGTGAGCGCCATCACGCTGTCGCCCCATGTCGGCTCGCATGCCGATGCCCCGCTGCACTACGACCCGGACGGCGCCTCCATCGGCGAGGTGCCGCTGGACGCGTTCATCGGCCCCTGTCGCGTGATCCATGCCATCGGCGCGGGGCCGCTGATCGAATGGGCGCACCTGGCCCACGCCGTGCAGGACCTGCCGCCGCGCGTGCTGGTGCGCACCTACCAGCGCATGCCGGTCGATCGCTGGGACGGGGCCCTGGCCGCCTACGCGCCCGGCACCATCGAGCGGCTGGCGGATCTGGGCGTGGTGCTGGTGGGCATCGACACCGCCAGCATCGACCCGGCCGACAGCAAGACGCTGGACAGCCACCAGGCGATCCGCCGCCGCGGCCTGCGGGTGCTGGAGAACCTGGTGCTCGACGAGGTGCCCGAAGGCGACTACGAACTCATCGCCCTGCCCTTGAAGCTGACCACGGCCGACGCATCGCCGGTCAGGGCCATATTGCGCCCATGCCGTTGATTTCATTGTCCTGATTGCTATCATTTTTGATTAACCTGAGCCTTCCATGACGACCTTGCAAGACTGCCGCGCCCTCGATGCGCAGGACCCCTTGGCCCCGCTGCGCGCGCACTTCGACCTGCCCCCGGGCGTCATCTATCTGGACGGCAATTCGCTCGGTGTGCTACCCAAGGCCACGGCGGCCCGTGTGGCCGACGTGGTGACACGCGAGTGGGGCACGGACCTGATCCGCTCCTGGAACACGGCCAGCTGGTTCGACCTGCCCCAGCGCCTGGGCAACCAGCTCGCGCCGTTCATCGGCGCCGGTGCCGGCGAGGTGGTGTGCACCGACAGCACGTCCATCAACCTCTACAAGGTGCTGAGCGCGGCACTCAACATCGCCCGTGAAGAGAGCCCGGCCCGCCGGCGCGTGGTGAGCGAGCGCAGCAACTTCCCCACCGACCTCTACATCGCCGAGGGGCTGTGCAAGGAGCGCGGCCTGGACCTGGTGCTGGTGGAGCCCGAGGAGATCGCCGCCTCGCTCACCGGCGACGTGGCGGTGCTTATGCTCACCCATGTGAACTACCGCACCGGCGCCATGCACGACATGGCGGCCCTCACGGCGGCGGCGCATGCGGCCGGCATCCTCACGGTGTGGGACCTGGCGCACAGCGCCGGCGCGGTGCCGGTCGATCTGCAGGGCGCCGATGCCGACTTTTCCATCGGCTGCGGCTACAAGTACCTGAACGGCGGCCCGGGCGCCCCGGCCTTCGTGTGGGTGCACCCGCGCCATGCCGACCGCTTCTGGCAGCCGCTGTCCGGCTGGTGGGGCCATGCGGCGCCGTTCCAGTTCACGCCCGGCTACCAGCCCGCGCCCGGCATCACGCGCTACCTGTGCGGCACGCAGCCCATCATCAGCCTGTCGGCCCTGCAATGCGGCCTGGACGTGTTCGACGCGGCCCAGCCGCTGGGCGGCATGGCCGCGCTGCGCGCCAAATCGCTGGCGCTCACGGACCTGTTCATCGAACTGGTGCAAGCGCGCTGCGGCGGCCACGGCCTGGGCCTGGCGACCCCGCGCGAGCATGCCCGGCGCGGCTCGCAGGTGTGCCTCACGCGGGACGAAGGCCAGGGCCTGCATGGCCAGGGCAGCGGAGCCTACGCGATCGTGCAGGCGCTCATCGCGCGCGGCGTGATCGGCGACTTCCGCAAGGGCGACGGCGGCCAGGGGCCGCACAAGGACATCCTGCGCTTCGGCTTCACGCCGCTGTACATCGGTTTCGAAGACGTGTGGAATGCCGTCGAGCATCTTCGCCAAGTGCTCGACAGCGCCGAGTGGCAGCGCGCCGAGTTCAACCAGATCAACGCGGTGACCTGAACCATGTGCCCCCATTCCCAATCCCCCGCGCCCGCAGGCAGCGACGCGCCCGCTGGCAAGCCCGAATCCATCGTGCATGAAGAGCGCGCCCAGCTCGACTTCAGCCAGAGCATGAGCTATGGCGACTACCTGTCGCTCGATGCCATCCTCACCGCGCAGAACCCCCGCTCGCCGGCGCACGACGAGATGCTGTTCATCGTGCAGCACCAGACCAGCGAACTGTGGATGAAGCTCATGCTGCACGAGCTGCGGGCGGCCATCGCGCTGGTGGCCAAGGACGATCTGCAGCCGGCCTTCAAGATGCTGGCGCGCGTCTCCAAGATCATGGAGCAGCTGGTGCACGCTTGGGACGTGCTGGCCACCATGACGCCGCCCGAGTACAGCGCCATGCGGCCCTACCTGGGCAGCTCCAGCGGATTCCAGAGCTACCAGTACCGCAGCATCGAATTCGCGCTGGGCAACAAGAACCGCGCCATGCTCCGCCCGCACGAGCACCGCGCCGACCTGCTGGCCCAGGTGCAGGCCGCCTACGAGGCGCCCTCGCTCTACGACGAGGCCCTGCGCCTGCTGGCGCGCCGCGGCATTCCGGTGCCGGACAGCCACACGGCCCGCGACTGGACCCAGCCCTATGAGGAAAGCGATGCCGTAGAGCAGGCCTGGCTGGTGGTGTACCGCGACCCGCGGCAGCATTGGGACCTGTACCAACTGGGCGAAGAACTGACCGACCTGGAAGACGCGTTCCGGCTCTGGCGCTTTCGCCACGTGACCACGGTGGAGCGCGTGATCGGCTTCAAGCGCGGCACGGGCGGCACGGGCGGCGTGAGCTACCTGCGCAAGATGCTGGATGTGGTGCTGTTCCCCGAGATCTGGAAGCTGCGCACCAACCTTTGAAACGAGGCGGTGGCTTGCCCCGAAGGGCCGGCCGCGCGGCTCACACCGGCGCCACGACCCCGGTGCCCGCGAAGTGCCCTGCGGCGTTGGCCAGGAACTGGTTTACGCTGGCCTGCACGGCCTCGGGCGACCAGCCTGCGACGTGCGGCGTGAGCAGCACGTTGTCGAGGCCGATCAGCGCCTCGGGCGGGTGCGGTTCGCTTTCGTACACGTCGAGCCCCGCGCCGGCGATGCCGCCCACGCGCAGGGCCGAGGCCAGCGCCTCGGTGTCCACCACGCTGCCCCGGGCGATGTTCACTAGGTAGCCCAGCGGGCCCAGCGCCTGCAGCACCTCGGCATTGACGGCATGGCGCGTGGCCGCGCCGCCGGGCGTGGCGCACACCAGCACATCGCACCATTGGGCCAGCTCCAGCAGGCTGCCGAAATACTCGTAGGCCACGCCTTCGCGCGGCTTGCGGTTGTGGTAACCCACGGCCATGTCGAAGCCCGAGGCACGGCGCGCGATCTTCTGGCCGATGGTGCCCAGGCCGAAGATGCCCAGGCGCTTGCCCGACACGTTGGGCGGCAGGCCGATGGCGTCGCGCCAAACGCCTTCGCGGCACAGGCGGTCCAGCGGGCGCAGGCCGCGCACCGCGCCGATCAGCAGGCCGAAGGCATGGTCGGCCACGCAGTCGTCGTTGGTTCCGGCGCCCGAGGCCACCACGATGCCGCGCGCGCGGGCCGCGGCCAGGTCCACGTTCTCATAGCCGGCGCCCAGCACGCAGATGAGCTCCAGCGCCGGCATGGCCTCGATCTCCTGGGCGCTCAAGCCCTGCGAGCCGATGGTGAGCACCGCCCGGAAGCGCCCGCCCTGGGTGACGATGGCCGCGGTGCGGTCCGCCGCCGTGGGGGCGTAGTGCAGGTCGTAGAGGGCCGCGATCTGGGCCTGGCTCTGCGGGGACAGGTGGTTGAGAACGAGCAGGGGAATGCGAGGACTGGACACGGCAGGATGCTTCCATATTGATAGCTTAAGGGGCAGGCTGATCAAGCGCTGCCGCCCCATTTTGCGCCAATCGACCGGGGCGCGCCACCGGGGTCCGCCAACCCTGGGGCGCGCGGTCGATCATTCCCTCACGGTGACGGTGCTGTAGCCCGCGCTCGACGTGATCTCGGACTCCGAGAACGGCAGGCGCAGCCATTGCCTGGCCCCGTAGGCCCGGGTGTAGTCGCCGTTGCGGCTGGAGGCCGGGTCGTCCGACAGCGAGTAGGTGAGGAACGTGTGCGCCTCCACCCCACCGGCCGGAAAACCCACCACCTGCATGTAGCTGTTGCCGTGCGGCTGCCCGTCCATGCTGTAGCCGCCCTGCTCGATCGGGTTTTCCGAGCAGTTGATGGTGAAGTAGCCGGGATCGCCGCAGCCGCCGTACAGCGCGATCTTGCTGCCGCCGCGCGTGGCGAACAGCACGTCGCCGCGCGGCGCATCCAGCGCGAAGCCGCTGCGCTGCACGCTCAGCACGGCGGCGCCGAAGGCCTGCCGCAGCGCATCGGCAGCGCTGGCGCGCAGCTCGCGCGGCGTGTTCAGCGGGTCGGCGGCGCTGAACGGCACGGCATAGAGCTGCGCGGCCGGCACTTTCACGCGGTTCCAGAACTCGTCCCACACGTGGGAGCCCCGCGCCGTGGCGTTGCCGGTGTTGTTCCAGGCGCGCAGCGCGGCGCAGGCGGCCGCCACATCCACCGTCCGGCCCTCGGCCGCGACCGTGATCTGGGGCGACACGCAGACCAGGGACAGGGCCTGCTCCTTGAAGCGCTCGGCGCTGAACACCCGGCTGTCTAGCACCATCTGCCGCACGACGGCGCTGGTGGCCTGCTGGCCGGCATAGGCGTCGGTGCCGGCCAGGCGCTCCAGCGCCATGGTGTGGCCCATGCGCGTGCGCAGGCTCTGCGCCTGCGTTCCGGCGGGGCCGAAGATCGCGGGAAAGCCCGTGAGCGGCGCCTTGGCGTTGGCCAGCCAGTAGCTGTCGTTCATGTTGCCCACGTAGTCGTCGCGCAGCAGGCTGGGCATGCGCGAGGCGCCCACGGTGCCCTTTTGCGCCGAGTCGCTGTCGGTCTGCCAGTCGCAGGCGCTGCGCGAGCCGTCGAAGAACGGCACGTTGGGCAGGGCCGCCGCCATCGCCTTGCCGAAGCCCGTGGTGCAGGTGGCCACCTGCTCGGGCGACACGTTGGGCACGGCGCCGATGTCGGCATACCAGGCGCGCGGGTTGCCGCGCCCCACGGCCACGGTGTTGACCCAGGGAATGGCCGACTCCTGCTTCTGGATGGCGATGAACTCGTCCAGCGAGGCCGCCTGGTTCCAGCGCATCCAGTTGCGGAAGGTGCGGAAGTTCTCGCCGTTGACGTCGCGCATGGCGAACGCCGTGGTCTGGCTCCATCCCAGCGCCGGGTTGAGGCCGCCCAGGTTTACCACGGGCCCGTACTCGGTCTTGTAGAGGGTGCGCGTGACATCGGTGAGCGCGCCGGAGGCGCCACGCACCTGCACGGTGATGGGGGTGGCCGCCATCTTCACCGCCTTGCCATCGCGCACGTAGGTCGTGCGGTCGCCATCGGCCAGTTGCAGCTGGAAGACGCCGAAACGCCGCGCGGTGGAGACGGTGTGGCTCCAGGCCACGTTGTCGTTGAAGCCGATCAGCACCACCGGCACGCCCAGGAACGACGCGCCGCTCACGTTCAGCTCGCCGGGAATGGTCAGGTGGGCCTGATAGAACCGGTCTGGTCCCTTCCAGTACCAGTGCGGGTTGCCGAAGAGCAGGCCGCTCGACTCGCCGGTGGCGGCCGTGCCGAAGCCGTACATGTTGCTGCCGATGCCCGCGGTGCCGCCCACCTGCAGCCGGGGCGGCTGCGTGCGTGCGGGATCGAGTTGCGCCACCTTCTGGGATGGCGATGCGGGCGTGGTGGTCCCGGCCGTCGCGCTGGCGGCTGCACTGGGCAGCGTGGCATTCGCCAGCGGCGCGACGAAGTTGCTGTAGCCCCCGGCGAGGTTGGCCGCAACCATCCGCCGCCAGATGTCCCGCGCGGTGACCGGCTGCACCCACGCCGCCGTGCGGCAGGCCGCATGGGCGGTGCCGCCGGACTGGGCCTCGCGCAGGTAGCGGTTGTAGCCGGCGGCAAAGCCGGCCACCATCTTGCGCAGGTTGTCGGGCTGGGCCGCCACCATGGCGTCCACCACGTCGCTGGAGATCACGTGGCGGTGGAAGAAATCGGAGTCGAGATTGCGCGGACGGTCGATGGTGCTTTCGTACACCAGCAGCGCGTCGCCCCCGAAGTAGCGCGAGCGCTCGCCCCGGTAGGTCACGAACGAATCGGCCATGGTGCACAGGTTGTCCTGCGCCTGCGCATAGCCGTATCCGAAGCCCGCATTGCCCCAGCTGGACGCCTTGATGTGCGGCACGCCCATGGCCGTGCGCCGGATCTCCGCGCTGTAGCGGCCGTTGTCGCCGCCCTCGCCTCCGCCCCCCCCGCAGGCAGCCAGCGCCGACAGCGCCAGCACGGAAAGCGGCAGGCTGCCGCGCCAAAATCTCTCTCTCATGGCCTCGTCTCCTTGGGATGAGCCGCCTTTTGGATGCGGCGAACGGGCCCAAGGATAAGCGCAGTGCGTACAGTGCTGTACGCATCCCCTGTCGGCGAAAGGGGCGTCAGTAGTCCTGCTCGACGCTTTGCTGAAAGCACACCTTCAGGCGATGTTCCCAGTCGTGCTTGTCGGCCTCGGGCACGAAGCTCGCCTCGAAACTGTTGAAGGCCAGCTGGTAGGCGTGGCGCGCCGTGAGCTGCGGATCGGCCGCGAACAGCTGCGTGAAGTTGTCGTTGATATAGCCGCCGAAGTACGCCGGGTCGTCCGAGTTCACCGTGGCCGCCAGCCCTGCATCCAGCAACTGGCGCAGGTTGTGGTCGGCCAGGTCGGGAAAGACGCACAGCTTCTGGTTGGACAGCGGGCACACCGTGAGCGCGATGCGCTCCTGCGCCAGCCGCTGCATCAGCGCCGGGTCGTGCACGGCCTGCACGCCGTGGTCGATGCGCTCGGCCTTCAGCACGTCGAGCGCGCTCCAGATATAGGCCGGCGGCCCCTCCTCGCCCGCATGCGCCACGCGCCGCAAGCCCAGTTCGGCGCAGCGCGCGAACACGCGCGCGAACTTCTCCGGCGGGTGCCCGACTTCGCTGCTGTCCAGCCCCACGCCGATGAAATGCGCGCGCAGCGGCAGCGCCGCCTCCAGCGTGGCCAGGGCGTCTTCCTCGCTCAGGTGGCGCAGGAAGCACAGGATGAGAGCGGACGAAATGCCCAGCGCCTGGCGCGCATCGGTGCAGGCCCGGTGCAGACCGTGGATCACGGTCTCCATCGGCACGCCGCGCGCCGTGTGCGTCTGCGGATCGAAGAAGATTTCGGCATGCACCACGTTGTCGGCCGCGGCGCGCTGCAGGTAGGCCCAGGCCATGTCGTAGAAGTCCTGCTCGTGCAGCAGCACGCTGGCGCCGGCGTAATAGATGTCGAGAAAGCTCTGCAGGTCGGTGAACGCGTAGGCATCGCGCAGGGCCTGCACGCTCGCGTACGGGAGCGCCACGCCGTTGCGCTGCGCCAGGGCGAAGATCAGCTCGGGTTCGAGCGAGCCTTCGATGTGGATGTGCAGCTCGGCCTTGGGCATGCTGCGCAGCAGCGCGGGCAGGCGCTGGGCGGGAATGGGGGGGACCTTGAACATCGGCGGACTCCAAACGTTGATGCCGCGCTCTTCACGGCGGCGGCGGTAGCCCGATGATGCCTTGCCGCCGCCACTGTGCAACCCGGTGCCGGCCCGCGCTTGCCGCGCGCTGCGCCGGCACCCGTCGATTTACTTCTTGTCGCCGCCGGGAACCGTGCCTTCGACGCCCTTCACGTAGAAGTTCACGCCGCCCAGAAACTTGTCGTCGGCCACCGCGTCTTTGGCGAGCACTTCCTTGCCGGTGTTGTCGGCGATCGGGCCCTTCCAGATCGAGAAGCTGCCGTCCTTGAGGCCAGCCTTCACCTGCTCGACCTTGGCCTTGGTGTCGGCAGGCACGTCCTCGGCGATGGAGACGAGATCGATCGCGCCTTCCTTCACGCCCCACCAGCTCTGGCCGGTCGTCCAGGTGCCGCCCAGCGCATCCTTGGTGGCCTTGATGTAGTACGGGCCCCAGTTGATCACGGCCGAGGCCAGGTGGGCCTTGGGACCGTAGGCGGTCATGTCGGAATCCCAGCCGAAGGCGCGCTTGCCCTTTTCCTGCGCGGTCTTGAGCACGGCGGGCGAGTCGGTGTTCTGGAACAGCACGTCGGCGCCGCCGTTGATGAGCGACGTGGCGGCCTCGGTTTCCTTCGGCGGGCTGAACCATTCGTTCACCCACACCACCTTGGTCTTGATCTTGGGGTTGACCGACTGCGCGCCCAGCGTGAAGCTGTTGATGTTGCGGATCACCTCGGGGATCGGCACCGAGCCCACGACGCCCAGCGTGTTGGTCTGGGTCATGGCGCCGGCGATCACGCCGGCCATGTAGGCGCCCTCGTAGGTGCGGCTGTCGTAGGTGCGCACGTTCTCGGCCGTCTTGTAGCCGGTGGCGTGCTCAAACTTCACGTCCTTGAAGTCGGGGGCGATCTTCTGGATCGACTCCATGTAGCCGAACGTGGTGCCGAAGATCAGCTTGTTGCCCTGCGAGGCCATGTCGCGCAGCACGCGCTCGGCATCGGCCGACTCGGGCACGCTTTCCACGAAGCTGGTCTGCACCTTGTCGCCGAACTCCTTCTCGATCGCCTTGCGGCCGTTGTCGTGCGCGAAGGACCAGCCGCCGTCGCCCACCGGGCCCACGTAGGCGAACGCGATCTTCAAAGGCTCGGCCTTCGCGGCAGGTGCGGACGCGGCGGGCGCCGGGGCGGCGGCCGGCGCTGGCGCGGGCTCGTCCTTCTTGCCGCAGCCGGCCAGGGCGGCGGCGGCCAACGCGGAAAGCGCGGCCACCTGGAGCAGCGAGCGTTTGTGCAGATCGGTCATGTCGGTTCCTTCGAGGAAAAAAGTGAGGGGAGAGGCAACGAAAAATAAAGGATCGGGGGCGCCGTGCGGCAACCGGAGGATGTCACGACCCGGGATGGAACGGCTTGCCGAGCGAGGCCGGCATGTTCACGCGGATCCAGGCCGGGTTGCGGGAGATCAGCGCCAGCACCACGATGGTGGCCACGTAGGGCAGCATGCTCAGCAGCTGGCTGGCCACCTGCACGCCCGTGGCCTGCAGGTGGAACTGCAGCATGGTCACGCCGCCGAACAGGTAGGCACCAAGCAACACCCGTGCCGGCCGCCAGGTGGCGAAGGTGGTGAGCGCCAGCGCGATCCAGCCGCGGCCGGCCACCATGCCCTCCACCCACAGCGGCGTATAGACCGTGGAGATGTAGGCGCCCGACAGCCCGCACAGCGCGCCCCCGGCCACCACGGCCGCCAGGCGGATGCGCCGCACCGGGTAGCCCAGCGCATGGGCCGACTCGGGCGACTCGCCCACCGAGCGCAGCACCAGGCCGGCGCGCGAGCGGTACAGGAACCACACCAGCCCCGCCACCAGCGCCATGGTGAGGTACACGATGGGGTGCTGGCGGAACAGCGCGGGCCCGACGATGGGCAGGTCGCCCAGCCCGGGCACGGCGTACTTGGGCAGTTCCGGCAGCTTGGCCTGCACGTAGCGGATGCCCGCGAAGGCGGAAAAGCCCACCCCGAACAGGCTCAGCGCCAGGCCCGTGGCGTACTGGTTGGTGTTGAGCCAGATCACCAGCACGCCGAAGATGGCCGCCAGGAACGCCCCCGCCGCCATGCCGGCCGCGAAGCCCAGCCAGGTGTTGCCGGTGTGCACCACGGTGGCGAAACCCGCGATGGCCGCGCAGAGCATCATGCCCTCGGCCCCCAGGTTGACGATGCCGGCCTTCTCGTTGATGAGCAGGCCCAGGGCGGCGATGGCCAGCACGGTGCCCGCGCTCAGGGTGGCGCCTAGAAGCAGTGCGTACGATTCCATTTAAGCGGCCCTCCCCTGGGACCCGACCCACCGCACGCGGTAGGCGATGAGCGTGTCGCACGCCAGCAGCGTGAACAGCAGCAGGCCCTGGAACACGCCCGTGAGCGACTTGGGCAGGCCCAGGCGCGACTGCGCCAGCTCGCCGCCGATGTAGAACATGCTCATCAGCACCGCCGAGAACACCATGCCCACCGGGTGCAGCCGCCCCACGAACGCCACGATGATGGCCGCGAAGCCGTAGCCCGCCGGCACGTAGGGCGTGAGCTGGCCAATGGGCCCCGCCACCTCCAGCGCGCCCGCCAGGCCCGCCGCGCCGCCCGAAATGAGCAGCGCCGTCCACAGCGCGCGCCGCGACGAAAAGCCCGCATAGCGCGCGGCCGCCGGGGCCAGGCCGCCCACCTGCTGCGCAAAGCCCGCCCGCGTGCGGAACAGGAACACCCACAGCGCCGCGGCGCCCGCCAGCGCCAGCAGCAGCCCGATGGACACGCGCGAGCCCTGCATGAGCCGCGGGATCTGCGTCACGCGCTCGAAGGTCTTGGTCTGCGGAAAGTTGTAGCCCATGGGGTCCTTCCACGGCCCGTAGACCAGGTAGCCCAGCACCAGCGTGGCCACATAGACCAGCATCAGGCTCACGAGGATCTCGTTGGCGTTGAAGCGGTCGCGCAGCAGCGCCGTGATGCCGGCCCAGGCCATGCCGCCCAGCACGCCGGCCAGCAGGATGGCGGGCACGATCCACGGGCCCGTGGTCTGGTCGGCCAGCAACGCGATGCCGCCGGCCGCCACGGCGCCGATCACGAACTGCCCCTCGGCGCCGATGTTCCACACGTTGGAGCGAAAGCACACCGCCAGGCCCAGCGCGATCAGCAGCAGCGGCGTGGCCTTGACCATCAGCTCGCCGATGGCGTACTGGCTCTTGATGGGCTCCCAGAAGAACACCTGCAGCCCGCGCACCGGGTCCTTGCCCAGCGCGGCGAACAGCGCCAGGCCGATCAGCACCGTGACGGCCAGCGCCAGCAGCGGCGAGCCGTAGGTCCACCAGCGCGAGGCCTGGGGACGGGCTTCAAGCTTGAGCATGGGCCGCCTCCGCTGGTGCACGGGCCAGGTGCGATTGCACGTCGGCATGCCAGAGCCCGCTCATCCATTCGCCGATGCGCTCCATCGTGGCCTCGGCGCGCGGCACCGAGGGCGACAGGCGCCCCTTGGCCACCACGTGCAGGCGGTCGCAGATTTCGAACAGCTCGTCCAGTTCCTCGCTGAGCACCAGCACGGCGCAGCCGGCATCGCGCAGGGCGAGGATTTCGCCGCGGATCTGCGCGGCCGCGCCCACGTCCACGCCCCAGGTCGGCTGCGAGACGATGAGCAGGCGCGGATTGGCATCGATCTCGCGGCCCACGATGAACTTCTGCAGGTTGCCGCCCGACAGCGACCTCGCGGCCGCATGGGGCCCGCCCGCCTTGACGTGGAAGCGCTCGATGATGGCGCGGGCATGCGCCTGCAGCGCGCCGGTGCGGATCCAGCCGCCCGGCCCCACGCAGTTGCTGCGCGTGAGCAGCAGGTTGTGCGCCAGGCCCATGGTGGGCACGGCCCCGCGGCCCAGCCGCTCCTCGGGCACGAAATGCAGGCCCAGCGCGCGGCGGCGGCGCGGGTTCATGCGCCCGGCCGCCTGGCCGGCCACCTGCACCATCGCGGGCTGGGCGCGCGTGTCCTCGCCCGACAGGGCATAGAGCAATTCCTTCTGGCCGTTGCCGGAGACGCCGGCGATGCCGAGCACCTCGCCCGCCCGCACCTCGAAGCCGAGGTCGATGAGATCGACGCCGAACGGGTCCATGCGCGGCAGCGACAGGCCCTGCACGCGCAGCACCGTCTCGCCCAGGTGCGCGGGGCGGTGGGTGAGCGCCGGCGGCTCGGCGCCGATCATCAGGCGCGACAGCGAGGCGTTCGACTCTTCGGCCGGGTTGCACACGCCCGTCACCTGGCCGCCGCGCAGCACCGTGCAGGCGGTGCACAGCGCGCGGATCTCGTGCAGCTTGTGGCTGATGTAGAGGATGCTGCAGCCCTGGCTGGCGAGCTGGCGCAGCACCACGAAGAGCTTTTCGACCGCCTGGGGCGTGAGCACCGACGTGGGCTCGTCCAGGATCAGCAGCTGTGGCTGGGTGAGCAGCGCCCGGATGATCTCCACACGCTGCATCTCGCCCACGCTCAGGGTGTGCACGGGGCGCAGCGGGTCGATGTCCAGCCCGTACTCGGCCGCCGTGGCGGAGATGCGGCGCGTGACCTCGGCCAGTTGCAGCCGCTTGTCCAGGCCCAGCCACACGTTCTCGGCCACGGTGAGGGTGTCGAACAGGCTGAAATGCTGGAACACCATGGCGATGCCCAGCGCCCTCGCCTCCTGCGGGTTGCGCACGGCCACCGGCTGGCCGTTGAAGTGCAGGCTGCCCTCGTCGGGCTTGACCGCGCCGTAGATGATCTTCATCAGCGTGGACTTGCCTGCGCCGTTCTCGCCCAGCACGGCGTGGATCTCGCCGGGCTGCACCGTGAGAGACACGCCGCTGTTGGCCACCACGGCCGGATAGCGCTTCGTGATGCCCGCCAGCTGCAGGCGCGGCACCGGCGCCGCGGCGGCGGGGGAGGTGTGGGAGGAATTCATGCGGGCGATTGTCTCTTGATTTTCAAACGGGGTTGGGCACGAAACCGGAATGCTGCGCACGTCCTTCATGCGTCGGCAGCTATGGTTTTCGTAGCGATGCCGCCACGGTGCGCACGCTGTCGCGCAGCCACATGGCGGCGGCCGAATGGTGAGTGCGGGCATGCCACAGCTGGTAGTACATCAGGCGCGGGAAGGGCACCGGGCACGGCAGCACGGTGAGCGGCAGGCGGTCGGTGAAGCGCTCGCAGAACTGCCGCCCCGTGGTGAGCACCAGCAGGCTGGCGGCGACCATCTCCGGGATCAGGCTGAAATGGGCGCAGCGCGCCGTAATGCGGCGCTGCAGGCCCAGGGAGTCGAGGTGCGCGTCGATCACGCCGCGCGCGCCGGGGTGCGTGGGCGTGGGAGCGATGTGCTCGGCAGCCAGCCACTCGTCCGTGTCCCAGCCGCGGCGCACCGCCGGGTGCGAGGGGCTCACGAGGCAGACCACCTCGTCGCCGAACAACCGCCCCATGTGCAGGTCGTCGGGTGGCTGGGGCCAGTTGCCGATGACCACGTCCACCTCGCCCTGCGCCAGGTGCGCGTGGTAGTGCGCGTCGGCCGACAGCGGCAGCACCTCGACCGGGCACAGCGGCGCCTCGGCCTTGAGGCGGGCCACCAGGCGCGGCAGGAAGAGCGGGTCCAGGTAGTCGCTCGCGGCGATGCGGAAGGTGCGGGTGGCCGTGCGCGCGTCGAACCCGCGCGCATCGGAGAACAGCGCCTCGGCCGACCGCAGGATGGCGCCCGCCGGCTCCACCATGCGCAGCGCGGCATCGGTGGGCAGCATGGCGGCGCCCGAGCGCACCAGCAGCGGATCGCCCGCCAGATCGCGCAGGCGGCGCAGCGCCGCCGACACGGCCGGCTGGTGCATGCCCAGCCGCACGGCGGCCCGCGATACGCTGCGTTCAGTCAACACGGTGTGCAAGACCCTTATGAGATGGAGGTCTATCTTGTCGAAAAGGGCTTGGTCTCTCATAAGGGTGGGGGCATTCCAGCCATACGCCAACGCGTATGGCACGCCGGGCCTGCCGGTGGCGGAGCGAGGGCGCAGTGAAGAAGGCAAGGGGACATCGCACTGTAGCGCCGGGGCCGCGCGACCGCGAGCCAGGCAAGTACCAACGCGGCGGCCCGGGGGGTCAGATCTCGTCGATGGCCGTCGAACGCGCGGCGCCCGGCTGCGGCGCCGGGTCGAGCGAGAAACGGTCGCCGGTCGTCACGTAGAAGCTCGCGCCGAACCGCCCTACCGGGTGGTAGTCCTGCAGCCGCACGCGCCAGCGCTCGGTGTCCACCAGGCCCTCGCGCGCGCCCAGCCACTGCACGCGGCCGATGAAGACGTAGCGGCTGGCCGTTTCCATGGTTTCGTGCAGCACGCATTCGAACGCCACGGGGGCCTCGGCGATGCGCGGCGGGGCCACGCTGCGCGACGGCACCGGGGTGAGGCCGGCATGCACCAGCTCGCTCTCGTGCGGCGGCAGCGCGTCGCCGCAGGCATGCATGCGCTGGGCCATGGCCTCGTCGGCGATGTGCACCACGAATTCGCCCGTGCGCAGGATGTTGGCGGCCGTGTCCTTGAGGCGGCCGCCCTGCAGCCGGTTGATGCTCACCATCAGCACCGGCGGGTCCTCGCCCAGCATGTTGAACATGCTGAATGGTGCGGCGTTCACCGTGCCGTCCTCCCCGAGGGTGGTGATGAGCGCGATCGGGCGCGGCACGATCAGGCTGGCCATCAGCTTGTAGCGCTCGTAGGCGCCGAGTTGCGAGAAATCGATGTCCATCCGGTGTCCTTGTGGGTCTGCGGCCTGCCACCTTGGCGTGGCGCCGCCGAGGGACGCAGCATCCGTGCCAGCCGAAGGCAGCAAGCGGGGCCAAAGCAACGGCCGGTGTTCCGGGCATGGCGCCCGGCGCATGGCCGTTATACGCTCGCCCATATGCGCCGCCACCCCCCGGGGCCCTACCCTGTCCCGACATGGCGCGCACACTGGCCCCAACGACCGAACCCTGCACCGCACAACGCATGACCACCTCCCGCCCGCTGCGATTCATCCGCCGGGGCCAGCCCGTGACGCTGGCCCATGTTCCTCCCGACCGCACCCTGCTGGAGGTGCTGCGCGAAGACCTGGGCCACACCGGCACCAAGGAAGGCTGCGGCGAGGGCGACTGCGGCGCCTGCACCGTGGTGCTGGGCGAGGCCGTGGACGGCCGCGTGCGCTACCGGGCCGTGAACAGCTGCATCCGCCTGGCCCACTCCATCGACGGCATGGCGCTGTGGACGGTGGAAGACCTGGACCAGGACCCGCTGCTCCAGCCCGCGCCGCCCGCCACCCCGTCCTCCAGCGGCGCCCCCTCCAGCGCGCCGGGCCTGCACCCCGCCCAGGAAGCCATGGTGCAGTGCCACGGCTCGCAGTGCGGCTTCTGCACGCCGGGCTTCGTGATGGGCCTGTTCGGCATGTACCAGAACCACGTGTGCCAGGGCCGCACGGTCACGCGCGAGCAGGCCGTGCACGACCTGTCGGGCAACCTGTGCCGCTGCACCGGCTACCGCCCCATCCTGGACGCGGCCGAGCGGATGGCCGCCCTGCCCCGCATGCAGGTGGACGAAACGCAACTGTTGCCGCAGCTGGCATCGCTGGCCCGGCAGGCGCCCGTGCCCGGCGACGCGTACCTGGCCCCGGCCACGCTGGCCGAGTTGCTGGCCGCGCGCGCCGCGCACCCCACCGCCCAGGTGGTGGCCGGCGCCACCGACGTGGGCCTGTGGATCACCAAGCAGCACCGCCAGTTCGCGCAGATGCTCGACGTCACGCGGGCGCAGGAGCTGCGCCGCATCGGCACGCAGGGCGGGCGGCTGTCCATCGGCGCGGCCGTGCCGCTGGCCGACGCGTTCGATGCGCTGCAGGCCCACTGGCCCGTGCTGCACCGCTTCGCCGCGCGCTTCGCCGGGCTGCCCGTGCGCAACTCCGGCACGCTGGGCGGCAACGTGGCCAACGGCTCGCCGATCGGCGACTCCATGCCCCTGCTGATCGCGCTGGGCGCCAGCGTGGTGCTGGCCAGCCTGCGCGGCGAACGCACGCTGGCGCTGGAAGACCTGTACACCGGCTACCGCCAGAACGTGATGGCGCCGGACGAGCTGCTCGTGCGCATCGAGGTGCCGTTGCCCGCGCCGGGCGAATCGCTCGCGGCCTACAAGGTGTCCAAGCGCTTCGACGACGACATCTCCGCCGTGTGCCTGGTGCTCAACCTCGACATCGCCGACGGCCGGGTGCGGCGCGCCCGCATCGGCGCGGGCGGGGTCGCCGCTGTGCCCGCGCGGGCACGACAGGCCGAAGCCGCACTCGCCGGCCAGCCCTGGACCCTGGAGACGGTGGAGCGCGCCGCGGCCGCGTTGCAGGCCGAGTTCCAGCCCATCACCGACATGCGGGCGAGCGGCGAATACCGCCGCGCCGTGCTCGCGGGGCTGCTGCAACGCTTCTGGCTGGAGCACCCGGGGCCGCACGCCGCGCCTTTGCCCGTTCCCGTTTCGCTGGAGCAACTGCGCCCGGAGGCCCTGGCATGAGCCCGCACGACGACGCCCCTTTGAGCCGCGACGCCGAAGACGATCCGGTGGCCGTCGCCGCCAACGCGGCCGGTGCCGCCGGCCCGCAAACGGCCCAGGCCCGCCCGCCCGAGGGCGCGCCCGCGCCGGCCCGCGCCATGGGCCGCTCGCACCCCCACGAGAGCGCGCGCGCCCAGGTGGCCGGCAGCGCCCATTACATCGACGACCTGCCCGAGGTGAAGGGCACGCTGTACGCCGCGCCCATCCTCTCGCCCGTGGCGCATGGGCGGCTGAACGGGGTGGACACCCGCGCGGCGCTGGCGCTGCCGGGCGTGCGCGGCGTGGTGCTGAGCGCCGACGTGCCAGGCGACAAGCTGCTGGCCGCCTTCGCCCACGACGAGCCCGTGTTCGCCATCGACACCGTGCAGCACGTGGGCCAGGTGATCGGCCTGGTGGTGGCCGACTCGGTCATGCAGGCCCGCCGCGCCGCGCGCGCCGTGGTGCCGGACATCACCCCCCTGCCCGCGGTGCTGACCGTGCACGAGGCGCTGGCTGCCGAAAGCTACGTGCTGCCGCCCGTCTTCGTGCGCCGTGGCGACGCCGACGCGGGCCTGGGCCGCGCGGCGCACCGGCTGCAGGGCCGCTTCGAGGTCGGCGGGCAGGAGCATTTCTACCTGGAGGGCCAGATCGCCTATGCGCTGCCGCTGGAGCAGCGGCAGTGGTGGATCCACTCCAGCACCCAGCACCCGGGCGAGGTGCAGCACTGGGTGGCGCACGCCCTGGGCCTGGAGAACCACGCGGTGCGCGTGGAATGCCGGCGCCTGGGCGGCGGCTTCGGCGGCAAGGAGACCCAGGCCGGCCACCTGGCCGTGTGGGCCGCGGTGGCGGCCCACAAGTTCGGCCGCCCGGTCAAGCTGCGGCTGGACCGGGACGAGGACTTCCTGGTCACCGGCAAGCGCCACCCGTTCGCCTACGAATACGACGTGGGCTTCGACGGCACGGGCCGCATCGCGGGCCTGCGGCTGCGCATGGCAGCCAACTGCGGCTTCTCGGCCGACCTGTCGGGCCCCGTGGCCGACCGCGCCGTGTTCCACAGCGACAACGCGTACTTTCTGGAAAACGTCGAGATCGCCTCGTACCGCTGCAAGACGAACACGCAGAGCCACACGGCCTTTCGCGGCTTCGGCGGGCCGCAGGGCGTGATCGCCATCGAGGCCATCCTGGGCGACATCGCGCGAGCCCTGGGGTGCGATGCGCTCGCGGTGCGCATGCGCAACCTCTACGGCACCACCGACCGCAACGTCACCCACTACCAGATGCCGGTGGAGGACAACATCCTCCACGATCTGCTACCAAAACTAGAGCAATCCAGCCAATATAAACGCCGGCAAGAGGCCATTTTTGCCTGGAATGCTGCGAGCCCGGTACTCAAGCGCGGGCTGGCGATCACGCCGGTGAAGTTCGGCATCAGCTTCACCGCCACGCTGTTCAACCAGGCCGGCGCGCTGGTGCACGTGTACACCGACGGCAGCGTGCAGGTGAACCACGGCGGCACCGAGATGGGCCAGGGCCTGCACACCAAGGTGGCGCAGATCGTGGCCGACGAGCTGGGCGTGCCGCTGGCGCGCGTGCTGGTGACCGCCAGCGACACCAGCAAGGTGCCCAACGCCAGCGCCACCGCCGCATCGAGCGGCACCGACCTGAACGGCCGCGCTGCCCAGTTCGCCGCGCGCCACGTGCGCGACAACCTCGCCGCCTTCGTGTGCGGCCTGGACCACTGCGGCGCCGGCGAGGTGCAATTCGCCGGCGGGCAGGTCATCACGCCCCATTCGGTGCGCGCCTGGGGCGACGTGGTGAAGGAGGCATATGCCAACCGCATCCAGCTGTGGAGCGACGGTTTTTACCGCACGCCCAAGATCCACTACGACAAGGCCACCCTCACCGGCCGGCCGTTCTACTACTTCGCCTACGGCGCGGCCTGCACCGAGGTGGCCATCGACACGCTCACCGGCGAGAGCCGCGTGCTGGCCGTGGACATCCTGCACGACGTGGGCCGCAGCATCAACCCGGCCATCGACATCGGCCAGATCGAGGGCGGCTTCGTGCAGGGCATGGGCTGGCTCACGACCGAGCAGCTGGTGTGGAACGACCAGGGCCGGCTCACCACCCACGCCCCCAGCACCTACAAGATCCCGGCCACGGGCGACATCCCCGAGCGCTTCACCGTGGCGCTGTGGCATGAGGCCAACCGTGAAGACAACGTGGGCGGCAGCAAGGCCGTGGGCGAGCCGCCGTTCATGCTGGCCATCAGCGTGTACGAGGCCCTGCGCAACGCGATTGCCGCGGCGCGCCCGGCCGAAGCGGCCCGGCAGCCGGTCACGCTGACCGCGCCCGCCACGGCCGAGAACGTGCTGCGGGCGCTGGGCGGGATGGACCGGGCGGCGAACGCTCAGAAGCGGTAGGTGGCCGAGACGAGCGCGTTGCGCCCCTGCCCCGGCGTGATCCATCGGCTCACGTGCAGGTGGCTCGACACGAAGTAGTGTTGGTCGAACAGGTTGCGCACCGTCGCCTGGACCTCGACGCTCTGGCCGTTGGCCAGCTTCGCCGTCCAGGTCTGGCTCAGGTCGAAGCGCGCATAGCCGGGCAGCACCGTGGTGTTGGCCTCGTCGGCGAAGCGCCGGCTTTGCAGGTACAGGCCCGCACCGGTCTTCCACTGCGCGTTCCAGGCGTACTGCGCCCACAGCGTGGCCGCATGCCGGGCCACGTTGGGCACCGCCATGCCGCCGTACACGGGGTTCTGCAGGTACTTCGCATGGGTGAAGGCATAGGTGGCGGCCACGGTCACCCGGTCCGTCACCTGGCCGGACAGCGACGCCTCGATGCCCTGCGACCGCGCGCTGCCGGCCGTGGTGAAGTCGAAGTTGTTCAGCGGCGTGCTCAGGTCGGACGCGATCATGTTCTTCTGATCGAGGCGGTACACCGCCAGGTCGCTGACCACCGCGCCGCCGCGCCACAGCGACTTCCAGCCGGCTTCGACCTGCGCCGAACGGCGCGAGGGCAAGGACTGGTTCGACGACGAAGCCACCTGGTTGGGCGAGGTGCCGGTGGACACGTTGGCATACACCGTGTCGGTCTCCGACAGCCGGCGCAGCACCGCCAGCTTCGGGTTCCAGCGCGACTCCTCGACGGGCAGCACGCCGGCCGTGCCGTACAGGAAGCGCTGGCGCGTGAAGCGCAGGCCCGCCACCACCGACCACGCGCCGAAGTCGATCTGGTCCTGGGCGGACGCCGACACGGATTCGAGATCCTGCGTCGTCAGGCTCTGCGCCAGCACCGCCCCGGCCGGGGGCGCGGTCACCCGGCCATACACCGGATCGAACACGTTGATGGCCGGGCTGGTCGAGGCCGGCACCGACAGCGCGGGCTGGTTCAGCACCTCCTTGTAATAGTCGGCCCCGAAGTACAGCTGGTGCGTCACCGCGCCGGTGCCCTGCGTGCTGGCCAGCGCGGTCGAGAACGAATCGATGCGGCGCTGCGTGCCGGGCTCACAGGCCGAGACCCGGGCATAGGTGCCGGCCGGCTGGCCCGCCAGCGGCGAGCCGTTCAGCAGGTTCTTGATCGAGGTCGAATGCGCCTCCAGGTGCGTGAAGTCGGCGGACCAGCGCGTGTGGGCCGACAGGGCGACATCGCCGTGCAGGTCGTAGATGCGGTTGTCGGTGGTCGAGTCGCCGAAGGGCTCGCCGAGCTGCCGGTCCCGTGGCACGGCGACCGGCCGGCCGCCCAGGGCGGGAAGTCCGTAGTCCGGCTGATAGGTCTGGTTGGTGGCCTCCACGTTGGCGCGCAGGTGGTAGCGGTTGCCATCGCTTTGGGCCAGCCCGAGCTTGATGCCGTCGAGCCGGTCCTCCACGTGCCGCCATTGGCTGGCCTGGGACCGCGTGGCCGTCACGCGGGCGGCCAGTTCGTTCTCGGCGGACAGCACGCGGTTCAGATCCACGGAAGCCTCCAGCGCGCCATGCGCGCCTGCGCCGAGCGAGGCGCTGCCGAAGTTCGCCAACTGCGGCTGGCGCGTCACGAGGTTGACGGTGCCGCCCGGTTCGCTGCGCACGCCGAGGGCCGCGCCGGGGCCCCGCAGCACGTCCACGCTTTCCACGAATGCCGGGGTGTAGGGGTAATTGGAGAGCCGCACGCCGTCGCGCAGCACGCGGTTGGAGCCGGTGCCGCTGTCGGTCACCGCGCCGCGCAGGATGAAGAACTGCGTGTGCGAGCCGTTGAAGCCCGAGTCGGCCTGCGCGCCGGGCACGTTGCGCAGCGCGTCCTGCAAGGTGGTGCCGCCCTGCTGGCGGACCAGCTCGCCCGGCACGGTGGTGACGGAAAACGGCGTGTCCAGCGCCGATCCGGCCGTGCCGGTGGCAAGGCCCGAACTGCGCTGCGCCGCCGGAGTGGCGGGCGCCATGACGGTCACGGGCGGGAGCGAAGGGCTGCGGTCGGCGGCGGTTTCGGCCGGGGCGGTGGTTTGGGCGGTGGCGTTCAGGCCCAGCCAGGGAAGGGCCATGCCCAGCGCGAGGGGCAACGCAATGTTTGGATGCATGAAAGGCTCTGCTCTCTGTGGCGCCCCATCGGACGCCGCTGATCGGTGCGGAACACATCGCGGCGCGTTGCCCAGTAAAGCCGCACGCGCTGCGAAATCGAAGGCCATCTCAGGAGAGCCGCGGCGGCCCGCGCGCCGGAAGGGGCGCCGAAGTGGCCGCAGCGATGCGCGCGGCCGCAATGGACTGCACCGCGCGCGACAGCGGCAGCACGGCCGGCAGGGCAACCGCCGGCGGCTGCGCCGGTGGCCCGGCCAGCATGCACAGCGGGCAGTCCCAGTGCGCCAGGCCCGCGGGCTGCACGCCGTCGTCGGCATGCACCATGGCCGTCATCGTTCCGACGCCGGAGCAGACCCACTCGCCCCCCGGAGAATGCACGATGGGAGAGGCCACCGCCACGCCCAGCGACAGAACGAACCACGCCATGACCCAGCGCACGCGGGCTTGCCAACGCGCCAGCCCGCCACTGAAAGCAAGGAGGTTCCACGGCGATGGGCGATGGGGGCGGGGCACGGCGGGATTATCGGCAAACCTCACGCCGCGCGCTGCGCCCGCCCCCGCCGCACCGAACGCACCTCCACCCGGTCGCGGCCCGCGCGCTTGGCCTCGTAGCACGCCATGTCGGCCGCGTGGAGCACGGCGTTCACGTCGTACACGCCGCTGTCCAGCGGCACGAGGCCGATGCTGACGCCCAGCGTGTAGCTGCGCCCCTGGTAAGACGGTTCCCAGGCCCGCACCGCGGCGCACAGCTGCTGGGCAATCGCCAGCCCGCGCCCCGGCGGGCAGCCGGGCAGCACCACGGCGAACTCGTCGCCCCCCAGCCGCGCAGCCCAGCCCACCGATCGCACCTGCGTCTCGATGAGGCGGCCCACGTGGCGCAGCACGTCGTCGCCCGCATCGTGCCCGGCGATCGCGTTGACCACGGTGAAATGGTCCAGGTCGAGGAACAGCACCACGCCCTCCCCCGCCTCCCCACCCGGGTGCGCCTGCACCGTGTCGGGGCGGGCTGCGCGGTCAGCCAGCAGCGCATGCAGGCGCTGATTGAAAGCCTCGCGGTTGGCCAGCTGCGTGAGGGCGTCTAGGCCATCGGCCCAGTTTTCGCGGCGGCGGGCCTCGCGCGCGGCGGTCAGGTCTTCCAGCATCCACACCGTGCCCGCGCCGCCCGCGGCGCCGCGCACCGAACGGCCCAGCACCCGGGCCCACACCGCGCTGCCGTCCTGGCGCAGAAAGCACACGTCGCCGTCGAAGGTGCCGTGGGCCGAGAACTCCGCCCGCACGCGCCGCTTGAGGTGTTCGTACTCGCCATCGCTCACATAGAGCACGCGGGCCAGGCGGCCCTGAAGTTGCGCGGGCTCGTAGCCCAGCATGCGGCCGGCCTGCAGGCTCACGACCTGCAGATTTTCTCCGCGCGTGATGATGATGCCGGTGGGCGCATGGTCCAGGATGGACTGCAGCTGCCCGCGCAGCACGCCCACCTGCGCCTGCGTGCTGGCACGCTCGTCCAGCAGGCCGCGGCAGGCCGCTGCCAGCCCGTCCACTTCGCCGGAGCCCCGCGGCCAGGGCATGTCTTCATGGGCGCCAGGGGCACGCAGGCCCATGCGGTCGGCGCGGTGGCACAGCCGGGCCAGCGGCTGCGCCAGCCAGGCCATGCACGCCACGGCCAGCAGCGCGGCCGCGCCGATGAGGGCCGCGGCCATCCAGGCGGCACGCCGCTGCGCGCCCTCCAGCGGTGCGAGCAACGCCTGCGCATCGTTCACGCGCGCCACGGTCCATTGGGTCATGGGCATGCCGGCCAGGCTGACCACATGGCCCGGCAGCCGTTCGGTGAAGCCGCGCCCCAACACCGGCTGCTCCTTGTCGCCGGACCGCGCGAACACCTGCGACAGCCCGGCCTCGTCGCGCACGCTGCCCATCACGCGTGCGGGATCGGGGTGCGACAGGATGGTGCCGTCGCGCGTGAAGACGATGAGCCGCGAATCCTTGCGCGCCGGCAGCGACATCGACGGCGGCAGCAGCCCCTGCGATTGCAGGCGCAGCACGCCCGAGACGGCGCCCACCACCGTGCCCTCGTCCCGGTGCAGCGGCAGCGTGAACATCACGCGGGCTTCGCTCGGCCGCCCGCCGATCACGCCCGACACCAGCGGCTTGCCCTCCAGCAGGGTGCGGCGCAGGCTGTCGCGCTCGGCGGGGTCGAGGTTGGAGCCGCTGTCCAGCCGGCCATATTGCAGGTTGATGGCCACGGTGCCGTCCTGCCGCACGACCTGCATGGCATCGAAGAAGCGCACCGCCGGCAGGCCTTGCTGCAGCAGCCAGCCCAGGGACGAAGGCGAGTCGAGCATGACCGGCTGAATGCCCTCGGCCACGGTGCTGAGCACTTTCTGGCTCTGCTCGATCTTGCTGGCCAGCAGCCGCGCGACCACTTCGACCTCGTCGGTCTGCTGGGCCACGAGCCGGCGCATGGCCTCTTCGCCCGCCGCACGCGACACGGTCCACGCGGCCAGCGCCCCGGCGAACACCACCGCCAGCACGGCGATCAGCATCAGCCGCCGCACGAGCGGGCCGGGCAGCAGCCAACCGGGGGCATCGCCGGCCGCGTCCTGCTCGGCATCGAGCACTTCGTGCGATGGCGGCGTCATCGGGGCTCCGTGGACGAAGCACCTCTGGCAAAGGGGCGGCAGAAGGCGCGGGGCATGCTGTCAGGCGGAATGTGCAGTGGGTTGCGAACGAATATACGCAGCCCCCCGCGGGCGCGGGTTGGGTGGAACCCTCGGTCGGTCCGGGGGAAACCCTGAGCCCTTTCGCAAGCGCCCGGCGCAGTGCCCATGGCCAGAGACGGGGGCGCTGCCAGCGCCCGCCAACGCGGCTGCAAAGCCCTTCGGCCCCTGTTGCACCCGTCCCACTCAAGGCCCGCGGGAAGGGCCGGCAGACCGCCTTCAGCCGACCCCGGCCACCACCTGCAAAGCGCTGGGCCGTGGCAGGTTGAGGACTTTTCCCGTGCCCGAAATGAGCCCATGATCGCGCAGGTGCCGCAGCACGCGCGACAGCGTTTCGGGTGCGATGCCCAGTTGCGCGGCGATGAGCCGCTTGCGCTGGTGCAGCGTCACGCGCAGCGTGCCCGCATCGTCGTGCTGGGCGTGCCGCAGCAGCCACTGGGCGCAGCGCGCCTCGGCGTCCTGCGCCAGGCGGCTCACGGCCAGTTCGGTCTGCTGGCAATAGCCGCGGGCCATGTCGTACACCAGCGCGCGGGCTGGCGAAGGCAGCGACTCGAAGCCGGTCTTGAACGCCTCCAGCGGCATGCGGCGCAGCAGTACGCGCGTGTCCGCCACCATGTCCACCATGCACGCCTGGCCCAGCAGCGCCGGTGCGGCATCGAGCCAGCAAGGCCCCTCCACCGCACCCAACTGGTGCCGAAGCTGCCCATCCTCGCGCACCCCGAGCAGCACCCGGCCGCTGTCCAGGTACAGCACGCTGGCCGGACGCTGGTGGCGCTCGCGCAGCACCTCGCCGGCGGGAGCCTCGGTCTTGGCTGGCGGGGGGATGGAAGGGGAGGGAAACATAAGAACGCACTGTGAAGGCAGCACCGCCACGCGGTGTTGAGCAAAGTCAAATGCGGTGCGCTCTGGCACATGCAGCCCCTTCCTACCGACCTGCCTGGCATTCCCCCACCCGTGGCATGGGGAAGGCACGGTACTTGCTTTGAATCTTTTGCAAATCGACACGTCTTTCACGGCCCTTCGCTGGGGCCCGGAAGACACCGTGTCCATCGCCGAGCCATCGGCACCGTCCTTCCCCCTTTTCCCTTTTTTCCCTTTCGCAGGAGTCGTATGAAAAAGAATTGGATCGCACTGGGTGCAGCGCTGCTTTGTTCCGCCGGGGCGCAGGCCCAAAGCTCCGTGCAGCTCACGGGCCTGGCCGACGTGTTCGCGGGGTCCATCAAGATGGCGGGCGATGCAGGCCGCAAGTCGGTCGTGGACAGCGGCGGCCTCACGACCTCGTGGTTCGGCTTCAAGGGCACGGAAGACCTCGGCGGCGGGCTGAAGGCTAACTTCCTGCTGACCTCGTTCATCAAGGTGGACAACGGCTCTCAGGGCCGATTCGCCAACGACACGTTCTTCTCGCGCGATGCCAACGTCAGCCTGTCGGGCGACTTCGGCTCGGTGATGCTGGGCCGCTGGATGGCGCCCAACTTTCTGCCTTCGGTGGTGGGCAACCCGTTCGGCGACTCGTTCACCTTCTCGCCGCTGATCCTGCACATGAACGTGCCGCTGTTCAATGGCACCGGCTGGGGCGCGACCACGCCGTCCGACACGGGCTGGAGCAACCAGATCGTCTATAGCACGCCCAAGATCGGCGGCTTCACCGCCAACATCCAGTACCAGTTCGGCGAGCAGCCGGGCGACAACGGCAAGAAGAACTTCGGCGCCAACTTCTTCTACTTCGGCGGCCCCGTGACGCTGACGGGCTTCTACGAGCGCGACCAGATCAGCAACCCCGCCGTTCCCAATGCCTACCTGGGCACGAAGAAGACCGACTGGATGCTGCTGGGCGCCTACGACTTCGGCCTGGTCAAGCCCTTCGTGAGCTACGGCGAGGCCAAGGCCGACAACACCACCAACAAGGCCAAGACGGTGCAGCTGGGCGCCTCGGTGCCGGTCGGCCCGGCCGGCAAGGTGCTGGTGGAGTGGGTCAAGACCGAGATGACGCAGACCGACATCGACCGCAAGACCTTCACGCTGGGCTACGACCACTTCCTGTCCAAGCGCACCGACGTGTACGCCATGCTCATGAACGACCGCATCACGGCGCAGACGAAGGGCAACAGCTTCGGCGTGGGCATCCGCCACCGCTTCTGATCGCCGCCCGGCGTCAAGAACGCCCAAAACGGAAAAGCGCGGGAGGCGACTCCCGCGCTTTTTTTCCAGGTGCGGCAGCGCTGCCGGATCAGATCTTGCGCGACAGGTCCCACATGGCATCGACCAGCAGATCAATGTCGCGCGCGTCGTGCCACAGGTGGGTGGAGATGCGCACGCCGTAGTGGTTGGCCGGCGCGCCGATGACGGGGAAGTCGGCATTGCGGATCACGAAGCCCTGCGGGTATTCGCTCAGCATGCGTGCCACGAAGGCCGTGGACTTCTGCGCGTTCATCACGTCGTCCTTGTTCGGGAACGGGTTGAACGAGGTGAGCGCGGAAAGCAGCTTGGGATCGTCCTTGGGCGAGTACAGCGAATCCACGCCCCAGCGCTCGGCGATCTTTTCCTTGAGGTAGGACGACAGCGTGAGGTCGTAGGTCTCGATCTTCTTGCGGCCGATGCCATCCCACTGCGCGCAGGCCTGGGCCAGCGCCATGAACATGGGCGTGTGCAGGCTGCCGCAGCTGGTGATCGTCGCG
Source organism: Acidovorax sp. NCPPB 3576 (assembly GCF_028473605.1). NCBI lineage: Bacteria > Pseudomonadati > Pseudomonadota > Betaproteobacteria > Burkholderiales > Comamonadaceae > Acidovorax > Acidovorax sp. NCPPB 3576. The sequence goes on along the minus strand of NZ_CP097267.1, from coordinate 1,192,732 downwards.
GCGATGTCATAGGTCTCGGTGCCGTTGGTGGTGCGGTCCTTGGCGGCGTACGAACTGGTGTGCACCGGGAACCACCTTGGCAGCGGCATCGGGTTGGAGGCGCGCATTTTGTTGCGCACCACCAGGATGCCGGTCGAGCCCGGGCCGCACTGCCACTTGTGCCCCGCGCCGGACATGAAGTCCATGCCCAGCTCCGCATAGTTGTAGGCCATCATGCCCGGCAGGTGGGCGCCGTCCACGATGCTGATGAGCTCGTGCGCCTTCACCACCGCCATCAGTTCGGCGATCGGCAGCATGGTGCCGGTCTTGTACGTGGGCGAGGACCACATCATGGCGCGCACGCGCTTGCCCTGGGCCTTGAGCGCGCGGATGCGCTGGTCGAACAGGTTCACGTAGGTGGCGGCCGTCTGGTTGTTGCCCACCGGCAGCGCGATGCGCGAGACTTCGATGCCGTAGCGGTCGGTGGCGATCTTGAGCGGCGTGTCGCCCCCGCCGTGCTCGTGGTTGGTGGTGACCACCACATCGCCGCGCTGCCAGTCCAGCCCCAGGATGGCGTGGCACATGCCCGAGGAGGTGTTGGCCGAGAACGCGAGTTCGTCCGCATCCACGCCGAAGCCCGGGGCCACCTGCTTGCGCAGGTCCAGCAGGTTGCCGTAGCCGCTGCCGGAATCGGCCGCCTTCTTGCGGTTCTCGGCATCGAACGTTTCCAGCACCAGCTTGGGCATGGAGCCGCCGGTGCCGATGTTCATGTAGGTCTTCTCGGGCTTGAGCACGAACATGCCCTGCACGCCCGTCCAGAACGCCTCGTCGCGCATGAGCTGCTCGCGCAGGGCTTCGGCCTGGGTCTGCGCGCCGCTGCTGCCGCACGCGGCCACCAGGGGCCCGAGCGTCGCCGCGCCGGCGCCATAGCCGAGCACGCGCAGAAAGTCGCGGCGCTTGGCGCTCCAGCGCGACACGGCGGACAGGTCCAGGGGAGCGGCAGCGCCGGGCGCTGCCATCAGGGAAGTGGCTTCTTCATTCATGGGAAAACTCCTTGGGGCGTGGAGGCAGGACCACAGCGCTTCAGCGGCGGCCGACGATGGCCGAGATTTCGATCTTCACGTCGCGCGGCAGCCGCGCCACCTCCACCGTGGCGCGGGCAGGCGCAGCGGTGCGGAAGTACTCGCCGTACACCTTGTTCATGGCGGCGAACTCGTTCAGGTCCTTCATGTAGACCGTGGTGGAGAGCACGTCCTCGTACGACAGGCCCTGCGAGCGCAGCTTGGCGCCCATGAAATCGAGCACGGCGCGGGTCTGCTCCTCGATGGTGGTGCCATTGACCGCATTGCCCGCCGCATTGAGGGGCAGGACGCCCGAGAAATACAGCGTGTTTCCGTGGGCCACCATTTGCGAATACGGCCCGATGGCCGGATAGATCTGCGTGGTGGACAGCACCTCGCGCTTGGACGGCGCGGCGCAGCCCGCCATCAGCGCGCAGGCCGCCAGGGCAGCGCCCGTCCAGGCCACGCGGTGGCGGGGAATCCGATTATTCATGGAATGTCCTTTGCAACGACTTTCAATATGACGATGAAAATGATTCGGCCAATGCGCGGATAAACCGGCATGCCCGATCCACTTGCATGCGACCGCATTTCCCATAATCTTTCGGCGCGCCTGCTTTTGTCCTGGAAATCCTGATTCGCGAAAGAATTTTAGGCAGCGAAACCCGCTAAAACGAAGCACCTTTTTCCCTTACGCAGTAGTACGCAGACCGGCCTACGCAGGAGTACGCAAACCACCGCCCCGCCCGTGGCTGGCATGCCTTCTGCTGCACAGGCCTTGCTGCGGTGCAGATGCTGCGGTAGCAAGCACTCACAAGGTGCGCACCAAGCCGGTGCCAACGCCCCACCAGCGGCGGCCCCAGGCACCACAGGGGTGATTATCGAAGTCGCCTTCTCATAATCCACCCCCAGGCCGCCCCGTCGCATTTTGACTTTTGGCGATTCTCTGCCCCATTCGATCGCATCGGCCGTCTTTACATATTTTCACGGATTCCCGGAATATCCCATGATCCCTCGAAATAACCCGCTTGACATTGGCAGTCGGCGGCAGATAGTCAGCGCTTTCCTCTTCAACAAAGCCTTCATGCAATTGCGGCTCAAGCTTTTGCTGCTATCGACCATTCCCATCCTGGTGGCGCTGGGTTCCGTGGCCGTCACCGTGCGCCACCAGACCCTGAAACTGGCGCACCAGGAGCGGGAGCTGGTCGAGTCGGCCTACCTGCACAGCAAGGAAACCGAGCTGCACCACTACGTGCAGCTGGCCCAGAGCGCCATGGCCCGCATCGCGGCCGACGTGGCGGACCCGGCGGCGCGCCAGCAGCAGGCGCTGGCCCTGCTCTCGCGCATGCAGTTCGGCAAGGACGGGTACTTCTTCGTCTACGACCGCCAGGGCAACGTGCTGCTGGACGCCCAGCAGATGGGGCTGGCCGGCGTGGACCTGTGCGACCCGTCCAATCCGCAGAGCGAGGCGCCGGCCAACCTGATCCTTGCCAAGGCACGCGAGGGCGGGGGGCTGGTGCGCTACCTGTGGCAAAAGCCGTCCTCTCAGCAGACAGTGCCCAAGCTCGCCTACGTGATGACGCTGCCCGGCTGGGAATGGGTGATCGGCACGGGCCTGTACCTGGACGACGTGCACGACACGCTGCGCCGCATCGATCTGCGCGCGCAGGAGAACATCGACGGCACGCGCCGGCGCATCTACGGCATCGCGGCGCTGTGCATCGTGCTGATCGGGCTGGCCGGGCTGGCGCTGAACCTCAGCGACCACCGCGTGGCCAGCGCCAAGCTGCGCCGGCTCGCGCAGCGGGTGGTGCGCTCGCAGGAGGAAGAGCGCGTGCGCGTGGCGCGCGAACTGCACGACGGCGTGGTGCAGGTGCTGGTGTCCTCCAAGTTCCTGCTCGAGACCGCCCAGGTGCAGTGGGCCGCGCGCGCGGCCTCCGGGCCGCACCACGTGCTGGACCAGGGCCTGGACCGGCTCAACCATGCGCTGCTGGAGATCCGCCGCGTCTCGCACGGCCTGCGCCCCGCCCTGCTGGACGACCTGGGCCTGGCGCCGGCGCTGGCCCTCATGGCGCAGCAGGTGCAGGACCACACCGGCCTGCCCGTGCGGTTCGTGCTGCGCGGCACGGCGCACCCGCTGCCCACCAGCCACGGCACCGCGCTGTTCCGCGTGGCGCAGGAGGCATTGACCAACGCCCAGATGCACGCCCACGCGACGCAGGTGGAGCTGCTGCTGCGCTTCGGGCCCCGGCGCGTGAGCCTGTCGGTGATCGACGATGGCCGCGGCTTCGACGTGCAGCGCGTGCAGGCCGATGGCCAGGGCGGCATCGGCCTGCGCAACATGCGCGAGCGCATCGAAGGCCTGGGCGGCACGTTCGGCGTGGCCTCCGGCCGCCGCGGCACGCGCGTGCTGGCCGTGCTGCCGATGCAGGGCGACCACGACTCGCCGTACCCCGGGTTCGAGCCGTCGCAGGTGCCCGCATGAGCGGGGGCGATCCCATCCGCGTGCTGCTGGTGGACGACCACCCGCTGGTGCGCGACGGCGTGCGCATGCGGCTGGAGGCCACGGGCCACATCCGCGTCGCGGGCGAGGCGGGCGGCGTGCAAGAGGCCGTGGACCTGGCCGCCGCCGTGCGGCCCGACATCGTGGTGACCGACATCCGCATGCCGGATGCGAGCGGCATCCACCTGGCCACGGTGTTCCGCGACCGATTTCCGCAGGTGCGCGTGCTGGTGCTGTCCATGCACCACGATGGCGAATACGTGCGCCGCGCGGCCGCGCTGGGCGTGCGGGGCTACGTGCTCAAGGACGCCCCGGCGCTGCAGCTGGTCCAGGCGATCGAGGCGGTACATGCCGGCGGGCGCTACTTCAGCGAAGGCGTGCAGGCCTTGCTGTACGAGGCGCCTCCCGCTGCGGCCCCGTCGGGCCGCGCGCTCACCCCGCGCGAGGCCGCGGTGCTGGAGTTGCTGGCCGAGGGCCGCTCCAACAAGGACATCGCCCAGCGCATGGGCACCTCGGTACGCACGGTCGAGACGCATCGCCTGCACCTGCGCCGCAAGCTGCGCATCGACGGCCAGGCGGCGCTCGTCAAATACGCGGTGGATCACGCCGACCTGCGCAGCGACCCGTAGCGAATCCCCCACGCCTGTCATTTGGCTGTCACGGTGCAGGGCTATGGTCCACCTTGAATTGTGTGAGGTTGTAACCATGATCGATGCATCCCCCCGGGGCCGGCGCGATGCCTTGCTTGCGGTGCTTTCGTCCGGAGCACGCAGCGGCACCGGGCCGCTGGCGCAGTTGATGCGCGGCGATGGCCTTTACTGCGTGTTCCAGCCCCTGGCGGATCTGCGCGAGGGCGGCATCTATGCGCACGAAGCGCTGATCCGCGGCCCCGCGGACACGCCCCTGCACACGCCCGATGCGCTACTGCAGTGCGCGAGCGAGGAGGGCCTGCTGCAGGACTTCAAGCTGCTGTGCGTGTTCATCGCGCTGCACCAGTGGGGCGTGCTGGGTGCGCCCGGCCGCTTGTTCGTGAACATCAGCGCCGATGCGCTGGTGCGCGGCGTGGCGCTGCGCGGCGGCGCCTCGCTGGCCGAGGCCGTGCAGGCGCTGGGCGTGTCGGCCCGCATGGTGGTGCTGGAGATCACCGAGCACGAACGCGTGACCGACATGGACTCGCTGCGCCACGCGCTGAAGGAAGTGCATGCCAGCGGCGCCCGGCTGGCGCTGGACGACTTCGGCGACGGCCGCTCCAGCCTGCGGCTGTGGTCCGAGGCCAAGCCCGACTTCGTGAAGATCGACAAATACTTCGTGCGCGACATCGGCGCCCACCCCGAAAACCTGCAGATGCTGCAGGCCATCAAGAGCATCGCCGACGTGTTCGGCACCACGCTCATCGCCGAAGGCATCGAGACGCAGGACGACCTGCGCGCCCTGCGCGACCTGGACATTCCCTACGGCCAGGGCTACCTGCTCGGCCGCCCCGCCCCGCTGCCGCGCGACACCATCCTGCTGCCGGCGCTCGATGCCCTGCGCGACCGCCGCGTGGCGGTGCTGCCCCACCTGGGCCACAACGTGCGGCCGGGCATCCTGCGCAACCTGATCGTGGTGCAGGCGCCCACGGCCACGCCGGAGACCCGCAACGACACGGTGGCCGGGCTGTTCAAGGCCCATGCCGACCTGCACGCGATGGCGGTGGTGGACGGGACGCGGCCCGTGGCGCTCATCAACCGCCAGCAGTTCATGAACCACTACGCCACGCTGTACTTCCGCGAGGTGCACGGGCGAAAGCCCTGCATGGCGTTCGCCAACCACGCGCCCCGCGTGGTGGAGCTCGACTGCGACGTGGACCAGCTCGTGGGCATCCTCACCTCGCAGGACCAGCGCTATCTGAACGACGGCTTCATCGTCACCGACAACGGCCGCTATGCGGGCCTGGGCACCGGCGACCAGCTGGTGCGCAGCGTGACCGAGGCACGCATCGAGGCCGCGCGCCATGCCAACCCGCTGACCTTCCTGCCGGGCAACATCCCCATCAGCCTGCATATGCAGCGGCTGCTGGACAGCGGCACGGAATTCGTCGCCTGCTATGCCGACCTGAACCACTTCAAGCCGTTCAACGACTACTACGGATACTGGCGCGGCGACCAGATGATCCGCCTCGTGGCGCGCCTGGCCGTGACCCACTGCGATGCGCAGCGCGACTTCGTGGGGCATGTGGGCGGCGACGACTTCATGCTGCTGTTCCAGAGCACGGACTGGCTGCACCGCTGCCAGCAAATCGTCGAGGAATTCGCGCAGGAGGCCCTGGCCCTGTTCGACGATGCCTCGCGCAAGGCCGGCGGCATCTGGGCCGAGGACCGGCACGGCGTGAAGCGCTTTTTCACCTGCACCACGCTGTCGATCGGCGCGGTGCGCATCACGCCCGGCACCATCGCGCATGCGGAGGAAGTGGCCAACCTCGCGGCCCTGGCCAAGCACGATGCCAAGCTGGCCGCCAGCGGCCTGGCCTGGCGCGACGCAGCGGACGATCGCAGCACCCCTGGCCACGCAGAAAGCCATGACCGTGGCCACGCCAACGCCAGCAGCCCCAGCATGGACCGGGCCACCACGCCACCACGGTCGGGCGCATCGCTGGGTGCGCGCAAGGCCGCCGCGCGGGTCGCGACGGACTGAAAACCTCCAGCGTCAGGGCACCGGGGCGCCGCCTTCGAACCAGCGCCGCACCAGGTTGCGCTCTTCGTCCGTCATGCCGGTGGCGTTGTTCATGGGCATGAGCTTTTGCACCACGGCCTGCTGGTAGATGGCCTGGGCGTGCTGCTTGACCGAATCGGGCGAGTCGAGCCGCAGGTTCTTCATCTGCACCTGCTCGCCGTGGCACAGATAGCAGCGCTGCGCCAGCACGGGCTGCAGCTTTTCAAAGCCGATCGTGCCCGATGCCGGCGGATTGCTTGCCCCTTTAGCTATCAAATCAGTAGCATTACCTGCAGCCACCGGTGCGGCGGCCGGTGGCACGGGCCGCATCCACACGATGGCGCCAACGATGGCCGCCACACCCGCCAGCGCATAGGGCAACGGGTTGCCGTTGCGCCCGAGCTTGTGGCCGTGGCGCATGACGAAGAACTGCCGGATGGCCGCGCCGGCGAACATCATCACGATCAGCACCAGCCAGTTCTGCGGGTGGCTCCAGGTGAAGCTGTAGTGGTTGGACAGCATGGCGAACAGCACCGGCAGCGTGAAGTACGTGTTGTGCACGCTACGCTGCTTGCCGCGCTGGCCGTGGACCGGGTCCACGGGCTGGCCGGCCTGGATGGCGGCCACCATCTTCTTCTGCCCCGGAATGATCCAGAAGAACACGTTGGCACTCATGGCCGTGGCGATCATCGCGCCCACCAGCAGGAAGGCCGCGCGGCCGGCGAACCAGTGGCAGGCCAGCCACGAGGCCACGCACACCAGCCCGAACACGAGCGCGCCGACGATGGCGTCGCCGTTCCTGCGTTGCCCGAACAGGCGGCACACGGCGTCGTACAGCAGCCAGAAGACGACCAGGAAGCCCAGCGCCGCGCCGATGGCCGCGGGCGGCGCCCAGTCCATGCGCGATTTGTCGATGAGGTAGGTGCCGGCGCTCCACAGGTACGACACGGTGAACAGCGCGAAGCCGCTCAGCCAGGTGCTGTAGCTTTCCCAGTAGAACCAGTGCAGGTGCGCAGGCAGCTTCGGCGGCGAGACGGCGAACTTGACCGGGTGGTAGAAGCCGCCGCCGTGCACGGCCCAGAGTTCGCCGCTCACGCCCTGTTTTTTCAGGTCGTCATCGACCGGCGGCGTGAGGCTGCTGTCCAGGAAGACGAAGTAGAACGACGAGCCCACCCAGGCGATCGCGGTGATGACGTGGACCCAGCGCAGCAGCAGGTTGGCCCAGTCGAGGAGATAGCTTTCCATGTGTCTCAGCCTCGGCGGCGCACGCAGGCGCCATGGGGGCGGTGCGCGGCGCACCACCCGGTCAACCTGCTCACCACTGCGGGCGCTCTGAGCAGAAGAAAAGGCCGCGCACCTGGGGGCTGACGACACGCATCGGCTCCGGGCACCGCTGTGACCTGTGCCGCGAGTGTATGCAGGAATCGTTCCTGCCGAACGCCCGGCGCGGCACGGCGGCGTGCGGATTTACCCGGGCTGCGCGGGGGCCGGCGGCACCGGCAGGCCCAGCAGTTGCGCCGCCACCGACACGGCGATCACCTCGGGCTCCTTGCCTGCGATGCCGGGCAGCCCGATGGGGCAGGTGACCCGCGCCAATTCGCCGGGCGCGAAGCCGCGCGCGGCCAGCCGGTGCGAGAACGTCGCCCACTTCGTGCGGCTGCCGATGAGCCCGATGAAGGGCAGGTCGCCCCGTTCGCGCTGGCGCAGCAGGCACGCGGCCACCACGTCCAGGTCCTCGGCGTGGCTGAAGCTCATGACGAGCACGCGCGAGCCCGGCGCGAGCGACGGCACGGCGGCTTGCACCGGGTCGGAATGCTCGCACGCCACGCTGGGCGGCGCCTCGGCGGGGGCGATGGGGAATGCGGGAAACACGCTGTCGCGGCTGTCGATCCAGGTCAGGGCGAACGGCAGGGCCGACAGCACGCGAACCAGCGCATGCCCCACATGGCCCGCGCCGAACAATGCCACGGGCGTGCGCCGGGGCGCCAGCCGCTGCGCCAGCGCGGCACGCTCGCCCGGTCCCACCACGGTGAACCGCAGGAACACCACGCCGCCGCAGCACTGCCCCAGGCTGGGCCCGAGCGCGAACCGCAACACGGCAGGGCCGCCCTCGCCCGCCAGCCGGCGGCGCGCCTGCGCGATGGCATCGAACTCCAGCCGCCCGCCGCCGATGGTGCCGGCCAGGCCATCAGCCAGCACGGCCATCCACGCGCCGCTTTCGCGCGGCACCGAGCCTTGGGTAGACTCCACCTCCACCACGCAGGCCGGGCCGTGCGCCAAGCCCTCCAGCAAACGATGCAACGCCGCCATCACCATCCGAGTCCTCCGGTACGCCCCGCGCAACGGCAGCGCGGGCACCGCACAGCATAGCCACAGAGAGACCTGCCCATGCCCTCCCCTTCTCCTGAACGGCTCCCTCGCCGGCCGCGCGGCCGGTGGCTGGCGGCCAGCGTCATGGCCGCCCTGGCGTCCCTCATTGCGGCTTGCCGATCGTCGGGGCCGGAACCGGAGCCTCCGCCCGCCAAGGCGGCGTCGGACACCAGCAGCCCGCTGGAGAAGGAGGTGGTGGGCCCGGTGCCCGCAGAGAAAGGCTCCGCCCGCCCCTCGGCCGCCGACACGCCACGCGCCTACCGGCAGGACGCCGCCACCCACCTGTACGGCCTGAACGCCCACCGCATCTACAAGGGCAAGCTGCCGCCCTTGCTGTATGCCATCGGCACGCTGCAGGTGGACATCGACCGCGCCGGCCGCGTGACCCGGCTGAACTGGATGCGTGCGCCGCGCCATGCGCCCGAGGTCATCGCCGAGATCGAGCGCACCGTGCGCGCCGCCGCGCCCTACCCCGTGCCTTCGCGGATGGGCAAGGTCACCTACACCGACACTTGGCTGTGGCACCAATCCGGGCGCTTCCAGCTCGACACGCTGACCGAGGGCCAGCTCTGAGCCCAGCCTTCGCCCGACCGGCGCGGCGGTCCGCGCTCAGGAGCCGCGGTAGGTGGAATAGCTCCACGGGCTGACCAGCAGCGGCACGTGGTAGTGCTGGTCCGCGTGGGCCACGCCGAAGTCCAGGCTCACCTGGGTCAGGAAGTTCGGCTCGGGCAGCTGCACGCCCCGGCTGCGGAAATAGCCCGCCACGTCGAACGTGAGGCGGTAGGTGCCCGCGCGCAGGCTGGCGTTGTCGAACAGCGGCGCATCGGTGCGGCCATCGGCGTTGAGCACCAGCCGCTGCAGCAGCGTGGCGGCCTCGCCGTGGGTGGCATACAGGGCCACGGCCATGCCGACCGCGGGGCATCCGTGCATGGTGTCGAGAACGTGGGTGCTGAGGCCCATGGGCCATCTCCTCGGGGTGGGTTGAAGGATTGGGAAACCGCCCCGCCGGCAACGCGGCCTGCGGACGACCCGCCGAGTATGCATGGCCGCCATGGCCCGCACGGCGCGCTTGGCTCACACCCCAGGCAGTTTGTCCGAATATCTTTCGGACATTTACAAAAATGCTTTTCGGCATACAAATCCCGGCGATTTTCCTGCCATGGCTTGGATATCATCGCCACGCTTGAATTTTTCAAGCAGCGATATTCAAAACCATGAATGGAGGTTTTTCCAATGCAACGCCTTGCTGCCGTTTTGCTGGCTTCTTCGTTTTCCCTGATGGCCCTTCCGGCCAGCGCCAAAAGCCGGCTCGATAATCCAGCCGACATCCAGCAGGCGCTGGCCGCCGGGGACGCGGTGTCGGTCGCCATCGACCTCTCGCTGTGCACCCCCAACTCCGCCAACGCCACCCCGAGCCGCACGCGCGGCGGCCTGCGCATCGAGGCCTACCGCATCGTCGAGGACGGCACGCTGTCCTTCAGCGACGCCCATTTCACCGTCGCCCGCGATGGCCTGCCGATCCAGCAGCTGCTGCGCTACCAGGTGCGCCCGGACGGCACCATCGACTTCACCATGTTCGTCTTCGACCTGCCCGGCTACCAGCAGCGCTCAGAGCCGCTGGCCTACCGCTGCGCGATCAACCAGGGCCTGCGCTTTCACGCCGATTAATCCAACCAGGGCCTGAAAAACACACCGCCCCGCCGATCCCAACGATCGGCGGGGCGGTGCAGGGTGATTTTCAAACCGCTGCCACCCCATATTCAGGGTGGCATTTTTGCGGATTATCGAAGCCGTTGAAGGCCCGCCGCGTCAGCGCGCCGCGCAGAAACCGAATTCCGCCTTCGCGCCGGGGGCCAGCGTCTTGTTCCAGTCCACGCCCGAGGCGTGGAGCGTGGTGCCCGATTGCGACCACACGGCGTTCCACAGGTTGTTCACCGTGCCGGTGATGGTCAGGTCCAGGGCCCAGTCGCCCGCCGCGCCGCCCGTGTTGGTGACCTGCACGCGCTCGCAGTAGCCGGCGTTCCATTCGCTGTCCACGATGACCTGGGTGCTGAAGCTGGCGCCGCCCGAGGGTGGGGTCGTAGGCGGCGTGGTCGGAGGGGTGGTCGGAGGGGTGGTCGGGGGAGTGGTGGGCGGTGTCGTAGGCGGCGTGGTCGGTGGGGTCGTGGGCGGGGTCGTCGGAGGCGTGGCCGTGCCGTCGCCCCACAGGCGCTGGAGCAGCGTGACCTTGTCGGTGCGCACGGTCGTCCAGTCGTCGTTCAGGATGCCGCCCGTGTCGCCGCTGTTGGGGTTCCACGACCAGTAAAAGCCGCTGCGGATGCCCTTGCCGACGAGGTAGTCCACCAGCTTGTTCTGCCAGGCCACGTCGCGGGCGTCGCCCTGGCCGAATTTGCCGCCGAACTCGCCCAGCAGCACGGCGTGGCCGGCCTGCACGAAGCGGCCGAAGTGCTGCTCCCAGATGGCGGGCATGTTGTCGGGGAAATTGGAGGCGCCGAAGTACGGCTGGCCATACACGTCCGGCCCGTAGGCGTGCGGCGCGAGCAGCAGGCGGTCGGCCGGAATGTTCAGCGGCGTGCACTCCAGCGGCTCCAGGCTGCCGCCCCACCAGTGGCCGCCGCTGCTGGAGCAGCTGGGGTTTTCCGCCACGCCTTCCACCACGATCAGCCAGCGGGGCGCCACCTGCAGCACGGCGGCCGAAGCGCGCTCGGCCGCGCGGTTCCAGTCGGTCGCGGCGTTGCCGGTGCCCCAGGTGGCCGCGCCGTGCGGCTCGTTCTTGAGGTCCAGGCCGATGACGCCCGGCACGCTGGCGTAGCGCTGCGCGACGAAGGTCAGGTCGGCGATCCACTGCTGCTCGCTGTACGAGCCGGTGTACCAGAGCTCGGAGATGCTCTGGCAGTCGGGCGTGTGGTGGTCCAGCAGCACGTACATGCCGCGGCTGCTCAGCTCGTTCACCACCTTGTCCAGCACCTGCAGCGCGCTCAGGCCCTGCAGGTCGGCATTGCGGCCGTAGTCGATGCTGTTGGGCGGCGTGCCGCGCAGGGTTTGCGGGCAGAACGGCAGGCGCACGGCATTGAAGCCCTGGCCCTGCATCTGCGTGATCATGTCCTTCCAGTTGCGTGCCCACAGCCCGTGGACCACATTGGTGTTGGTCTCGAAGCCGAACCAGTTCACCCCGCGCAGCTGCACGGCATTGCCGCTGTCGTCCACCACCTTGCCGGCATCGATCGCGTAGCTCCAGGACAGGCTGCTGGCCGCCAGCAGGCATCCGCCCAGCACGATCTTCTTCAATAAGGATTTCATCGCCATGTCGCACCTCCGTGGTTGAAAGGAACGGCCCCGCCGCAAGCCGTGCCCATGGCCGGATTCTTCCTGGCGGAAACCGGCTGCCATGCTAGGGCCAGAGTTCCCTCGAAAAGTGCAACTTTTGAACGCAGACGTTCGCAAATGCAAATGGGAGGTGGGCCGACAGGGACCTCTCGAGGGAAGATGCAGGCAACTTCTCTACACTCGCCACGGCGCCGCCCTCTGGGCCGCCCCCCATCCATCACGAGGAGAACGCATGAATCCCATCCAACGCACGCTGCTGGCCAGCAGCCTGGCGCTGGCATTGGCCAGCCTGGCCGCCTGCAGCACCGCGCCCACGGCCGGCCCAGGCGGTGCCGAGGGCGCCACCGCCACCCCGACCTTCGCGATCCAGCAGCCCGCCGCCGCCCGCGCCGCCGGCAACTCCTACGATTTCGACATGGATGTGTTCCACCCGGTGGTGGCGCGCAACGGCATGGTCTCCACCGAACAGGAGTTGGCCTCGCGCGTGGGCCTGGACATCCTCAAGGCCGGCGGCAACGCGGTGGATGCGGCGGTGGGCATCGGCTTCGCGCTGGCCGTGGTGCTGCCCAACGCGGGCAACCTGGGCGGCGGCGGTTTCATGATGGTGCACGACGCCAAGACCGGCAAGGACGTGGCGCTCGACTTCCGCGAAGTGGCGCCGCAAAAGGCCACCCGCGACATGTACCTCGATGCCAGCGGCAACGTGGTGGACGGCAAGTCGCTGTACACGCCCTACGCCGTGGGCGTGCCGGGCACGGTGGCGGGCATGGAGCATGCGCTCAAGAACTGGGGCACGCTGCCGCTGTCGCGCGTGATCGCCCCGGCCATCGCGCTGGCGGACAAGGGCTTTCCCGTCAGCCTGACGCTGGCCAAGACGCTGCACCAGGAAAAGGCCAGCATGGGCAAGTGGCCGGCGACGCGCCAGATCTTCTGGCGCGGCGACAGCCCGCTCAAGGTGGGCGACCGGCTGGTGCAAAAGGACCTGGCGCAGTCGCTGCGGCTCATCAGCCAGCAGGGCGCCAAGGCGTTCTACCAGGGCCCCATCGCGCGCCGCATCGCCGCCGAGATGGCGCCCCATCCCGGCGCCCTCACGCTGCAGGACCTGCGCGACTACAAGGTGGTGGAGCGCGAGCCGGTGCGCGGCACCTACCGCGGCTACCAGATCGTGACCATGCCGCCCCCGTCCTCCGGCGGCGCGCACCTGGTGCAGATGCTGAACATGCTGGAGCAGTGGCCGCTGTCGCAGTGGGGGCAGAACAGCGCGCAGACCATTCACTACATGGCCGAGAGCATGAAGCTCGCCTACGCCGACCGCTCGGAATACCTGGGCGATCCGGACTTCGTGAAGATCCCGCTCAAGGGCCTGACCTCCAAGGCCTACGCCCAGTCGCTGGCCAAGGGCATCAGCCCCACCACGGCGCGCCAGGCCAAGGACATCAAGCCCGGCCAGCCCCAGCCGTATGAAAGCGACCAGACCACCCACTACTCGGTGGTGGACAAGGCGGGCAACGCCGTGGCGGTGACCTACACGCTCAACACCAACTTCGGCAGCGGCATCGTGGCCAAGGGCACCGGCATCCTGCTGAACAACGAGATGGACGACTTCTCCGCCAAGCCCGGCGTGGCCAACACCTACGGCCTGGTCGGCGGCGACGCCAACGCAGTGGCGCCAGCCAAGCGCCCGCTGTCGTCGATGACGCCCACCCTGGTGCTCAAGGACGGCAAGCCCATGCTCGTGACCGGCAGCCCGGGCGGCGCGCGCATCATCACCACGGTGCTGCAGACCATCGTGAACACCGTCGACTTCGGCATGAACCCGGCCGAGGCCGCCTCGGTGCCGCGCGTGCACCATCAGTGGACGCCCGACGAGCTGCGCGTGGAAAAGGGCCTGAGCACCGACACCCTGTCGCAGTTGCAGGCCCGCGGCCACAACATCGCCGTAAAGCCTTCGATGGGCCGCACGCAGACCATCCAGTTCCACGACGGGCTGCTGTACGGCGCCTCCGACCCGCGCAACCCCGACGGCGAGACGCTGGGCTACTGACCCGCGGCGCTCCCCCGCCCTGCCAGGCCGCGCTCCGCAAGGGACGCGGCCTTTTTCCACGGGAGCGCGCGCCCGTGGGGGATTCAAGCCAAAAAGGCCTGCAGCGCATATTCCACTAGGGCATGACGCTATTGAATCAATAGCACCCTGAAATCATTCACATTGGTGTGCGTGGGCCCGGTGACCACCAGATCGCCCAGCGCCGAGAAGAACCCGTAGGCGTCGTTGCGGTCCAGGTGGCGGGCCACGGCCAGGTCGGCGGCCCGGGCCCGTGCCAGGGTGTCGGGCGTGACGATCGCGCCGGCGTTGTCCTCCACGCCGTCGATGCCGTCGGTGTCGGCCGCCAGCGCCCACACGCCGGGCTGCCCCTGCAGCGCCTGCGCCAGGCCCAGGCAGAACTCCCCCGCCCGGCCGCCCCGGCCCCGGGGCACGCCCTCGGCGCGCGGGCGCACGGTCACCGTGGTCTCGCCGCCCGACAGGATGACGCAGGGGCGCGCGAACGGCTGGCCGCGCTGCGCAACCGAGCGCGCCAGCGCCGCATGCACGCGGCCCACCTCGCGCGACTCGCCCTCCATGGCGTCGGACAGGATGTACGCCGCCACGCCGGCTGCGCGCGCCGCCGCCGCCGCGGCCTCCAGCGATTGCTGCGGCGCGGCGATCAGGTGGACCGCCTGGCCGTCGAAGGCCGCGTCGCCGGGCTTGGGGGTCTCCAGCGCGCCGGCCTGCAGCGCCGCGCGCACCGGCGCAGGCAGGTCGATGCGGTAGCGCGCCAGGATGTCCATCGCCTCGGCGCAGGTCGTGCCGTCGGGCACCGTGGGGCCGCTGGCGATCACGGCCGGGTCGTCGCCCGGCACGTCGCTGATGGCCAGGGTGACCACGCGGGCCGGCGCGCATGCGGCCGCCAGCCGGCCGCCCTTGATGCGCGACAGGTGCTTGCGCACGCAGTTCATCTCGGCAATGCCGGCGCCGCTTTCCAGCAGCGCGCGGTGGATGCGCTGTTTTTCCGCCAGCGTCAGGCCCTCGGCCGGCAGGGTGAGCAGCGCGGAGCCGCCGCCCGAGATCAGGCACAGCACCAGGTCATCGGCCGTGAGCCCCTGCGTGAGCGCCAGCATGCGCTCGGCCGCCGCCAGGCCCGCCGCATCGGGCACGGGGTGCGCGGCTTGCACGATCTCCACGCGCGGCGGCAGCCCGGGCGGCCGCTCGGGCACATGGCCGTAGCGGGTCACGACCAGGCCCGAAAGCGGCGCATCGGCCGGCCACAGCGCCTCCAGCGCATGCACCATCGAGCCGCCCGCCTTGCCCGCGCCCAGCACCAGCGTGCGCCCGCGCGGCGGCGCCGGCAGGTGCGCAGCCAGTCCATGGGCCGGCAACGCGGCGTGCACGGCCACGTCGTACAGATGGCGAAGGAACGCGGCTGGCTGGCTGGCCGGCGGCGCCACGGGCAAGGCCGGCAGGCCGGCGGCGGCAGGGGTCTTGGGGGTGGTCATTCCCCGGATTCTGGCCGAACCGGGCAAGGCGCTTCGTCCACCAAAACTGTATACACATTGCGGAGCCACGGCTATCATCCGCCGATGGAAACCTCCACCACCAGTGCCATCGTCGGCGACCTGACGCGGGCCATCGTCGAGCACCGGCTGCTGCCGGGCGCCAAGCTGGCGGAGCAGAAACTGGCCGACCATTTCGGCGTCTCGCGCACGCTGGTGCGGCAGGCGCTGTTCCAGCTGTCGCAAAAGCGGCTGGTGCAATTGGCGCCCGCGCGCGGCGCCTTCGTGGCCGCGCCCTCCGCCGACGAGGCGCGGCAGGTGTTCGCCGTGCGCCGCATGCTGGAGGCCGAGATGACCCGCGCCTTCGTGCGCGAGGTCACCCCCGCCCGCATCCGCGCCCTGCGCGAGCACGTGGCCCGCGAGAAAGCCGCGGTGGACGGCGCCGACGTGCAGGACCGCACCGAACTGCTGGGCGACTTCCACGTGCGCATGGCCGAGCTGATGGGCAACCAGGTGCTGGCACAGATGCTGCAGGAGCTGATCTCGCGCTGCGCGCTCATCACGCTCATGTACCAGAGCGCCGATGAGGCCGCGCACTCGCACGACGAGCATGCCGAGATCGTGCGGGCCCTGGCCGCGCGCGACGAGGAGCGCGCCGTGCGCCTGATGGACGCGCACCTGCTGCATGTGCAGGACAGCCTGATGTTCGACCGCAAGCTGCCCCCCAACGACATCTCCATGGCTCTTTCGTGAGGACCCGATGACCGCCGCCCCGATCTACGACGCCACCCTGCCCTACCCCCGCGACCTCGTGGGCTACGGCCGCAATCCGCCGCACGCGCGCTGGCCGGGCAACGCCCGCATCGCCGTGCAGTTCGTGCTGAACTACGAGGAAGGCGGCGAGAACGCCGTGCTGCACGGCGATGCCGGCAGCGAGCAGTTCCTGTCGGAAATGTTCAACCCGGCCAGCTACCCCGACCGGCACATCAGCATGGAGGGGATCTACGAATACGGCTCGCGCGCCGGCGTGTGGCGCCTGCTGCGCGAGTTCGAAAAGCGCGGCCTGCCGCTCACCGTGTTCGGCGTGGCGACGGCCTTGCAGCGCCACCCCGACGTCACGGCCGCCTTCATGGAACTGGGCCACGAGATCGCCTGCCACGGGCTCAAGTGGATCCACTACCAGAACGTGCCCGAGGCCGTGGAGCGCGCCCACATGGCCGAGGCCCTGGCCATTTTCGAGGCGCTCACGGGCCAGCGGCACGGCGCGCCCGGCACGGTGCACGGCGCGGGCTGGTACACCGGCCGCGACAGCCCCAACACCCGCCGCCTGGTGGCCGACCACGGCGGCTTCGCCTACGACAGCGACTACTACGGCGACGACCTGCCTTTCTGGATGAAGGTCGCCCGCACCGACGGCAGCACGGCCCGGCAGCTCATCGTGCCCTACACGCTCGACTGCAACGACATGCGCTTTGCGCTGCCCCAGGGCTACTCGCACGCGGACCCGTTCTTCCAGTACATGAAGGACACGTTCGATGCGCTGTATGCCGAGGGCGATCCCGCCGGCGACGACCGCCCCAAGATGATGAGCATCGGCATGCACTGCCGGCTGCTCGGGCGCCCGGGCCGCATCACCGCGCTGCAGCGCTTCCTGGACCACGTGCAGCAGCACGACCATGTGTGGGTGTGCCGCCGCATCGACATCGCACGCCACTGGGCCGAGACCCATCCCTGCCCGGAGTGAACGCCATGCCCCTCACCCTCGAACAACTGAATACCGCCGCGCCCGAAGAGGCCGCGCGCCTGCTGGACGGCCTGTACGAGCACTCGCCGTGGATCGCCGAAGAGGCGCTCGCGGATCGGCCCTTCCGCTCGCTCGCGCAGTTCAAGCACGCCATGGTGCGCGTGCTGGCCCGGGCGCCGCGCGAGGCCCAGCTCGCCCTGGTGCGCGCCCACCCGGAACTGGCGGGCAAGGCCATGGTGGCGAATGCGCTCACGGCGGAATCGGCCCGCGAGCAGGGCACGGCCGGCCTCACGCAGTGCACGCCCGAGGAGTTCGCGCGCATCCAGCAGCTCAACGCCGACTACAACGCGCGCTTCGGCTTCCCGTTCATCCTCGCGGTGCGCGGCCCGCGCGGCACGGGGCTGCCGCGGCAGGACATCATCGACACCTTCGCGCGCCGGCTTTCCAATCCGCCGGACTTCGAGCGGGCCGAAGCGTTGCGCAACATCCACCGCATCGCCGAGATCCGGCTGAACGACCTGTTCGGCGTGGCGCCCACGCTGGGCAACGACGTGTGGGACTGGCAGGAAACCCTGGCGCAGCACAGCGACCCGGGCTTTGCCGAGAAGGGCCAGCTCACCGTCACCTACCTGACCGATGCGCACCGCGCCTGCGCTCAAGCGCTCAGCCACTGGATGCGCGACTGCGGCTTCGACGAAGTGGCCGTGGACGCGGTCGGCAACGTGGTGGGCCGCTACCACGGCGCCACGCCCGATGCGCCCCTGCTCATGACCGGCAGCCACTACGACACCGTGCGCAACGGCGGCAAGTACGACGGCCGGCTGGGCATCTTCGTGCCCATGGCCTGCGTGCGCGAGCTGCACCGCCAGGGCCGGCGCCTGCCCTTCGGCATCGAGGTGGTGGGCTTTTCGGAAGAGGAAGGCCAGCGCTACAAGGCAACGTTCCTCGGCTCGGGCGCGCTCATCGGCGACTTCGATCCGGCGTGGCTCGACCAGAAGGACGCCGACGGCGTGACCCTGCGCGAGGCCATGCAGCATGCCGGCCTGTGCATCGACGACATTCCGAAGCTGCAGCGCGACCCGGCCCGGTATCTGGGCTTCGTCGAGGTGCACATCGAGCAGGGGCCGGTGCTCAACGAACTGGACCTGCCCCTGGGCGTGGTCACCTCGATCAACGGCAGCGTGCGCTTCGTGGGCGAGATGCACGGCATGGCCAGCCACGCCGGCACCACGCCCATGGACCGCCGCCGCGATGCGGCTGCGGCCGTGGCCGAACTCATCCTGGCGGTGGAGGCGCGTGCCGCGCGCGACGGCGACTCGGTGGGCACCGTGGGGCTGCTGAACGTGCCCGGCGGCTCCATCAACGTGGTGCCGGGCCGATGCCAGTTCAGCCTGGACCTGCGCGCGCCCACCGATGCCCAGCGCGATGCGCTGGTGGCCGATGTGCTGGCCGTGCTGCAGTCCATCGCCGCGCGGCGCGGCCTGCACTACACGCTGGAGGAAACCATGCGCGCCGCCGCCGCGCCCAGCGCGCCCGCATGGCAGCAGCGCTGGGAGCGTGCCGTGGACGCGCTGGGCGTGCCGGTGCACCGCATGCCCAGCGGCGCCGGGCACGACGCCATGAAGCTGCACGAAATCATGCCGCAGGCCATGCTGTTCGTGCGCGGCCTGAACAGCGGCATCAGCCACAACCCCCTGGAAAGCACGACCAGCGACGACATGCAGCTCGCCGTCGACGCCTTCTCCCACCTTCTGAACCAACTGGCCACCGAAACCCCATGAGCAGCACCTACCAACCACTGGACGCCTGGATCGACCAACACTTCGACGAGGAAGTGCGCTTTCTGCAGGCGCTGGTGCGCGTGCCCACCGACACGCCGCCCGGCAACAATGCCCCGCATGCCGAGCGCACCGCGGAGCTACTGCAGGCCTTCGGCTACGAGGCCGAGCGCCATCCCGTGCCCGAGGCCGAGGTCCAGGCCTACGGCATGGAGTCCATCACCAACCTGATCGTGCGCCGGCCCTACGCCCCCGATGGCACCGCCGGTGGCGGCCGCACCGTGGCGCTCAATGCCCACGGCGACGTGGTGCCGCCCGGCGAAGGCTGGACGCACGATCCCTACGGCGGCGAGATCGTGGACGGCAAGATCTACGGCCGAGCCACCGCGGTGAGCAAGAGCGATTTCGCCAGCTTCACCTTCGCCCTGCGCGCCCTGGAGGCCGTGGCACGGCCCACGAAGGGCGCGGTGGAACTGCACTTCACCTACGACGAAGAATTCGGCGGCGAACTGGGCCCGGGCTGGCTGCTGCGCCAGGGCCTGACCCGGCCCGATCTGCTGCTCGCCGCTGGCTTCAGCTACGAGGTCGTCACGGCGCACAACGGCTGCCTGCAGATGGAGGTGACCGTGCACGGCAAGATGGCCCACGCCGCCATTCCCCATACCGGCGTGGACGCGCTGCAGGGCGCGGTCGCGATCCTGAACGCGCTGTATGCGCAGAACGCCAAGTACCAGCAGGTCACTTCGAAGGTGGACGGCATCGAACACCCCTACCTGAACGTGGGCCGCATCGAAGGCGGCACCAACACCAACGTGGTCCCCGGCAAGGTCGTGTTCAAGCTCGACCGCCGCATGATCCCCGAGGAAAACCCGGCCGAGGTCGAGGCCGATATCCGCCGCGTGATCGCCGAGGCCGCCGCGGGCTGCGCCGGCATCACCGTGGACATCAAGCGCCTGCTGCTGGCCAACGCCATGCAGCCGCTGGCGGGCAACGCGCCCCTGGTGGCCGCGCTGCAAAAGCATGGAGAAGAACTCTTCGGCCAACCGATCCCTGCGATGGGCACGCCGCTGTACACGGATGTGCGCCTGTACGGCGAGGCCGGCATTCCCGGCGTGATCTACGGCGCCGGCCCGCGCACCGTACTGGAGTCTCACGCCAAGCGCGCCGACGAACGCCTGGACCTGGAAGACCTGCGGCGCGCGACCAAGGTGGTGGCGCGGACGCTGCACGATCTGCTGGGCTGAAGGGGTAGCGGCGGCCCGCTGCGGTCAAGCACAGCCCTTACCAGGCCGAACATGCAGTGCGGCCGATCATGGCATCAACACGGTGTCCGGCAGGCTTGGACACTCTCGGCATTCGGGCGCGACATTCTCGAACACGATGTCATTGCCAATGACCACCGAATTCACGGGATCGTCGAACCACCAGTTCAGCGATCCGTTCATCCAGAGTTCCACCACGTCACTTTCGCCAAGCAAGGTCTCCGGCTGATTGCGATACAGCCGAACAAATGCCGGCATTTTGAAGTTGAAGTGAATCAAGCTCTGAATCGGCGATGCCTCGTAATACTCCACCCGATAGACTTTTCTGGGGCTGATCGATGTGTGGAACAACTTCGGGGTGAATGCGTACCATGCGCCTACCAAAATACCCGCCAGCAGCAGGAGAAAAACCGGTTTTTTCAAATTCGTCCATGCAGCGCTCATAAAAATCACCATGCGATTTTTTGTGAAAACGGGAGCTTGATGCGCAACGCGTTGGAAAGCACCATGAAATCCCCACCTTTGTTGTTCTTCGCTCGCCACGCTCGAAAATCAGCGTTCTGAACCAAGTATTTGCGGTGCTGCACCGATGAAGGTGCCTCGTCTACTGTTTGCAGATCGACGGGCACGCTGATTCTCGTTCCGATACCGCACGCCATCCCGTTGAATCCCCAGCAGCCCAGGGGTTGCGATATAAAGAATTTACCGTCGTTGAAATCGTAGGAGTCACGCAGATAAAACGCCAACTCATCCACCTGGATACTGGCTTTCCCGAATCCCTGTGTAGTGACTATTCCTGAAACGGCCACCTTGATTTGCGCTTCACCCATCGCGCCATATAAATCATCCAGTGGATCACCCATCTTGCCAAACACCAGATAGTTGATTTGGCAAGTCGAATCCAGCACTGCAGGCGGTTGACCCAAATTCCCGAAGCGCCAACAACTGTTATTTCGTCCCAGGCTCGCCCTGCCTACTCTGATCTTCAACTGCTGGATGCCAGCAGGACTTGCCCATTTGGCTTGCAATTGCCTGATTGCGGCCCGTACCCGTGCAAAGCCCAGCGCCCATTCCATGGTGACAGTACTGTCGTCCAATTGCGAAGCAGGCAATTGATTCAGGCGATTGCCTTCCAAACTCCCTTTGACGCCCTCCGTCATCTGGTACGCCGCCCCGTTAAACCACCGCTCCATCAAGTTCGACGCGACCGGCCACCCCAGCCGAGACCGCATCACATTCGGAATGTCACGCAGTTGAAAAAGCCGCGTGGCGTACTTGGGCGCGATCTTGCGTGCCAGTTCAGCCCGTAGTGCCTCCTGTGGCACCGCCACGATGTCGTTCATGGTCATCCCTCCCATTTTTTATTCCTGTCTTCATTCGACAGGCGCGGATGATAGAAGCGGTTGCAAGGTGAATGGCCGCCCAACCATTGATTAATAGTTACCAATCGCAAACCATCTGGTGCCCCTGATCGAGCCGCCGCACCACCGCCGTGCCGCCACGCCACACACGGGATAACCCCCGAACCGGCCACCGCACTGAATGTCTACATTTCTTGTATGCAAGATTGGTGAACCAACGTGACGACTTTCGGAGATTCCATGCAACGCTTCTTCCGCTCCCTGTTCGGCCGGGTGGTCCTGGCCCTGATCGCCGGCGTCATCGTCGGGCTGCTGTGGCCCCAGTGGGCGGTGCAGCTCAAGCCCCTGGGCGATGGCTTCATCAAGCTCATCAAGATGCTGATCCCGCTCATCGTGTTCTGCGTGGTGGTGCATGGCATCGCGGGCACGGGGGATCTGAAGCGGGTGGGCCGCGTGGGGATCAAGTCGCTGATCTATTTCGAGGTGGTCACCAGCATCGCGCTACTGCTGGGGCTGGTGCTGGCCTTCGTGTTCGAGCCGGGAGTGGGAATGAACGTGGACCCGCGGGCGCTGGACGCCTCGGCCATGGGCGCCTATGCCGACAACGCCAACAAGCTGGCGGGCGGCGGGTTCAGCGACTTCTTGCTCAAGCTGATTCCCAACACGGCGATCAGCGCGTTTTCCACCGGCGACGTACTGCAGGTGCTGCTGTTTTCCATCGTGTTCGGCTGCGCGCTGTCGCTGGTGGGCGAGCGCGGTGCGCGGGTGGTCTCGCTCATCGACGATTTTTCGGCTGTGCTGTTCAAGGCGATGGGGCTGATCATCCAGCTCGCGCCCCTGGGCGTGCTGGGGGCCATCGCGTTCACGGTGGGCAAGTACGGCATCGGCTCGCTCAAGCAACTGGGCCTGCTGGTGGCACTGTTCTATGCGGCGGTGTTCGTCTTCGTGACGGTGGTGCTGGGGCTGATCATGCGGTTCTCGGGTTTCAGCCTGTTCAAGCTGCTGCGCTACCTGCGCGAGGAGCTGGCGGTGGTGTTCGCCACCACCTCGTCGGACAGCGTGCTGCCGCAGGTCATGGCCAAGCTCAAGCACCTGGGCATCCGCGACTCGACCGTGGGCCTGGTGATTCCCACGGGCTATTCGTTCAACCTGGACGCGTTCTCGATCTACATCACCCTGGCGGCGGTGTTCATCGCCCAGGCCACGAACACGCCGATTTCCATGGCGGACCTGCTGACCATCCTGGCGATCTCGCTGGTGACTTCCAAGGGCGCGCACGGCGTGCCGGGCTCGGCCATCGTGGTGCTGGCGGCCACGCTGCATGCGATTCCGGCCATTCCCGCGATCGGCCTGGTGCTGGTGCTGTCGGTGGACTGGTTCATGGGCATCGCCCGCGCGGTGGGCAACCTGATCGGCAACTGCGTGGCCACCGTGGCCATCGCCTCGTGGGAAGGCGACATCGACCGCAACCGAGCACATGCCGTGCTGGATGGCAAGGCGCTGGATGCGCCCACGGACGTGTAGTGCGGCTTCCACGCACATTCCAGGATGCTGTAAGCACCGGTAACGCAATTACGGTGTAATGCAGGACTTCTTTTTCCGAGGCCGCCATGATCCAGTCTCTGCGCTCCAAGATCCTCGTCATCAGCACCGCCACCGTGGTCTGTGCCCTGGCGGTCACCGGTGCCGCCACCTACTCCATCACCCGCACCAACACGTTCGAGACCATCGAGCAGGACCTGAACGCCATCACGGCGGGCAACACGATGGCCATCGACCAGTGGGTGTCCGCCAAGGCGGCTGCGGTGAATGCCACCGCGGCGGTCGTGGAACAGGGCGACCCGCAGGGCTTCGTGGCCCTGATGGGCAAGGCCAACGGCTTTCCGATCACGACCGTGGGCTGGGAGGACAAGACCTTCAAGTCCACCACGCAGACCCCCGCCGGCTATGACCCGACGGCCCGCCCATGGTACAAGGCGGCGGTGCAGGCCGGCAAGCTGGCGGTCACCAAGCCGTATGGCGACTCCACCACGGGCGTGCCGTATGTGGCCTTCGTCGCGCCGCTGCTGCGCGGCGGCGCGCTGCAGGGCGTGGTCAACGGCGCCGTGCCGCTGGAGGGCGTGCGCGAGGTGGTCGCTGCCATCCACCCCACACCGAACAGCCTGGGCTTCGTGGTGAACAGCGACGGCCAGATCCTGGCGCACGCGGACGCCAAGCTCAGCCTCAAGCCGGTGACCGAACTCTCGCCCCTGCTCACCCCCGCCGCCATGGCCTCGCTCGCGAGCGCGACGCGGCCGATGGAGGTGGAACTCAACGGCAGCGCCAAGCTGCTCAAGGCCCGCCCGGTGCAGGGCACCGACTGGTCGCTGATCGTGGCGCTGGACAAGGCCGAGGCCACCACCGGCCTGCGCAGCGTGTTGCAGACGCTGGCCGTGGCCATCGTGCTGCTGGCCCTGCTGGCCGCGGCCGTGGGCGCCATGTTCACCGCCAAGTCGTTCCGCCGCCTGTCGCAAGTGCGCGACGCCATGGACGAGATCGGCTCCGGCAGCGGCGACCTGACGCACCGCCTGCCCGTCTCCGGCAGCGACGAAGTGGCGCAGATCGCCTCGTCGTTCAATGCCTTCGTGGACAAGATCAGCACCGTGCTGCAGGACGTGCGCCACGGCGTCGAATCGATGAAGACGGCCAC
Organism: Acidovorax sp. NCPPB 3576; assembly: GCF_028473605.1. Classification (NCBI taxonomy): domain Bacteria; kingdom Pseudomonadati; phylum Pseudomonadota; class Betaproteobacteria; order Burkholderiales; family Comamonadaceae; genus Acidovorax; species Acidovorax sp. NCPPB 3576. The sequence continues at coordinate 1,168,439 of NZ_CP097267.1, read as the reverse complement.
CGACGAAATCAAGGCCGGCAACCACGACCTGTCCAACCGCACCGAGACCTCGGCCAGCAACCTGCAGGAAACCTCGGCCTCGCTGTCGCAGCTCACCGTCACCGTCAAGCAGTCCGCCGAAGCGGCGGCGCAGGCCACGCGCCTGGCCACCTCGGCCAGCGCATCGGCCAGCAAGGGCGGCGAAGTGGTGGCCAGCGCGGTCAGCACCATGGACGAGATCTCCAAGGCCTCGGCCAAGATCGGCGAGATCATCGGCGTGATCGACTCCATCGCATTCCAGACCAACATCCTGGCCCTGAACGCCGCCGTGGAAGCCGCCCGCGCCGGCGAGAACGGCCGGGGCTTCGCCGTGGTGGCGAGCGAAGTGCGCAGCCTGGCGCACCGCAGCGCCACGGCGGCCAAGGAGATCAAGACGCTCATCGACGCCTCGGGCGTGAGCGTGACGACCGGCACCCAGCGCGTGCGCGCGGCGGGCGAGACCATGGGCGAGATCGTGGACAGCATCCGCCGCGTGACGCAAATCATCGGCGAGATCAACGGCTCGATGACCGAGCAGAGCGCCGGCATCGGCCAGATCAACCAGGCCGTCGCCGAAATGGACCGCGCCACGCAGCAGAACGCCGCGCTGGTCGAGGAATCCACTGCGGCATCGGCCGTGCTGAACGACCAGGCGCACAACCTGTCCCGCACCGTGGCTGGCTTCACGCTGGACAAGCACAGCACGGGCCACGGCGGCCCGGCCCCGCTCGCACTGCCGCGCTGACGGCAGCCGGCACCGCCCCACCCGGCCCTCCATGAACGGTGCCTGCAGCAGCCAGACCCAGATCGCCCAGCAGGTGGTGGAATCGATCCTGGCGCAAAAGCTAGCGCCCGGCGAGCGCCTGGGCGAGCAGGCCCTGGCCACCCTGTTCGGCGTGAGCCGCACCCTGGTGCGCGAGGCGCTCATGCAGTTGCAGGCCCGCGGCTTCGTCGAGGTGCGGCCGCGCCGCGGCTGGTACGTGGTGGAGCCTTCGGTGGAAGACGCGCGCGATGCCTTCTCGGCACGCCGCATCGTGGAGGCCGGCATCCTGGCCGAAGCCGGCCGGCCGCTGCAGGCAGTGGTACAGCGCCTGCGCGCGCACATCGCCGATGAACAAAAAGCCATCGAGGGTGCGGACGCCGCCACGCGGGCGTTCCTGCTGGCCGACTTCCATGTGTGCCTGGCCGAGGCGCTGGGCCACCGCAGCCTGAGCGGCATCCTGCGCGATCTCACTGCACGCACCACGCTGGCCGCCTCGCTCTACCAATCGCGCCACGGAGCCAGCCAGTCGTGCGCCGAGCACGCCGCCATCGTCGAGGCGATCGAGCGCGGCGACACGGCGCTGGCGCGCGAGCGCATGCTGGAGCACATCGGCCATGTGGAGCAGGCGCTCGATTCGCTGGCGCCGCGCACCCACGACCGGCTGCGGGACTCGCTGGCGCCACTGGCCGCACGGGACAGCACGCGCCGCTGATCCGCACGGCGCAGAGGCATCGGCTACGCCCCCGTCTCGCCTTCGGTTCCGTTTAGAGGCAATCCCCCAGGTGGCGCGGGCAGCGCGGGGGTAGCATTCGTGCCCCACAGCGACAGACACACGACCAGCCACCATGCCCCCAACTGAAGGTCGTGCGAACTCAGGTGGCCGCTCTCCCCGCGGACGTCCCAGCGCGCAGCGCGCGCAGGATCTGCGCCAGATCATTGTCGATGTGGCATCCGCGCTGCTGCTGGAGCAAGGCTACGCGGGCATCAGCATGGAAGCCATCGCCACCGCGGCAGGCGTGACGAAACGCACCATCTACACCCGATTCGAGTCGAAGGAAAACCTGCTGCGCGAAGTGCTGGCGACCGCCGCACTGCCGGCATTGCAGCTGGATTTCCAGTTCTCGCCCGGCCTCTCCCTGCAGGAAAAGCTGGTGCGGATCGGCATGGAAATGAATGCCACGCTGCTGCACCCGGGCATGCAGAACTGGCTCCGGTTCGCCATCCACGGCATCGCGCTCCACCCGGAGCTGGCCCCGCTGGTCCACGGGTTGATCGAGCAGTACCTGGCGCTCCTGGGACGGCTTTTGGCCGCCCTGTTCGCCAGCGAAGCCCTGGTAGTGGATGACCTGCCCACCAAGACCAAGGTGTTTTGCACCTTGATCTCGTCGCCCGCGCATAACCTCGCGTCTTTGGCGATGCATCCGGGATCGCCCGAGGAACAGGCGCATTTCATGGACAGGGCCGTGTCGGTGTTCCTGGCAGGCTGCCGCACCGCCTGAAAGCCCGCCGCCAGCCACCGCGGCCGAAGCCGCTGCGCCGTTCCCGCACCCTGGGAGCGGCTGCCTAGGGTTTCAACCACTTCCCTTTGTTGTTCCATGCTGACATGCATCGCCATAAATGACACCATTCGGTTTCATTTCTGCTAGGATTTGAAACTATTGGTTACACAGGGATGGGCATGGTGAAGCGATGTTTCCTGCAAGGCTTTGCCATCGGCTTGAACAACTAGAAAAGACAAAAACGGCTCTCCACCTTGCTCCCATGAGACGCATCAACGCACGCGTTTCGTGAATCAGCGCCTCCACCCAGTGCCCACGAGGCATGGGCCATTCCTGCGGAAATCCAATGCGTCGCCAGCGCCACCGCTGGTTTTTGACAATCCAAACGGACCCGAAAATGGAATGGTTTAAACGAATGAAGGTTGGCACCAAGCTGATCGCTGGCTTTCTGGCAGTCGCGGCGATTGGCGCGTTGATCGGTACGGTGGGCGTTCTGCGCTCCAGCGAAATCAATGATCTGGCCGATCTGATGTATGAGCGCGAGGTGATCGGCCTGTCCCATGCGGCGGACGCCAATATCCAGCTCATCGCTGCAGGCCGGGCGATTCGCAATGCCTTGCTCGCCTCGACGCAGGAGGAGCGGCGCATCCATACGGCATCGGTGCAGGCCCGCCTGAAGGCGATGCACGAATCACTGAACAAGACCGACAACTTCTCCATGACGGAGCAGGGCAAGGCCCTGGTGGCCGAGAGCCAGAAAGTCGCCAAGGCCTACGACGATGGCATTCAATCCGTCCTCGCGCTGCTGCAGACGGAAGAGCTGTCGAACACGCGCGCCTCGGTGGTCAGAGTCAACGAAGTCAGGCTGCTCGCCGACAAAGCCGACGACCTGCTGGGGCAGATCGTCGAGCGCAAGCGCAGCAATGCCAAGGCCCTGAATGACAAGACGACGGAAATCTACCTCCAGGTGCGCCTCATCCTCGTCAGCCTCACGGTCGGCGGCGTGGTCCTGGGCATTCTTATCGGCGTCCTGCTCACGCGGGGGCTCACCCGCCAACTGGGTGGCGAGCCGGCAGATGTCGCCTTGGTGGCCGGCGCCATCGCACAGGGAGACCTGACCTTCCCGATCGATGCATCCCATGCCAGGCCGGGGAGCGTCGTGCATGCCATGCAGACCATGCAAACCTCGCTGCGGGATGTGGTCGGCACGGTCCGCTCCAGCAGCGGCAACATCGCCGTGGGCGCGACCCAGATCGCCACCGGCAACGCCGACCTGTCGCAGCGCACCGAAGAGCAGGCCAGCAACCTGGAGGAGACCGCCGCCTCCATGGAGGAGCTGACCAGCACGGTGATGAGCAGCGCGGACACCGCCAAGCAGGCCGCGCAACTGGCCCAGTCCGCCAGCCAGGCCGCACAGAAGGGCGGCGAAGTGGTCGGGCAGGTCGTGTCGATGATGGGGGAGATCAACACCTCGTCGCAGCGGATCGCCGACATCATCGGCGTCATCGACGGCATCGCGTTCCAGACTAACATCCTGGCCCTGAATGCCGCCGTCGAAGCGGCCCGGGCAGGCGAGCAAGGCCGCGGTTTCGCGGTGGTGGCCAGCGAGGTCCGCAGCCTCGCCCAAAAGAGCGCCGAAGCCGCCAAGGAGATCAAGACGCTCATCAACGACAGCGTGGACAAGGTAGCCAACGGAAGCCAGCTCGTCAATGCGGCGGGCACCTCCATGGAGGACATCGTCGGGCAGGTCCAGCGCGTCAGCCACCTGATCCAGGAGATCACGTCGGCGACCCAGGAGCAGACCTTGGGCATCACCCAGATCAACGAGGCCGTGATGCAGCTCGACCAGGTCACGCAACAGAACGCGGCCCTGGTGGAAGAGTCCGCAGCGGCGGCCGACAGCCTCAACCAGCAGGTCAAGCAGCTGGTCACCGCCGTGGGCGTCTTCAAGCTCGACGACGCCGCGCCCCTGCCGTCGGCACCGCCGGCTGCGGCCACGGCAACTGCCCCGCTCCTGCGCCCGCGCGGGGCGCCCTTGCAGCGCAGCCAGCCGGCCCGCTCCATCGCCCACGCCAAACCGGCGGCACGGCCCGCCCCGGCACGGGTCTCGCCACGCGCACTCCCCCCGAAAGTCAGCCAGGAGGAGTGGGAAAGCTTCTGAAGCCGTGCAATATCGGCGTGATGGCGGCGTGATGCCCGCACGATGCCCGTGCGATCGCGGCGCCATCGCAGCATGAAGGCGGGCCCCGTTGGCCGATGGGGCCCGCCTCCAGGCCCCGCGCCCTCGGTGACCGCAGCCCGCCAAAGTCATCGCGCGGGCCTCTGCGAACCCGTTGCACGCCATGCGCAATCCGCATTGGCCGGTGGGATTTCCGCGCCCCGCTTGGAGTAAGCTCCCTGCGCATTTCTCCCTAGGATCTCCATCCATGACACAACACACACTGTCCGCTGCCGAGCAGGCCCTGCGCGAAGCCGCGCTCGAATACCACCGCAACCCCAGCCGCGGCAAGATTTCGGTCACGCCGACCAAGCCGCTGTCCAACCAGCGCGACCTGTCGCTGGCCTATTCGCCGGGCGTGGCCTATCCGTGCCTGGACATCGAGGCCGATCCGTCGCTGGCGTTCGACTACACGGCGCGCGGCAACCTGGTGGGCGTGATCACCAACGGCACGGCCGTGCTGGGCCTGGGGGACATCGGCCCGCTGGCCAGCAAGCCGGTGATGGAGGGCAAGGGCTGCCTGTTCAAGAAGTTCGCAGGCGTGGACGTGTTCGACATCGAGCTGGCCGAGCGCGATCCCGACAAGCTGGTGGAGATCATCGCGTCGCTGGAACCCACGCTGGGCGGCATCAACCTGGAAGACATCAAGGCGCCCGAGTGCTTCTACATCGAGCGCGAACTCTCCAAGCGCCTGAACATTCCGGTGTTCCACGATGACCAGCATGGCACGGCCATCATCTCCAGCGCCGCGCTGCTCAACGGCCTGGAGCTGGTGGGCAAGGAGATCGGCGCGGTCAAGGTGGCGGTGTCGGGCGCAGGCGCCGCGGCCATCGCCTGCCTGGACGTGATGGTGGGCCTGGGGGTCAAGCGCGAACACATCTTCGTGGTCGATTCCAAGGGCGTGATCCACGACGGCCGCACCAACCTCGACGAATCCAAGGTCCGCTACGCGCAAAAGACCGAGGCCCGCACCCTGGCCGACGTGGTCAACGGCGCCGACGTGTTCCTGGGCTGCTCGGCCCCCGGCGTGTTGACGGCCGAAATGGTCAAGACCATGGCCGACCAACCGATCATCCTGGCGCTGGCCAACCCCGAGCCCGAGATCCGCCCCGAGCTGGCCAAGGCCGTGCGCCCGGATTGCATCATCGCCACGGGCCGTTCGGACTACCCGAACCAGGTCAACAACGTGCTGTGCTTTCCGTACATCTTCCGCGGCGCGCTCGACTGCGGCGCGACCAAGATCACGCAGGAGATGAAGCTGGCCTGCGTGCGAGAGATCGCCGACCTCGCCAAGGCCGAGATGAGCGACGAGGTGGCCGCCGCCTATGCGGGACAGGAGCTGTCGTTCGGCCCCGACTACCTCATTCCCACGCCGTTCGACGTGCGCCTGATCCTGCGCATCGCCCCGGCCGTGGCCAAGGCGGCCGAGGCCTCGGGCGTG